>NZ_JBSFYP010000039.1:0-63492 GCF_053599835.1 Micromonospora sp. NPDC005163
CGCGTGGCGGCGGGGCCGCAGTAGTAGAAGTTCGGCTGCGCCTCGTACCGCACGCCGAGCTGACGCTCACCGGCGGGCTTACGGTCGGTCTGCGTTTGGGTGGTGGGCTTGGCGTCCGACGCGGCGTACGCGGCGGTCACCGGTCCGGCGATGGCGCCGCCGGTGAACGCGAGTCCAGCAGCGGTCAGAGCGGTCTTACGAATCAGATCGGTACGCATGATGGCGTGCTCCTCTGCATCGGGGGGTGCATGCGACACACAACGGGGGGCGTGCGCCGCACGAGAAAGTTCACGGGGGGACGGCCCGGCGATCGGGGGGGACCTGCTCGGGTGTCCGGGGGATGTAACCGTGGCGGCCCGGCGGGTGTTCCCGGCGGTCGGCGGCTACGGGGGATGTAACCGTGGCGGCCTGGCGGGTGTTCCCGGCGTCCGGCGGCTACGGGGGATGTAACCGTGGCGGCCTGGCGGGTGTTCCCGGCGGTCGGCGGCTACGGGGGATGTAACCGTGGCGGCCTGGCGGGTGTTCCCGGCGGCCTGCGGCTACCGGGCCCGGGGGCCGCGGTGATCTGCCAGGTATAACCACCCCGGCCGGCCCCCGATTCCACCCTGCGGGTGCCCCCGACCACGGGACGCCCACGGCGAAACCGGACACCCACCCCCAGCCGCGCCGATCACGAACCGGACATTGGCGCCGTCAAGGTCCTCAACCCGCCGGATCCACGATCCGCGCAATCTCCGGGACACTGCTGCCTGCCAATGCGCCGAGGCCACGACCTCCCCAAGTCGCGCGGATTGCAGGACCGCGTTCCGAACGGGCGGGACAGTCGGCATGGAGCGCTATACCTGTGAGGCATAAATATGACTCTGAGGTATAACGCGCCTTGGTGCGGATGCCGCCGTGACCGGCCCATCACAGACCTTTCAGGCGGCGGCCAGCAATGGCAGGTGCGGCAGCATCCGCGTGATTCCCGGACCGGACATCGGGCCCATCCGGCTACGGCCCGCGCGACAGTGCCGCGACCAAGGCCGACACCCGTGCGGTGCCGAGGCGTAGTCAGTCAGCCGGCTGGGTAACACCGGCGGCCATGAGCACGAGCGCCGCAGCCCCCGCCACGTGTGTGACCGCCGGCCGGCTGGGCGCGGTCGCGGTGGTCGCGCACCGTCGCAAGACCCTCGGTGGCGGGCTTGACGAGCTGCGGGCGACCCTCGTCGGCGCCGGCGTCGACGACCTGCTCTGGTACGAGGTGCCGAAGAGCCGCAAGGCGCCGAAGAAGGTCCGCAAGGCGCTGAAGAAGGGCGCCGGTCTGGTCTTCGTGTGGGGTGGGGACGGCATGGTGCAACGCTGCGCGGACACGCTGGCCCGCTCGCGGACCCCGATGGCCATCCTGCCCGCCGGCACCGCGAACCTCTTCGCCGCCAACCTCGGCATCCCGGAGGACCTGGCGGAGGCGGTACGCATCGGCCTGCACGGCCGGCGGCGCCGGCTGGACCTGGGCCGCCTCAACGGCGAGCATTTCGCGGTGATGGCCGGTGCCGGGTTCGACGGCGACCTGATTCGGGAGGCGGACCGGCACCTCAAGAGCCGGCTCGGTCGGCTGGCGTACGTCTGGACGGGGCTGCGGCACGTTCGGGGCGAGCTGGTGCACACGCGGATCCAGGTGGACGGGGTGACCTGGTTCGACGGCGAGGCGAGCTGCGTGCTCTTCGGCAACGTCGGCACGATCACCGGTGGCATCCCCGCCTTCGACGACGCCCAGCCGGACGACGGGTGCCTGGAGGTGGGCGTGTCAACCGCGAACGGGGCGATCGACTGGGCCCGCACCCTCGGCCGGATGGCCGCAGGGCGCTCGACCGACTCGCCCTTCGTCCGGATCACCCGCGGCCGCCGCGTTCGGGTCCGCTTCGCCGCGCCGCGGACGTACGAGCTCGATGGCGGCGCGCGTACCGCGGTCGCGAAGCTCAAGGTGCGCTCGGTGCCCGGTGCGCTCACGGTCTGCTGCCCCGACCCGCACGCCTGACCAACCGGGGCCGGCTCCCAATGCCCCGCGCCGTTGGGAATCAAGCCTTCCGGGGCGTACGCCGGTTGCCGAACGACTCCATGGTGGTCGCCTTCTTGGCCGGCGCCCTGGTCGCTGACGTGGTGCGGGCCCGGGCCGCCGCGGCCTTCTTCGCGGGCGACTTCTTCGCCGCGGCCTTCGTCGCGGGTGCCTTCTTCGGTGGGGCGTTCTTGGCGGCGGCCGCCTTCGCTGTCGGCCTGCGGGTGGGCGTGGCCGTGGTGGCGGAGGTGTCCTTCTTTCGCGCCACCCGGGTCGTGGTCGGCGTGGGCTTCTCGCCGGGCGTCTTGGCCGCGCTCGCGCCGGTGGCCCGCTTCGTCGCGGCGGCGACCTTCTTCGCCGCCACCTTCCGGCTCGGCGGCATCGTCTTCGTCTTCGCACCGGTTGCCTTGCGGGTGCTGCCTGCGGCCATCCTCACTCCTCCTCTGATCTCGCCGGCACCGCCGGACAACGGCCGGGCCCGATCGGCGAGGTCTTCCCGTGCGTCCGCACGCCAAACACGGGTGGGGCAGCCCGACGTGTCGGACTGCCCCACCCGTTCGGAAAAACTGGCTCAGAACCCGAGTACGGCCCGCCCGCCGACCACCGGCAGCCGCAGTTCGCTGTCGTTCGGCGCGACCCGCAGCTCGGTGCCACCCAGCGGCAGCAGGGTGTACTCCTGGTCGCTGGAGAAGACGACAACGCCGATCCGGTGCCCCGCCGGGAAGATGTAGTCCTTCGGCTCCATGGTCCACCGGTAGTCGTACAGCTTGCCCTGCTTCACCGGCTCGGTGCGGGCCGGGCCCTTGCGGTTCTGCGGGTCCATCCAACCCCGGGTCACCACGGTCGGCGCGGCGGTCGAGCCGGCCGGGCCGTAGTCGACCAGGTACGCGGTGAGGTTCGCGTCCGGCTTGTTGTCGATCGCCATCCGCAGCCGCATCTCCGGGCGTCCGGAGATGCGCACGTTCTGCGTCAGCGCGGGGGAGCGGTACGCGAGCCGGTTCTCACTCGCCGTGTCCGGGTTGGACACCAGGGTGTCCGGGTGGATGGTCCGACCCTCGTCGACGAAGCTCTGCTCGACCCTGGCCTTCGGCGGCTTGCCCGTGGTGAGCGTGCCCGGGGCGGTGGCGTCGGTGGCGGCGAACCGCAACCCGACCTCACGCGCTGCCGGGTCGGGCCAGTTGGCGTACGTGGTGTAGGCCCGGTCCTCCCGCTGCAGCACCGCGGTCGGCTCGTCCATGATCCCGTTGCGCACGTTCCACAGCCAGAAGTCGAACCAGCGGTTCTCGGTCTGCTTGTACGTCCACGTCCGCCCGTCCGGCAGGGTCACCGACGCGTTGCTGCCCGGGCCGCCGTGCCCGCCCTGGTGCAGCCAGATCTTGCGCGGTACGTGGCGCTTGGCGAGCTCGTCCCACCAGCCGGCGAAGTGCTCGGTCTTCACGTTCCAGTCGTTGAGGCCGTGCACGACGAAGACGCTCGCCTCCACGTCCCGGGCGTCAAGGTAGTCACGGTCCTTCCAGAACTTCGAGTAGTCGCCGGTGACCCGGTCCTGCTCCTCGGTGATCTTCGCGATCTCGTCGGCGCAGGGCCCCTCGGCCCGTGCCTGCCCGGCGGTGTACTGGGCCAGGATGTCGGTGTCCTCGCCCTGGAACGTCCCGGGGGCGACGACCAGACCGTTGGCGCGGTAGTAGTCGTACCAGCTGCTGATCGCGGAGACCGGGACGATGGTCTTGAGGCCCCGGACGCCGGTGGTGGCCACCTGGTTGGGGAGCGTCCCGTTGTAGGAGACGCCGGTCATGCCGACCGCGCCGGTGGTCCAGCCGGCGGTGATCGGGGCGCCGTTCGCGTCGTACCCCTTCGCCCGGCCGTTCAGCCAGTCGATGACCGCCTTGGTGCCGAGCGTCTCGGCCTGGTCGCCGCTGGTCGGGCAGCCGTCGGAGTCGCCGGTGCCGACGCTCTGACCGAGCACCACCGCGTACCCCCGCGGCACGTAGTAGTCGTCGAGCGAACCGGGCAGGTTGGCCTTCGCCTGCGCCCGCTGGGCTCCCGCGTCGAGAGCCCGGCGCCCGGAACGGTCGGTCAAGCCGTTCTGCGGCAGGTCGTCCACCAGCACGCTCGGGTAGGGCACGTCGCCCCAGGTGCCCTTGCGGTACGGGCTGTGCTCGAAGATGACCGGCACCTTGAAGCCCTGGGTGGCGGTCTCCCGGGGCCGGGAGATGTCGATCGCCACCCGGTCGAGGCGGCCGTCGTGGTCGGTGTCGACCGGGGTCTGGACGAACACCCGCTCCTCGATCGCGTCGGCGAGCGAGAACACCGGCTGCGTCATGCCGTCACTGACGACGATGCCGGTCGGTGCGGGCGCCGCGGGCGGGGTCGCCGCCGCTGCCGGGGCTGCGCTCAACAGCAGTGCGCCGGAGACACCGACGCCGAGTAGTGCCAAGGGGGTTCGACGCACGCGCGTTTCCCTTCGGTCGGGCTGGTCGCCGGGGATCGGCCGAGTTGGATCCGAAAGATCCATTCAGCCCATGCTAGGACCGCGTCGACGTTCCGTCGATCCTATGATCTTGCGAGAAGTCGCCCGAGAGGGTGCGTTTGTCTACATAAGACAGGGAGTAAGATGCTCAGGAAAACGCGATGGCTGCTGGCCGTCGCCGTCACGGCCACGGCGCTGAGCGCCGTACCGGGCGGCGCTGCCACAGCCGGGCCCAGCGGCATTGGTCTGACGGGCACACCCGATGCCGCTGGCGACGGGAAGACGCACACCGTCACCCTGCTCACCGGGGACGTGGTGACCGTACGGAGCACCGGAGCGGGATGCCCGCGGGCCACGGTGCGACCGGCCGACCCGAACGCGGTGCTCCGACAGACCTGCGGGCCGGACGGCCACCTGCACGTCATCCCCGCGCGCGTCGCGTCCCAGATCGGCTCGACCCTCGACCCCGACCTCTTCGACGTCACCGCGCTGATCGCGGACGGCTACGACGATGAGAGCACCTCGCAGCTGCCGGTCATCGTGCAGCCCTCCACCGCGTCCGCCCGGGTGGCCGCGCTCGGTGACGTGCTGTCGCTGCCCAGCATCGGCGCGGTGGCCGGCCACGTACCCAAGAAGAGCCCGGCCACCGCGAAGCTGGCGACGAACTCGCTGCTCGCCGGGGCCAAGAAGGTCTGGCTCGACCGTAAGGTCCGCGCCACCGCGCTGACCGGCGGGAGCCAGCATGGTGACCTCGACCGCAACCTGGGCCAGGTCTCCGCGCCCGATGCCTGGAAGGCCGGGTACACCGGCAAGGGGGTCCGGGTCGCGGTGCTCGACACCGGTGCTGACTTCACCCACCCGGACCTGGTCGGCCGCGTCGCCGACCGCGCTGACTTCACCGTCGAGGGTGGCGACGCCGTCGACCACAATGGCCACGGTACGCATGTCGCGTCGACCATCGCCGGCACCGGCGCGGCCGCCCACGGCCAGCGTCGCGGCGTGGCGCCGGACGCCAAACTGGTGATCGGCAAGGTCCTCGACGACCACGGCTCCGGTGCGGACTCCGGGATCATCGCCGGCATGGAGTGGGCCGCCAGCCGGGCCGATGTCATCAACATGAGCCTCGGCGGCAGCGACCCGGACGACGGCAACGACCCGCTCTCGCTCGCCGTCGACGGCCTGAGCAGGCAGACCGGGGCGCTCTTCGTCATCGCCGCCGGCAACAGCGGCGGTGCCATCTCCTCGCCCGGCTCCGCCGCCAGCGCGCTGACTGTCGGCGCTGTCGACCGCAACGACAAGCTCGCCGACTTCTCCAGCCGCGGACCGCTGGTCAGCAGCAACGTGGCCAAGCCGGAACTGGTCGCGCCCGGCGTCGACATCGTCGCCGCCCGGGCCGACGGCACCAACCTGCAGGACCCGATCGACAGGTACTACGAGGGCATCTCCGGCACCTCGATGGCCAGCCCGCACGTGGCGGGCGCGGCCGCGCTGCTCGCCCAGCGGCACCCGGACTGGACGGGGGAGCAGATCAAGTCCGCGCTCGTCGGTGCCGCCGATCCGCTGGCCGGCGTCGACCCTTACGCCGTCGGGGCCGGTCGGCTCAACGCGGCCAGGGCGCTCGGCGGCCCGGTCAGCAACCAGCCGGTGGTCAACCTCGGCACCTTCGCGTACCCGCAGTCCGGGACCAGCGAGGCGAAGCTGAGCTGGACCGGTGCGCCGACCTCGGCGACGGCGGTCCTCGACCTGGACGTGGCGGTCGTCAACCACGACGGCCAGCCGGTGCCGCGCGGCACGGCGTCACTGTCGACGAGCCGGTTGACGCTCAAGCGCGGCGCCACCGCCGGCGTTACCGTCCGGATCAACCGTGCGGCGCTGGCAGCCCGGCCGGGCTTCTACCTGGCCACCGTCACCGCCCGCACCGCCGGACGGAAGCTGGTCGCGACCACCCCGGTGAGCTTCCACGTCGAGCAGCCCAGCTACGACCTGACGATCCACACGAAGCCGATGCCCGGCCTCAAGGAGGGCGCGGAGAGCTGGATCAACATCCTGGTCACCAACCTCGCCGACCCCGTCATCTACTACGGCGGGCCCAGCGGTACGCCCGGAGAAACCTTCACCACGCGGGTGCCGGCCGGCCGGTACGCGATCCTCGGCTCCTCGGTCGCCTACTACGTCGACAGTGACGTGCTGGAGACGACGCTCAACGGTGAGACCGACCTGAACGTCACCGGCAACCGGAGCCTGACGCTCGACCCGGCGCTGGCCAGGCCGGTGACGGCGATGGTCGACGGCGTCGCCACCACGCCCACCCGGGTCGACCTCACCAGCCTCCAGACCGCGCCGAACGGCCAGTCCTGGTGGAACCAGATCAATGGGTACGGGAGCGCGACGACCATCCGCACCTCCCCACTGCCGAAGCCCGGCATCGGATCACGGCGCACCTGGGCGGCCGTCAACCTGGACTCGCCGGCCGGCACGGCCAAGCCGTACCGCTACAACCTTGTTCACGAGTACGCGAGCGGCGTGCCGGCCGATCCCGCGTACCGGGTGACCGCTGCGGAACAGGCGAAGCTGGCCCGGATCGACGAGCGGTTCCACCAGATGGACTCGCCGGGGATGGTCACCCAGTTGGTCCGCACCGGCCTCACCCCGGACGGGCTGGGTGTGACCCAGACCCACGAGGGGAACCTGCCGCCGTACCGCACCGACTACCTCTCGCCCGGCATCCTCTGGGCCGACGAGGGCGTCTACGGCGGACTGTCGGCCCAGGAGGCACCCCGCAGTTACCAGCCGGGCAGTCGGCAGAGCAAGGTCTGGGCGCGGCAGCCGCTGCACTCCGGCTGGTACGACGACCCGGCCGGTGCCGGCTGGAGCTGCGCGACCCCGCCGTCGCGGACCCGGGGCAACCTGCACATCGACCTGGCGTCGCTGGTGGACCAGCACCAGCGGGCCGACTGCCTGCAGGGCAACTCGATCGGGGTGAACCGCAAGCTGTCGCTGTACCGCAACGGCAAGCTCGTCGAGGAGCGGGACCGCCCACTCGCTGACTTCACCGTGCCGCAACAGACGGCGGACTACCGGCTGACCCTCGACGTCGACACGAGTCTGATCCTGCCGATCTCGACCAAGGTCACCACCTCGTGGACGTTCCGGTCCGCCGGGCCGGACGGCACCGGAAGCGTGCCGCTGCCGCTGCTCGCGGTCGACTACGCCCTGCCGATGGACACCAACAACCACGCCACCGGCGGAACGGCCGAACTGGCCGTCCGGCAGGCGCGCGGCGTCAAGGCGCAGAAGGTGACCGCGTTCCAGGTGTGGACCTCGACCGATGACGGTGCCACCTGGAAGACGGCCCGGGTCGCCCGCGACGGGGACAGCTATCGGGTCGAGCTGCCGAAGGCGGCCGCCGGGAAGCCCGTCTCGCTGCGGGTGAAGGCCGACGCCAACGGCGGTAGCGGTATCGACCAGACCATCATCCGGGCGTACATCGCCGGCTGATCGTCCGCGGAGCTGGTGCGGCCCGGCCCTGAGCCGGGCCGCACCAGCATGCCGACTTCCTTCGCCGGTGGTGTCGATCCGGCCGGGTCTCGTTCGTCGTGACGGTAGAACACGTGACGCCGACACGAGAGGTATCCACATGACGTCCTTGACCCCTGCCCCCGAGCGGGTCGTGTCCGTCCAACGCCGCACCCGACTCCTCCTGAGCTGCGGCACGGTCGCCGGTGTCCTCTTCCCGGCCCTGTCGTTCGGGCAGGCCTTCACCAGATCCGGGTTCGACCTGCGCCGCCACGCGTTGAGCTCGCTCACCCTCGGTGACCTCGGTTGGTTGCAGTTCGTCGCGTTCGTGGGCACCGGCCTGCTGGCTCTCGCCTTCGCGGTGGGCCTGTGGTGGGTGCTGCGTCCGGGCCGGGCCGGCACGGTGGGGCCGGTGCTGGTCGGCGTCTACGGGGCGGCGATGGTCGGTGGCGGCATCTTCGTGCCCGACCCAGCGCTCGGCTGGCCGCCGGGCGCCCCGGCGGGGCTTGCCGCCCACGCCAGCACGGGCAGCGTCCTGCACACGGTCTGTGGCGCCGCGGCGTTCCTGTCGCTGATCGCGGCGGGTCTGCTGTTCGCCCGGCGGTTCGCCGGCCAGGGGCGGCGGGGTTGGGCGGTCCACAGCGCCGCCAGCGGGGTCGTCGCGTTCGTGCTCACCGCCCTGCCGTGGAGCGAGGAGAGCGCGAGCATCCGCTTCGCCGTTGGAGCGGTGATCATTTCGGGGTGGCTCGTCGCTCTCTCCTGGCGAGCGCGCCAGGATGTGGCCTGACCTGTGCGTCGGCGCCTCGTCGTACGGGCGTGAGAGCATCCCGTCATGGCGGCATCGAAAGAGCCGGTGACAGCTCCGACCGAGGTCAGCGTCGATGATTTCCTGGCGGCGGTTCCCGACGAGCGTAGGCGGGCCGACGCGGGGCGGCTCCGCGCGCTCATGGGCGAGGTGACCGGCGAGCCGGCGGTGCTGTGGGGTCCGAGCATCGTCGGCTTCGGCAGCTACCACTACACCTACGACAGCGGGCGTACGGGCGACGCGCCGCTGGTGGGTTTCTCACCGCGCAAGCAGCACCTCGTCGTCTACCTCGTGGGCGGTTTCGAGGATCGGTACGGCCCGATCCTCGAACGCCTCGGCCCCCACCGCACCGGAAAGGGCTGCCTCTACCTGAAACGGCTCGACACCGTCGACGAGAGCGCGCTGCGCGAGCTGATCGACCGCACCGCGCGGGTGCACCAGGGCATCGACCGGGCCAGCCGACGCTGACCCCGCACCGCCTGGTCAGGTCATTGACCCGTCCATACCACCTTCGCGCCGGAGTCGCCGGTGCGGATCACGTAGTACAGGGCGACGCCCGCGGCCACCAGCGACAGCACCTGCAACGCCAGGGTCAGCGCCCGACCCGTGCCACCGCCTCCGGTCTCGCTCGCCTCGGCTCGGGGCGGGACGAACCGAACCAGTGCCAGCGCAATGATCGCCAGCCCGATGGTGGCCCAGAGCGTGATGTCGCCGAACTGCTGGTGGGCCTCGATCTTCGGCACGAACTCGGGGGTGACCCGGTTGGCGGACCGCATGCGGGCGAAGAAGGCGTCACCGGAGAGCTTCGCGAGCAGCGCGGCGAGCGGCGCGCCCAGCGCGAGCAGCCCCAGCACCCAGCGGGTGTGTGGCCGGACAGGCGCGACGAGCGCATACGCCACGGTCAGGAGGGCCAGCAGCGGCACGAACACGACCGCGGCGTGCAACACGAGAGGGTGGGCGGGGATGCCCATGAACTCCTCGAACATCGGCGTCTCCTCCGGCGGTGGCGGGCGGACCGTGATCGTCCAGGGAAGGACGCTATCGGTACGCGCGGGGTGTGTCAGCCCCCAATGTGCGAGCGCGGTTCCGCTCGTTGCGGGACAGCGCGATGACGAGTCTGGCTTCGGTGATGGCCGACGCCGGCCGCGCGGCTGACCCGGCCGCCCTGTGCGCGGCGCAGTTCAGGTACTGGCGCTCGCCACCGCTGCGGCCCGGCACCCGTGAGTTCCTGTCCCGCGTCACCGTGCCGATCTGCCTGGTGTCCGATGTGGACACGGACGACGTGCGTGCCGCGATGGCTCACCACGGCCTGGCCTCCACGGCCGTGGTGACCAGCGAGGCCACCGGCGCGTACAAGCCGGACCGGGCCATGTTCGATTGGGCGCTCGCCGCCCTCGGGTTGGAGGCGCACGAGGTGCTGCATGTCGGTGACTCGCTCACCGCCGACGTGGGTGGGGCGCACGCGGCGGGCATCCGGGCCGTCTGGGTCAACCACCGGGGGCAGACCGCGCCGCGCGATGCCCCGGTCGCGTACGAGATTGCCGACCTGTCCGAGCTGGCCGAGATCCTCCGATAACGGCCCGGCCGGCCAGCCACCGTCGTGGCCGCCGCGGGCGGCGCGCACCCGGGCGGGCACTCGGGCTCAGGCCACCACGGACCGCACACCGAGGCCGAGCAGGATCACGCCGGTCAGCCGATCGAGCATGCGTCGAACGCTGGCCGTGCGGAGCAGCCGGGCGGCGGCACCGGAGACGGCGGTCCATCCCGCGAGCCAGCAGCTGTGCAGCGCGGCGTGCGCCGTGGCGAGAAGCAACATCGGCACCAGCACCGGTCGGCCCGGTTCGAGGAACTGCGGCGCGAGGGTGAGGTAGATGGCGGCCGCCTTGGGATTCAGGACGTTGCTCAGCAGCCCCTGGAGGTAGGGGTGGTGGACGCGCCACGGAAGCCTCCGGATGCGGACCGGAGCGGGCCGGCCCGTGGTCGTCGGCGTCTCCTCCGCCGCGGCCACGCCCGACGCCCCTGACCTGGCCGCTGTGCGGCGGTAGGTCGCGGACCAGAGAAGCCAGAGCCCGAGCCCGACCAGGTAGGCGGCACCCACCAGCTTGACGACCCAGAACGCCTGCGACGAGCGAAGCACCAGCGCGGCCAGGCCGACGGCGGCCAGGGTGGCGTGCACGTACAGCCCGGTGACCGTACCGAGGATCACCCACCACCCCTGCCACCGCCCGCCGGTGGCCACGCGCGAGACGACCAGCGTCAGGCTCGCTCCCGGCGTGGTGGTGATCGGCGCGACGGCGACCAGAAAGCCGAGCACGGCGACCCCATGCGTGCTCATACCACGACCCGGTAGTGGGTCGTGAGCAGGCCGGTGTCGTCGTACACGTGGAATGCGACGCCGGGTGGCTGGGCCTGGGTGGTCAACCGTCCCTCGCCCTCCCAGGGCATCCGAAGGGTGGAGACCACCCCCGGCGCGATTCGCAGTGGGCGGCCGGCGAAGGTGCTCGCGGCGGCGGTGTGGAAATGCCCGGTCAGCACGGCGACGACCTGCGGGTGGGCGGTGACCAGGTCGGCCAGGGGGTCGGCGGGCAGCAGTCGCATGGGGTCGATGACCGGGTGGTGCAGCACGACCGGCGGGTGATGGAGGGCGATGAACGTCGGCGTCTCGGCCGGCACCGAACCCAGTTCGTCGGCGAGCCACGTCACGGTCTCCTCGTCCAGGTGGCCGTCGTCCTCGCCGGGCACGGAGGAGTCGGCAAGGAGGAAGACCGCACCGGCCACGTCGTACCGGGTGTTGATCGGGCCGGTGCCGCCACGGTCGTCGCCGAGTAGACCCTTGCGGTACGCGTCGCGCACATCGTGGTTGCCGGGACAGATCATGACCGGCAGCGGGGAGTCGAAGAGCTTGGCGGCGGTCTCGTATTCGGCCACCTCGCCATGGTCGGCGATGTCCCCGGTGATCAGGATCGCGTCGACCGGTCGTGGCAGGGCGTGCAGGTGGTCCATCACCCGGGCGGTCCGCTCGGCCGATCGGGGGTGGCTGTCGATGTGAGTGTCACTGAGGTGCGCGATGACCAACACGACGGCCCCTAATGGTTATCTACGGAAAAGGCATTAGGGAAGCTACACTGGCCGGCGTCGGCCACACAAGCCGGAACAGGAGGGGTCCGATGTCAGCCCAGCTCGCGCTCGCCCTGGTCAGCACGATTCGACATGACGGCAACGGCGGCGTCGCCGATGACCTCGCCGACCTCGCCGGCTTGACCGCCTGGCTCCGAGAGCAGGCCGAGCCACTGCGGGAGTACGTAGGCGGGTTCGAGATTCCTGGCGGCGTGGTCGACGAGCGGACCCGGCTCGACGTGGTCGCGGTGCGCCGCGCCGCGCGAACCCTCTTCGCGGTGGCGGTCCGCCCAGGCCCGCCGAGCCGGGCCGACTCCGCCTCGCTGCTCTCTCCACAGGAGGCGGTCGCCCGGCTCAACCAGGCCGCTGGGGCGTTGCCGGTCCGGCCGGTGCTGACCTGGGCGGAGGAGGACACGCCGTCCCTCGCCTGGCACGGCGAGGCGGCTGACACGCGGCTGGCGATCACCGCGGGGCTGGCACGTGCCGCCATCGAGTTCATCGCCGGTCCGACCCGCGACCTGTTGCGCGCCTGCCCCGCGCCACGCTGCGTACGCTACTTCGTCAAGGACCACCCGCGTCAGGAATGGTGCAAGCCCTCCTGCGGCAACCGTGCCCGCGTCGCCCGCCACTACCAGCGGCACACCCCGGCTCGATAGCTGCCCCGTTCAGCTCCGGGAGCGTGGCAGGCAGTCCTTCTTGTACTTCAGACCCGAGCCGCACCAACACGCGTCGTTGCGCTCCGGTGGCCAGGGAATCCGCACACTCGGTCGAGCCGCGAGCTCGCCCGCGTAGCCGGCCCGGATCTGCGGGTCGGCCGGATCGCCGTTCCGTCGGCTGGCATGGGCGTCCAGGCCGGCCACCGTCGCGCTGAGCACGCCCAGACCGGTCCCGCCCGCGTTCGCCAGCCGGACCAGCTCCTTCTCCAGTCGGGCCCGGTGCGCGTCCCAGTCCGGCCCGTACGCCTCGGTCAGGTCGGGGTGTTCGGCCAGCAGGCGGTCGAACTCGGGGCGGGGCCAGAAGATCAGGTCCTGCTGGCCGCCCTCGCGCTGCGCCGCCCGACGGACGAGCTGGGTCTCCAGCCGGTCCGCCAGATCGTCGTGCCGGTCGTGCGGCAGGTTGAGATTCCGGCGTACCCGGTGTCGCTGTTGCAGCAGGAAGAAGAGGACACCGGGCGCTTCCGGGGGGCCGACCTCGACCGGGGGCTCGACGGCGGTGATGGCCTGCGCCGCCCCTCCGGCGGCGGTGGCGCGCTCGCCGAGCAGCGTGTCCACCGCCTCGCTCAGCCACGTCTCGGCGATCGCCGAACGACCACCGGAGTCCAGCGCCGCGCTCACGTAGGCGGGGGCGTCGGGCTGGACGAGCAGGAGCGGGCGAAGGGCGGTCAGCTCCGCCATCGCCTCGTCCTCCCGGCCGGCGGCCTGGAACAGGGTCCGGGCCCGCAACGCCCGGGCGAACCCGGCCCGGGGGTCGTCCCCGGACGGGTACACCTTTAGGGCCCGCTCCGCGTACCGGAGCGCGGCATCTGACTTCCCCCGGATCTCGGCGATCTCGGCGGCCAGGGTCAGCGCGTCGCCGGCGTCGTCCGGGTCCTCCAGCCGGTCCTGTCGCACCGCGTCGGACAGGTCGGCGGCGACACCGAGCGGGTCGGCCATCCCGAGCGCCGAGCGGCGAAGTTCGGCGAGGTCAGCCTTGGTGAGTACGTCTTTCGTCGGCACGATCTCACGCTACGTCGGGGCGCTCCCGGTGTGCCGGCAGATCCGCTGTAACGCCGCTCTCACGTCGGTGCCCACGTCGCTAGATCTGGAGGAAGCTCTGCACCCCGGCCAGCTTGAGCACCTCGGTGCGGACGTCCGCGCACTGCTCCCGGCTGAGCTTGTCGATCTCGCTGCCGTCGGGTACTCCGCCCCGCTCGTCGTACCATCCGCTGAGTCCCGTGGCGAGCCGCCCCATCACCTCGATCTCGCCGGGTGCCTTGCGCAACGCCGGCAGCTCAACCCGCAGGTAGTCACAGAGGGCGCTCGCCGTGACCCCACCCGACCCGGAGCCCGTGCCGGTGGTGGCGGACGCGGCCGCTGCGGCGCTCGGCTCGGCGCTCGGGCCGGACGGCGACGAGCCGGTGGTACTGGCGGTGCCGCCTCCGCAGGCGGTGAGCGTCATGGCCGACAGGCAGGCCAACGCGAGGAGCCGCACCCTGTTCATTCGTGACTTCTCCGATCATGCCGCTGCTGCAACAAGTGTTCATTCGTGGCGGACCGGATCGACGCTATGCCAGATTCCCGGGTGGGGAATCGGGCGTTTCCCTATCCACCGACCTCGCGCACCATGAACACGTCCACCGGATCCTCGGTCTCGAGTCTGAATCCGTGCCGCTCGTACAGCCGCCGCGCCGGACTGCCCTGCAGCACGTTGAGCCGGACCAGGGTTCCATCGCGGTCGCACCGCTCCAGCAGCCCGCGCAGCACCGCCGAACCGATGCCGCTGCCCTGCAGGTGCGGGGCCAGGTAGAAGTGCTCCAGCCAGTGGGCGTCCTCGGCCGGTCGCAGCGACACGCAGCCGCCGAACGCGCCGCCCACCTCGATCACCCAGGTGTGCGCCGGCGTGAACCCGTCCCGCAGTCGCTGCCGCACCCGCTGTTCGTCGTACCGCCCGAGCCGCTCCAGATCCGCCCGCAGCACCACGGCCCGCAACTCAGCCACCGCGTCGACGTCCGCCGCCGAAGCCGGCCGGATCTTCCAGTCCGCCATGATCGGCAGGCTACTGCGGCGGTCACGTCACCCTGACCGGCGGTCGCCGCGTGTCCGAATCCGAACCACGGGGCGATCAGGTCGACGAGGATTGTCCCGTGACGAGCGACGACCGGCACCGACGATGGTCCACCCGGACCGCCTGGGTCGGCCGGTTCAACTCGCCACTGCGCGCGTTCCTGCACACCGAGACCGGCGGCGCACGAGTGGTGCTGGTCGCTGCGGTGGTGGCGCTCCTGTGGGCCAACATCCACATGTCGTCCTACGAGTCGCTCTGGAGCACGTCCCTCTCCGTCCAGCTCGGCGACTGGCACGTGTCCCACGACCTGCGTACCTGGGTCAACAGCGGACTCATGACGTTCTTCTTCCTGGTCGCCGGGCTGGAGCTGCGCCGCGAGTTCGACATCGGCGAGCTGCGGGAGCGGCGCCGGCTGGCGTTGCCGCTGCTGGCCGGGCTCGGCGGCATGCTCGTGCCGATCGTGATCTATCTCGTGATCAATGCCGGGCGCACCACCGCCGCGGGCTGGGGCGCGGTGATGGCCACGGACACGGCGCTCGCACTCGGCGCGCTGGCCGTCTTCGGGCCGCGCTTCTCGGATCGGTTGCGGGGTTTCCTGCTGACGGTCTCCGTCATCGACGACCTGGTAGCGATCGCGGTGCTGGCGGTCGCCTACCCGAAACATCCTTCGGCGACGGCGCTGCTCGCCGCGGCGGGGATCTTCGGCCTCGTCCTGGTCGTCCAGGCCTCGGGCGTGCGGTTCGGGCCGGTCTACGCGCTGCTGGGGGTGGCGGCCTGGCTCGCGGTCTCGGAGTCCGGTGTCGATCCGGTCGTGGTGGGCCTGGTGATGGGGCTGCTGTCCTACGCCTACGCCCCCGGTCGCAGCGAACTGCAGCGGGCGAGCGACCAGTTCCGCCTCTTCCGGGAACAGCCCACCCCGCAGCTCGCCCGTTCGGCCCGGGCCGGGCTCACCTCTGCGTTGTCGCCGAACGAGCGGCTGCAGATCCTCTACCACCCGTGGGCGAGCTACGTGGTCGTGCCGCTCTTCGCGCTGGCGAACGTCGGGATCATGATCGACGGCGAACTGCTGGGCAGGGCCGTGGCCTCCCCGGTCACGCTCGGCGTCGTGGCGGCGTACGTCGTCGGCAAGCCGGCCGGGATCGTGGTCACCTCGTGGTTGGTGGCGCGGCTGAGCGGCAACCGGTTCCGGCCACCGGTCGGCTGGGTCGCCGTCGCCGGGGTCGGCACGGTGTCCGGCATCGGGTTCACCGTCGCTCTCCTGATTGCCACCCACGCGCTGCACGGCCCGGCTCTGGAGGAGGCGAAGCTCGGCATCCTCGTCGCGACGGTTGGCTCGTCCGTCATCACCTGGCTGGTGTTCCGCTCTGCTGCCCGGCTCCCGCCGGCGCGGCGTGCCCGCGCGCTGCTGGGCGTCGCCGAGGCCATCGTCGACCTGATGCCTCCGGTCGATCTGGAGCGCGACCACGTGCGCGGGCCGCGCGAAGCACCGGTGACGGTCGTGGAGTACGGCGACTTTGAATGCCCCTACTGCGGGCAGGCCGAGCCGGTGGTCCGGGAACTGCTGGCCGACTTCGCCAACATCCGGTACGTCTGGCGGCACCTGCCGCTGACCGACGTCCACCCGCATGCCCAACTCGCCGCCGAGACCGCCGAGGCGGCGAGTGAGCAGGGCGCGTTCTGGGAGATGCACGACCTGCTTCTCGCGCACCAGGACGCCCTCAATCCCACCGATGTGCTCGGCTATGCCGAACAGATCGGCCTGGACCTCGACCAGTTCCGGGAGCACATGGTCAAGTTGAAGAGCGTCGACCGAATTGCCGCCGACATCGAGTCCGCCGACATCAGCGGCGTCACCGGCACCCCGACCTTCTTCATCAACGGCCGGCGCCACCACGGCGCGTACGACATCACCGCGCTCTCCGCGGCGGTGGAGGCGGCGTTCGCGAGCGCCAAGCTTCGCCCCGAGTACCGCCGGCGGGATCGCCGGCGCCGCAGCGAGGGCGGATCAGCGAGCTGACCGACACCTGCGCACGGCGGCTCGTCCCGTTCGGCCTTGTGGACCGCCGCCCCCACGCGCTCTACGATCTTGGGCATGCGGACCGAGCCTCCCGGCGTGGCATCTGCCCCTGAGTTGGGATCGCTCCCACTCACGCCGGACGCCGCGGACGTGGAACGCCAACCTCTGGCAGGACGCCACCGGCCTGCTGCTGTGGATGTCGCACCCGGCGTGGCACAGCACGGTCTGGCAGACCTACGACTACGACCTCGACGTGAACGGCGCCTACTACGGAGCCCGCAAGGGCTGCGAGCCGCTGCACGTCCAGGCCGACCCCGGCACCTGGCAGGTGCGGGTGGTCAACCACACCACCACCGCGGTCAACGATGCCACCGTCACCGCCCGGCGCTACGACCTGAACGGCCGGTCACTGGGCACGCCCCAGCGTCAACGGGTGGACGTCGCCCGGTCGTCCACGTCGGCGGTCTTCCCGCTCGCCACGCCGGACGGTGGCGGGCTGCACCTGGTCCGGCTGGAGCTGCGGGACGGCCGCGACCGGCTGCTCGCGGAGAACACCTACTGGCGGTACGACGAGGCCGAGCAGATGCGGGCGCTCAACGATCTGCCCACGGCCCGACTGTCGACGTCGACCGGCGTCGTACGCGTCGTCGACGGCCGGTCCACCGTCACCACGACGGTCCGCAACCAGGGCCGCACGGTCGCCGCCCTGGTCCGGCTCGCCGTGCGTGACCAGCACGGCAAGCGGGTTCTTCCGGCCCGCTACGACGACAACTACTTCTGGCTCCTGCCGGGAGAGACCCGTCAGGTGCAGATCTCCTGGCCCGCGCGGTCCGGTCTCGCCCGTCAGGTCAAGGTGACGGCTCAGGCGTACAACTCGGCCGGCCACTAGGAGTACGCGGTGGGAGGCGGCCCGGGGGCCCGCTTCCCACCGCGACTTGGCCGACTCGTGCCGCATTGAAAGCGGGCCGCGGCCAGCCCGGTCGGTGTTGTGGGCGCTATACCGCACAGGCATAGATCTACCTGTGCGGTATAGCGCACGTTGGCGAGATCGTCGCGCGTCCACCGCACGGACGAACGGACCGGCGCGTCACTTCTTCCTCAGCACGGCCTCGCGCCAGATCAGACCGGCGATACTCGGCCGGGTCTCGGTGGTGATCACCGCCATCGCCCGGCGGACGAACCGGTCGTCGGTCAACTGCGCCACCATGCTCGCCGCCAGATCGGCGCGTGCCGTGAACAGGCCGTCCGCGACGTTCTCCGCCACCTGGTAACGCGTGACGGCCGGGTGGTCGAACAGCCCGGAAGGCCGGGCGATGGTCCAGTCCAGGTCGCTGTCGCGTACGAGGGACTCCATGCGGCGCATGTCGTCGTGCGCGGTGCGGCCCACCCTGCGGTTGAACAGCGGATCCAGCACGTTGTTGAAGAAGAACTCGCCGGTCGGCCGCCAGGTTGGATCCATGACGCTGGAGCTGACCGTGACAAGGCGCTTCACACCGTGTCGGTGCATCGCGGCCAGGATGTTCGCGTTGCCCCGCGAGTACACGGTGATCGGCTTCGGGGTGAGCGGGACACCCAGGCTGGACAGGACCGCGTCGCTGCCGGCGACGGCCCGGTGGACGGCGTCCGGGTCCGCGACGTCGGCGCCGACCACGGTGAGGCCGGTGCGCGGCTGGACGGTGTGTGGGCGGCGGGTGACGGCGACGACCTCGTGGCCCGCGGCCAGGGCCTGCTCGGTGATGTGGCGGCCGGTGGGTCCGGTGGCGCCGAAGACGACGGTGCGCATGTGCTCGCTCCTCGTTGCGGGGTTGATGGCGTTGACCGTGCCAGCGGGGAGGAGCATTATTCAACTGTGTTGAATAAAACCCGGGGTCGACCCCGCGGCAACCCGGATACCAAGGCCCGCATCGCCGAGGTCGCCCGCGAGCTGTTCCTGAAGCACGGCTATCCGGGTACGACGGTCCGGGCGGTCGCCGCCGCGGCGGGCGTCGACTCGGCGCTCATCAGCTACCACTTCGGCTCCAAGCAGGGCCTCTTCAGCCAGTCGCTGACCCTGCTGTGCGTCGATCCCACCGCGCTCGACCAGGCTCTGCGGGGTGACCGGGCCGGCCTGGCCGACCGCCTGCTCGACTCGGTCACCGGCCTGTGGGACGCCGCATCGCCCGACGAGAACCGGATGGCGGTGCAGGACGACGACACGATGCGCGCCCTGCGCGACTACCTGGACGGTGAGCTGCGCCTCCGCGTCGCTGAATTTCTCGGCGGGCCCGACGCGACGCGACGCGCCACCGCGGCGGTCGGCGTGCTGGGTGGGCTGATCTTCACGCGGTACCTGAACCCGATCCGTTCGATCGGTGTGCTGTCCCCGGCCGACGTCCGGCGCGTCTTCGGGCCGGCGCTGCGGGCCGCCCTGCATGGCCGACCCCGCCAGCCGTGAACCCCGGCGAGAGGCATCCCCGGAGGTCTTGCGTGGAACATCGTATACAACATACGCTCCCCGAATCGTCCACTCGAGGAGCTCCCCATGACGAACCTCTCCCTCAGCGAAACAAGCCTGCCCCGGCGCCGTTCACTCCGCGCCGCGGTGGCGGCGGTCGCTGTTGCCTGCGCGGTCGTTGCCTGCTCACCGGTGTCGAACGGCGGGGATGACAACCAGTCCGGCGACAACCAGTCGGCAGGCCAGGATTCCTTCGGTACGCCGGCAGACCCCGCTGCCGTGAAGCAGGGCGGCAAGCTGGTCATCGCCCTCTCGGCAGAACCCGACGCGCTGGACCCGACACTGTCGCGCAGCCTCTACTCCCGCTACGTCTTCCAGGCGATGTGCCAGAAGCTCTACGACGTGAACGAACAGGCGCAGGTCGTACCGCAGCTCGCGACCGCCCTGCCCACCACGAGCAGCGACGGCAAGACGGTCACCATCCCGCTGCGCCAGGGCGCCCGCTTCGCGGACGGGACGCCGTTCGACTCCGCCGCGGTCAAGGCCACCATCCAGCGACACCTGACCCACGACCGGTCGGCGCGCAAGAGCGAACTCGGTCCCATCGACGGCGTCGACACCCCCGACGCGCAGACCGTCGTCCTCCGGCTCAAGCAGCCGTTCGCGCCCCTGCTCGGCGCCCTCGCCGACCGCGCCGGCATGATCATGAGCGCCAAGGCGTTGCAGGGCCTCGGAGACGACTTCGCCTCGGCGCCGGTCTGCGTCGGCCCGTTCAAGTTCGCCAAGCGGGTGCCGCAGAACTCCATCGACGTCGTGAAGGACCCGAACTACTACGAGGCCGACAAGGTCCACCTCGACGCCATCTCGTGGCGCATCCTCAGCGACGCCAGCATCCGCGCGGCCAACCTGCGCTCCGGCGACGCCCAGGTCGCCGACAGCGTCTCCACCCAGGACGTCGCCTCCCTGCGGCAGGACTCGGCGGTCTCCGTCCTGCAGTCGCAGTCCCTCGGCTACCAGGGCCTCACCATCAACATCGGCAACGTCGACGGGGTCCGCACCCCGCCCAAGCCGATCAACCGTCCTATCGCCCAGAACGCCAAGGTCCGGCAGGCCTTCGAGCACGCGATCGACCGCAAGGCCCTGGTCGACGCGGTCTTCAACGGCATCCACACCGCCGCCTGCTCACCCATCTCTCCCGCCAGCCCGTTCTCGTCGCCCGAGGCGCAGACCTGCCCGGCGCACGACCCCGCCAAGGCCAAGCAGCTCCTCGCCGAGGCGGGCGTGCAGACCCCGTACACCGTCACGCTCCTCGCGTCGAACACGCCCGACACGCTGCGGCTCGCGCAGGCGCTCCAGTCCATGCTCAAGGACGGCGGGTTCGATCTGAAGATCAACCCGGTGGAGTACTCCTCGCTCCTCGACGAGCAGGACCGCGGCAACTTCGAGCTGCTGCAGCTCGGCTGGAGCGGGCGGATCGACCCGGACGCCAACATCACGAACTTCGTCGGCACCGGCGCGAGCCAGAACGTCGCCGGCTACAGCAACCCCCAGCTCGACGCCCTGCTGACCCAGGCCCGCCAGTCCGGTGACATCGAGGAGCGCAAGAAGCTGTACGGGCAGGTGGTCACGCTGCTCCAGCAGGACGACGCGCTGATCTACCTCTACCGGCAGCGGAACCTCACCGCCGTCAGCAAGCAGATCCAGGGCCTGCAGGTCTTCCCGGACGGCGTGATCCGCGCGGCCTTCGCCGGTTTCGCCAAGTAGGTCTCCGTGGCCCGGTATCTCCTCACCCGCGCCTGGCAGTCGGCGCTGACCCTGCTGTTGTCGACGATCGTGGTGTTCTTCGGCGTACGGGCGCTCCCCGGTGATCCGGCCCTCGCGTTGGCCGGGGAGGACCGTTCGCCGGAGGCGCTGGAGGCCATCCGTCGGCACTACGGGCTCGATCAGCCGCTGCCACTGCAGTTCGCGCAGTACGTGGAACGCATGGTGCAGGGCGACTTCGGGGTGTCGATCCGGACCGGTACGCCGGTCTCGTCGATGCTCACGACCGCCCTGCCGGTGACCGTTGAACTCTCCGTCCTGGCGATTCTTCTCGCCACGGCGCTCGGCGTCGGCGCCGGGGTGCTCGCGGCGGTACGCCGCGGGCGCCCGGCGGAGTGGGTGGCCAACGGCATGGCCCTGATCGGCCTGTCGGTGCCGCACTTCTGGCTCGGGCTGCTCGCGATCCTGTACCTCTCCGTGGCGACGGGGCTGTTCCCCGCCTCCGGCTTCGTGCCGATCCTGGAGGACCCGCTGGACAACCTGCACCACATCGTCCTGCCGGCGGTGATCCTCGGGACCGGCCTCGCCGCCATCATCATGCGGCAGACCCGGTCGGCGATGCTGGACTCGCTCTCCTCCGACTACGTACGGACAGCGAAGGCGAAGGGCCTGCGGCCGCGAGCCGTCATCACCCAGCACGCCCTGCGGAACAGCCTCATCGTGGTGGTGACCGTGGTGGGCCTCCAACTCGGGGGCCTGATCTCGGGCGCGGTGGTCACCGAACAGATCTTCGGGCTGCCGGGCTTCGGCAAGATGACCATCGACGCGGTGTTCCAGCGGGACTACCCGGTGATCCAGGCCGTCGTCCTGCTGACCGCGACGGCGTACATCGTGATCAACTTCTTCGTTGACCTGCTGTACTCGGTCATCGACCCACGAATCAGGGTGACGGGAGATCCGGCATGACCGTCCTCACCGTTCCCATGGCGGAGACCGGTTCCGTCAGCATCAGCCGACGTACGCGCGTTCTGCGGCGGTTGCGACGCAACCCGCTCGCCGTCGTGAGTTTCGTCGTGCTCGCGCTGGCAGCCGTCATCGCGCTGCTCTCGCCCTGGATCGCGCCGTACTCCGTCGACCAGACCGACTTCGCCCGCACGTTCGCACCCCCCGGCAGCCCCGGCCACCTGCTCGGCACCGACGACCTCGGGCGGGACGTGCTGTCCCGGATCATGCTCGGGGCGCGGGCGTCGCTCCAGGTGGGGCTCCTGGCGGTGGCCACCTCCCTGGTCATCGGTGTTCCGCTCGGGCTAGCGGCCGGCTACTTCCGGGCCTGGGACGCCGTCATCTCGCGCTTCACCGACCTGCTGCTCGCGTTCCCGTTCCTGATCATGGCGGTCGGGTTGGCGGCCATCCGGGGCGCCAGCCTCGGCAACGCCGCCGTGGCCATCGGCATCGCCCAGATCCCCGGCGTGATCCGGGTGGTGCGCTCGGACACGTTGCGGCTCAAGTCGCTGGACTTCGTCGCCGCCGCCGTCGTGGACGGCGCGAGCGACCTGTGGGTGCTGGCCCGGCACATCCTGCCGAACGCGACATCGGTGATCCTGGTGCAGGCGACGGTCGCGATCCCGGCCGCGATCCTCGGCGAGGCGGTGCTCTCGTTCCTCGGCCTCGGCATCCAACCCCCGGCCCCCAGCCTGGGCACGATGCTGGCCACCGCCCAGCAGTTCGCCGCCCGAGCCCCGTGGGCGGCGGTCCTTCCCGGAGTCGTCATCATGGGGCTGGCGCTCGCGTTCAACGTCTTCGGCGACGCCCTCCGGGACGCCCTCGACCCGAAGGGAGACCGGGGATGACCACAGCCGAACGGGCGGGACCCGCCGCCGCGGTCGCCACACCCGTCCTGGCGGTACGCGACCTCTCGGTCTCGTTCCCCACCGAGACCGGGACCGTCTCGGCGGTCGACGGGGTCAGCCTGGATCTCGCACCCGGAGAGATCGTCGGGATGGTGGGCGAGTCGGGATGCGGAAAGAGCGTCACCGCGATGAGCATCGCGGGACTGCTCCCCGGCAGCGCCCGGATCTCCGGGTCGGTGCGGCTGAACGGCACCGAGCTCGTCGGCACCCGGGAGTCGGCGCTCCGCCGCGTACGCGGCAAGGAGATCGCCTACATCTTCCAGGAGCCCATGACGTCGCTCAATCCCGTGCTCACCGTCGGGCGGCAGATCGGCGAGGTGCTCCAGATCCACGAACGGATGTCCCGACGAGCCGCCCGGGCTCGCGCGGTCGAGCTGTTGACGCTCGTCGGGATCCCGTCCGCCGCGAAACGCGTCGACAACTATCCGCATCAGCTCTCGGGAGGCATGCGCCAGCGCGTGATGATCGCGATGGCGGTGGCCTGCGGCCCCAAGGTGCTGGTGGCCGACGAACCGACCACCGCGCTGGACGTCACGGTCCAGGCCGGCATCCTGCAGGTGCTCCGGGACCTGCGCGACCGGCTCGGCACGAGCATCCTGGTCATCACGCACGACCTCGGCGTGATCGCCGACATCGCGGACCGCGTCGTCGTCATGTACGCCGGGCGGGTGGTGGAGCGGGCACCGGTCACCGACCTGTTCGCGCACCCGTACCACCGGTACACCGCCGGGCTCCTGTCGGCGTCACCGACGCCGGGGAGGCACGCGGGCACCGACCGGTTGCAGGAGATCCCCGGTCTGGTGCCCGTCCTGTCGGTCCAGCCGGACGCGTGTACCTTCGCGGACCGGTGCCCCGCCGCCGACGAGCGGTGCCGCGAATCCGCGCCGCCCCTGGAGGTGGCGGGGGCCGGCGGCACGGACCACCTCGCGGCCTGCTGGCACCCCTGCCCGACGCCCCGCGAGCGCGAGGAGGCGAACCGATGACGGCCCAGCCGGACGCCCTGGTCATCGAGGACCTGGTGATGCACTTCGGCCCGGTACGCGCCGTGGACGGCGTGTCCCTCACGATTCCGAGGGGCCGGGTCACGGCCCTGGTGGGGGAGAGCGGCTCCGGAAAATCGACGGTGGGTCGCTGCGTGGTGCGGCTCGTGGAACCGACCGCGGGTGTGGTCCGGATCGCCGGTACGGACGTCACGCACCTGTCCCGGGGACAGCTACGCCCGCACCGCAGTGAGGTGTCGATCGTCTTCCAGGACCCCGCCGCCTCACTGGACCCGCGCATGCTGGTGGGCGAGGTCGTGGCGGAGCCGTTGCGACTGTCCGGGAAGCGGATCCCGCGGCGTGACCGGGAGGCCCGGGTCGCCACGGAGCTCGAGCGGGTGGGTCTGCGTGCCGAGGTCGCGCGCCGCTATCCGCATGAGCTCTCCGGCGGGCAGCGCCAGCGGGTCAGCATCGCGCGGGCCCTGATCTCCGAGCCCCGGTTGCTCATCGCGGACGAACCGACGAGCGCGCTCGACGTGTCCGTGCAGGCGTCGGTGCTCAACCTCCTCGCCGACCTGCAACGCGACATCGGGTTCGCCTGCCTCTTCATCACCCACGACCTGTCCGCCGTCGAGTACCTGGCGGACGACATCGCCGTCATGTACCTGGGCCAGCTTGTCGAGAAGGGTTCGCGCGAGCGGATCTTCGCTCGGCCCGCCCACCCCTACACGCAGGCGCTGCTGTCGGCCGCGCCGGTGGCCGACCCGGTCCGTCAACGGCAGCGCCAGCCGGTGCTGCTCGGCGACGACCTTCCGTCCGCCCTGGATCCGCCGTCCGGCTGCCGGTTCCGCACCCGGTGCCCGCTCGCGTTCGACCGGTGCGCGACGGAGGTGCCGGCGCAGGTGGGGATCGGCGACGGCATGGCCGCGTGCCACCTGGTCCAACCGGACGGCAGTGGGCCCGACGTCCGGGCCGCAGATACGAGTGAGGTGTTGTCATGACGTTCACCACCAGACCGACGCTGCAGGGAACCTTCGGCATGGTGTCCTCGACGCACTGGCTCGCCAGCCAGGCGGCCATGGGGATCCTCGAACGCGGCGGGAACGCCTTCGACGCCGCGGTCACCGCCGGGTTCGTCCTGCACGTCGTCGAACCACACCTCAACGGGCCGGGTGGCGAGGTGCCGGCCATCGTGGCGACCGCCCAGGACCCGACCCCGAAGGTGCTGTGCGGGCAGGGTCCGGCGCCGGCCGGGGCCACCATCGCGCACTTCCGGAACCTCGGGATGGACCTCATCCCCGGATCCGGCCCGCTCGCGGCGGCCGTGCCCGGCGCCGTGGACGCCTGGCTCCTCCTGCTGCGCGACCACGGCACGCTCTCCCTCGACGAGGTGCTGGAGCCGGCGATCGGCTACGCCGGGGCGGGCCACCCACTGCTGGGTCGGGTCGGGGACACCGTGGCCACCGTCCGGTCACTGTTCGAGGAGCACTGGCCCACCTCCGCCCAGCTCTGGCTGCGCGATGGCCGACCTCCGGCGGCGGGGGAGCTGTTCGCCAACCCGGCCTACGCGCGCACCCTGCAGAAACTGGTTCAGGCCGGGCAGGCCGCCGGCGCGGACCGGGAGGCGCAGATCGAGGCCGCACGGCGGGCCTGGAGTACGGGTTTCGTCGCCGAGGCGATCGACCGGTTCAGCAGGGAGCCGTTCCAGGACTCCAGCGGGAGCCCGCACGCCGGGCTCGTCACCGGCGCCGACCTGGCCGCCTTCTCGGCGACCTGGGAGGAACCGGCCACCCTGGACTGGCACGGCTACTCGGTGGCGAAGACCGGGTTCTGGGGTCAGGGCCCGGTGCTGCTGGAGACGCTGTCCGTCCTCGACGCGCTCGACGACCCCGGCGCGTACGACCCGTCGACCGCGGCCGGCATCCACGCCCAGGTCGAAGCGCTCAAGCTCGCCTTCGCCGACCGCGAGGCCTGGTACGGCGACGACGCCGACGTGCCCGCCAAGGCGCTGCTCTCCCGGGAGTACGCGCGTGAGCGGGCAGCCCTGATCGGCGCCCGAGCGTCGGCGGAGCTGCGACCGGGGCGGCCGGACGGGGCGGAACCGCACCTCCCGGCGCACGTCCGACCCGGTGTCGTCCGCCGGGCCGACTCGACGGACCCGACGACGGGGGAGCCGACGGTGCAGGCGGACGGGGTGACCCGCGGCGACACCTGCCACGTGGACGTGGTCGACCGCTGGGGCAACATGATCTCCGCTACCCCGAGTGGTGGCTGGTTGCAGAGTTCGCCCACCATTCCGGACCTCGGCTTCCCGCTGGGCAGCCGGTTGCAGATGTTCTGGCTTGAGGAGGGTCTCGCCTCCTCGCTCGCTCCGGGCCGGCGCCCGCGTACCACGTTGAGCCCGACGATGGTGCACCGCGACGGGGAGCCGGTGCTGGCCTGTGGCACACCCGGCGGCGATCAGCAGGACCAGTGGCAGTTGCCGTTCCTGCTGCGTCACCTCGCCGGCGGTCAGTCCCTTCAGGAGGCCATCGACGCGCCCGCGTGGCACACCGTCAGCCTGCCGGGGTCGTTCTACCCGCGCGCGATGGAGCCCGGTGTCCTGGTGGTGGAGGACCGCGTCGACGAGGACGTGCTGGCGGCGCTGCGGGCGTACGGGCACGAGGTGCGGCTCTCCGACGCGTGGAGCCTCGGTCGGCTCTGCGCGGTGACCCGCGACCCGGCCACCGGCGTGCTCGCTGCCGGCGCGAACCCGCGGGGCATGCAGGGCTACGCGTGCGGGCGTTAGCGGGTGCCGGTGCCGTAGCCGCCCTCGGCGTTCTCGTAGGCGGCCGCGGACGCCGCGTCGAGATGGGCGAGGGCGGCCCGCTCGGCGCGGTCGCCGTCGCCTGACTCGATGGCGTCGACCAACTGGATGTGCTCGGCCCACGAGTGTGGTGCGCGTTCCGCGGCCCCCAGCCGAAAGACCCACTGGACATGGAGGTACAGCGCCTTGGCGATCGACGACAGCCAGGGGTTGCCGCTGATCTGGAGGATCCGCAGGTGCAGGGCGCTGTTCAACTCGGCGACCCGGCGCAGGTCCTGGCGCTCCGTCGCCTCCCGGCCCTGCTCCAGCAGCAGCCGCAGGGCGGCCACGTCCGCCTTGGTCGCCCGCTCGGCCGCCAGCCGGGCGGCCAGTGCCTCCAGGCGCTCGCGGACGACGAACATGTCCGAGATGGTGCCGCTGCTCGGGGAGGCGACGACCGCGCCGCGGCGGGGGAGGATCACGACGAAGCCCTCCGCCTCCGCGACGCGCAGCGCCTCGCGGACCGGGTTGCGGGAGACGCCGAAGTCCTCGGCCAGCCGGTCCTCGGTCAGCCGCTCCCCGGGCAGGTAGTCGCCGTCGATGATGGCGGTCCGCAGGGCGGTGAGGACCTGGTCGCGTAGCGGCAGGTGTTGAGTGCCGAGCTTGTCCCGCAGATCTTCAGCCACCTGGATCGCCTCTCCGTGAATCATCCGGGGCAAAGTGTATACGAAGAACAATCTTTGGAGGTAGCCGACAGTGTCGAGCACAGCGCCCCACGTCACCCGCCCCTCCAGCACCCCGTACGGACGGCAGCGCCTCCTGCGGCGACGGCAGGCCCTCGTCGTCGTCCTCACCTTCCTCACCGGGAGTGCCGACGCCATCGGCTTCCTCTCCCTGGGCGGAGCCTTCTCCAGCGTCATGACCGGCAACATGGTCCTGCTCGGACTCTCGGCCGGTAGAGGTGACGCCGAGCTCGCCCTGACCTCGGGGTGCGCCATCGTCGCCTTCATCGTCGGTGTCCTCGCGGGCGCCCGCCTCGTCGGCTCGGCCCAGCCGGACGACCCCGTCTGGCCACGGCGGGTCACCTGGGCGCTCGTCCTGGAACTCCTGGTGTTCGTCGTGTTCCTCATCGTCTGGGAGGTCAACCTCCCGCACCACGACGACCACGTGGACCTCGCGCTCCTGTTGCTGTCGGCAGCGGCGCTGGGCGTGCAGAGCAGTGCGATTCAGCGCTTCGGCGTGCCGGGCCTGTCCTCCACGTACCTGACCGGGACCCTGACGAGCCTGATCGCCGGCGTGGCGGCGCGCAGCCCGTGGGACAGCCTGCGGCCCAAGGCCCAGGTCCTGCTGGCCCTGATCACCGGCGCGGCGGTCGGAGCCCTGGTCGCCCTGCACCTGCCGGTGGTCGCGCCGGCGCTGCTGATCGTGCCGCTCGTGCTCGTCATCGTCGTGTCCACGCGGCTGCGGGACTGAACGTCCACCCCTTCGCAGTGGCGCGCCGGTGTCGGTGGGGCCAACGCCCGATGGCGGAGACCCGCCATGTCCGTGCTTCGCCAGCGATCATGCCGCTACACCGGGCGCTCCGCGGCTGAGAATCGGCGACGGCGGTGTCGGCCTTCCCGGGCGACCGCCCGAGGGAGGAACGTCTTCATGCTCAGATCCAGACACCGGGCACCCCGGGCCATGAGCGCCATCGGCGCCGCTCTGGCCGTCGTGCTGACCCTGCCCACCGGCGTCGCCGTGGCCGCACCCACGCCCGCGCCCACCGGTGGCGCGGTCGACCCGCTGCGCAAGGTGGACCCGCGCGTGCTCGGGCCGGCCCGCACCGGCGCCAGCACCAGCTTCTTCGTCGAGCTGACCGACGAGGCCAAACTGGACCAGGGCGACCTGGACCGTGTCGAGCGGTCCGTCGGCGGCCGCGCCGGACGTGTCGCTCGCACCAAGCGGGTCTACGAGACCAAGGTGGCGCACGCCGAGAAGACCCAACGCGGGCTCCGCTCACTGCTGCGGGACCGGCACGCCGACTTCACCCCGTACTGGATCGCGAACGTCATCGAGGTCAGCGGTGACCTGAACCTGCTGACCGAGGTGGCCCGCCGGGCGGACGTCGAGCGGATCACCGCGATCGGCGGGACCCGACTGGAGGAGCCGGTCCGCACCGCCGGAGCGTCCGCCGACACCACCCAACTGCCGTGGAACCTGGGCGCGGTCGGCGCCGACAAGGTCTGGCGCGAGTACGGCACGCGCGGCGAGGGCGTCGTCGTCGGCAGCATCGACTCCGGCGTGCAGTACGACCACCCGGCGCTGGTCCGGCAGTACCGCGGCAACAACGACGACGGCACCTTCACCTCCGACTACAACTGGTTCGATCCGACCGGGATCTGCCTGCCCTCGACGCCCTGCGACAACTACGGGCACGGCACCCACACCGTCGGGTCGATGCTCGGCGACGACGGCGAGGGCCGGATCACGGGGGTGGCCCCGGGCGCCACCTGGATCGCGGCCAAGGGCTGCGAGGCCAACTACTGCAGCAACAGCTCGCTGCTCGCCGCCGGCCAGTGGATGCTCGCGCCCACCGACCACAACGGCGAGAACCCCCGCCCCGACCTCGCGCCGGACATCATCAACAACTCCTGGGGCGGCCACGACGGTGACCCCAGCTTCTACGACACGATCATCGACTCCTGGGTCGCCGCCGGCATCTTCCCGGTGTTCGCGGTCGGCAACGAGGCCGAAGAGATGCCCGAGCCGTGCGGCACGGCCGGCCATCCGGCGATCAACCCCTTGGCGTACGCGGTCGGCGCGACCGACGCCGGCGGCACGATCGCCCCGTTCTCCAGCCGTGGGCCGGGCCCGGACGGCATGGTCCGGCCCGACATCACCGCCCCCGGCGTCGGCATCCTCTCCACGATCCCGGGCAACGACTGGGGCCTGAGCGACGGCAGCTCGATGGCCGCCCCGCACGTCGCGGGAGCGGTCGCGTTGGCCTGGTCGGCGGTGCCCAACCTGCGCCGTGACCTGGTGACCACCCGCGAGCTGCTGGACCGCACCGCACACGACGTCAACGACCTGCAGTGCGGCGGAACCCCCGCCGACAACAACGTCTACGGCGAGGGCCGGCTCGACGCGTACGACCTGGTGACCCAGGCCTCGACCGAGCAGCTCGGCGGTGTCGTGGTGCACGCGAGGGTGGGCGGGGTCGCCCTGTCCGGGGCGCGGATCACCCTCACCTCCGCGCTGGTCACCCGCGGCGCCCGCACCGACGCACACGGCACCGTCCAGCTGGGTCGTGTCCCGGCCGGCGAGTACACGCTGACCGCGTCGTTCTTCGCGCGCAAGACCGTGCGGCAGACGATCACCGTGCCGGCCAGCGGCACGACCAACACGACGCTGGACCTGTCCGAGCCCGCCGCCTGGCAGCCCATCCAGGGCCGGGTCACCGACCCGGCCGGTGAGCCGGTCGTGGGTGCCCGGCTGGCGCTCGTCGGGGAGACGTTCCCGGCGTTCGTCACCGACGCCAAGGGCCGCTACAGCGGGCTGCTGCCCGAGGCCGACTACGACGTGCTGGTCGAGTACGGCCGGTGGCTGGCACCGAAGACGGTGGCGTTGACCGTGGACGGGCCGGAGACGGTGGACGTGGCGCTCGCCGCGAAGGCCGACCGGCACGGTTACCGGGCCGGGACCGCCGCCGCCGGTTGGACCGATGGCGGCAGCGTGCTCGCCCTCACCGGCGACACCGCGAGCCGGGGCCTCGACCTGCCGTTCCCGATGACGTTCTACGGCAGCACCTACCGCCGGATCACCGTGCACACCGACGGCTACCTGACCTTCGGCGCGGACGCGACCACCTCGGTCGGCGACAACGGGCCGCTGCCCGCGCCGGCGGTCTCCGCCCCGGCCGTCTACGCGTTCTGGGACGACCTGGTCCTGGACCACGCCTCGACCGTGCGCACCCGGGTCTCCGGGGCCGGTATGAACCGGCAGTTCGTGGTCAGCTGGACCCGGGCCGCGCTCAAGAGCGCGCCGAAGACCCGGGTCGACGTGCAGGTGCGTCTCGGTGAGAACGGCAACGTCACCATCGAGTACCGCAAGCTCGGCGCCACCGGGGCGGCGACCGGCGGTTCGGCGACCGTCGGCATCGAGGACGCCACCGGCCGGGACGCGCTGACGTACTCCCGTGACGAGCAGGTGCTCGACGCCGCACGCGCGGTCACCTTCCGGCTTCCCGGCCGCGGTCTGCTGCGGGGCACGGTGAGCGACGCCAACGACCGCCAGCCGCTGGCCGGCGCGACGGTACGGGTCGAGTCACCGGACGCGCCGCAGCCGATCACCGCGACCACCGACCCGGACGGCTTCTACCAGTTGGAGGCGCCGGTCGGACCGGTCACCGTGACCGCCCTGCAACCGGGCTACGACCTGCCGAGCACGTCGGTCGCCGTGGCGGAGGCCAAGGTGGTCAAGCGCGACCTGGCACTGCGTACGCCGCTGCTGCTGACCAACCGGAACGCGGTCGCGCTGACCGCGCGGGCCGGGGTGACCCGGACCGCGACGGTGACCCTGAACAACCAGGGTGACCTGCCGGCCACCTGGTTGGCCCGGGAAATCAACTCGCCCACCCCGCCGTCCGGCATCCCCGGTCGAGTGCTCAGCTCGTTCCCGGTGAAGGAGCTCTACAACGCGTTCGGCGTCGGGTACCGCAACGGCGAGTTGATCGTCTCCAACTCGTACCTGTTCGGGCAGCTGCAGCGCTTCACCACCGACGGCCGCTCGCTGGGCAAGGGCGTGCTGCCGATCGGCGGCTGGCCGTCGGACATGGCGTACGTGCCGAACCGGGACCTGATGTGCGCGCCGAAGATGTCGTTCGTCGGGGACCTGCCGATCGTGTGCTTCGACCCGGACACCTTGGAGGTGAAGGAGACCATCACCGGGCCGTGGGCCGGCAAGCTCTACTACGGGCTGGCCCACCGCGCGTCGGACGACACCTTCTACCTCAGCGGCGACGGGGTCATCCGGCACCTCGCCGGCCTGTCCCACCCGCAGCCCGGGTCGGTGCTGGGCGAGTGCACCCCGCCCATCCCATGGATGACCGGGCTGGCCCTCAACGAGGAACACAACGTGTTGTGGGGCATCAACCAGGATTCCAAGGAGTCGATCTGGGCACTCGACCCGGCCACCTGCCAGCCGCTCGCCTCGCTGCCCGACCCGGACCCGAACCCGCTCAGCGGCGCCGGGCTCGACCTGGACGAGCGGGGTGACCTGTGGGTGCTCGGTAACGCGACCGGCCGGCCGTACGGCAGCAAGGTCTACCACGTCGACGGTTCGCTTCCGGCGTACAGCGACGTGCCGTGGCTGTCCGCGGCCGGGTCCGGTCAGGTGGAGCCGGGGGCGAAGGTCGGCCTGACCGTCACCGTCGACACCACCGGCCTGGCTCCGGGTACGCACGTCGCCACGCTGCTGGTGACCAACAACGGTGCGAAGGGGGCGGCGACCCCGATCACCGTGTCGGTCACGGTCACGAAGTGAGGACCGGGGCCTGCCGACACCTCCAGGGTCGGCAGGCCCCGCCTCGGGCTCAGAGCCAGCCGTTGCGGGCGACGAACCACCCGAGCTGCATCCGGGTGGCGCTGCCGGTCGCGTCCATCAACTGTCGCAGCCGCCGCTGCACGGTACGCAGGGAGATGCCCAGCTGGGAGGCGACCGCCTTGTCGGGCAGGCCGGTCATCAGCAACGACAGGATCTGCCGGTCGGTCGGGGTGGGTGCGCCCTGCCGGTCGACGTCGTCGATCAGGGCCGTGGCGGGGGCGAGCCGCAGCGGCGTGGCCCGGTCCCACACCTCGGTGAACAGCGCCACGAGCACCTCGACCCAGGTGACACCGCGGACCACCAGCGCCCAGGGTTCGACGCTCTGGTCCTGGGTCGGGAAGGAGAGCAGCGCCACCCGACGGTCGGCGACGGCGAGCTTCGCCGGCACGTTCGTGGCGACCCGTGCCTGCTCCCCGGCCGCGACGAACCGGCCGATGTGGGCCGCGGCGCCCGGCCGTTCCAGCCCGTGTCGGTCGTAGACGACGCGGAAGCGGACGCCCCGGTCGAGCAGTTCCACCTCGGTCGGGTTGTCGTGCAGCACAGCTGCGTACGGCGGGCGGTCGAAGCCGAGCACCTCGTCCTGGGCGCCGCGCAGGAACTGGTCGAACGCCTGCATGATCGCGGGCACGCCGACCACCAGTTGGACGCCCTGGTCCATCGGGTCCGCGGCGCGTTGCTCCCGCAGCCACTCCGACAGGCCGACGCGCGCCTCCTGAAGTTCGCGCATCCGCTGATTGAGCAGCGACTCGATGGCCAAATCGGGGGGAGCGGCGCCGGCGCGGCCGGCGACCAGGCGTACCAGGCCGGCCCGGGCGAGCGCGTCGAGCGCCTGCTCCGCCTCGGCCACGGTGACCGCGACGCGTTGGGCCAGCTCGGTCGCGGTACCCGCCCGGCCGCGAACCAGCTCCAGGTAGACCGTCTCCTCCAGCTCGGTCAGACCGAATGCGCTCAGCAACTGTCCACCAGACCCGACTAGGGCGGCCCACCGTGCGCGCGGGTCCGCTGTAGTCGATCTTGGAGCGCTCCCAGCGGTACGTCAAGGGGCACGACCACGCCGATGTCGCGTCTCTTCCCGCCCTCAGGCGCCGCGGGCGAACAGGGCCAGGCGTACCCGGTTGGGGCTGTCGGTCTTCGTCATCAGGTTGGTGATGTGCGTCTTGACCGTGGTCACGCCGATGTGCAGCCGGTCGGCGATCTCGGTGTTGGACAGACCCTCGGCGACCAGGTTCAGCACGTCCTGCTCGCGGGCGGTCAGGCCCTGCACCGGCCGGGGCGTCTCGGCGCGGGCGTGCACCGCGCGCTGGACGAGGCGTTGCAGCACCTCGGGGCTGAACGGGCTGTCACCCACGGCGGCCCGGCGGATGCCGTCCACCAGCTCGGCGGGTGGTGCGTCCTTGAGCAGGAATCCGCAGGCGCCGGCGGTCAGGGCGGGATAGAGGTGGTCGTCGTCGCCGAAGGTGGTCAGCACCAGGACGCGGGTGGCGGGGCGCTCGGCGAGGATGCGGCTGGTCGCCGTGATTCCGTCGACGCCGGGCATGCGCAGGTCCATGACGACGACGTCGGGGATCAGCCGCGCGGCCAGCGGGATCGCGTCGCGGCCGTTGTCGGCCTCGCCGACCACCTCGATGTCGGGTTGGGCGTCGCAGAGCATGCGCAGACCCGCCCGGATGAGGTGCTGGTCGTCGACCAGCAGGACGCGGATCACGCCGGCTCCGGCGCGGGTGACCCGGCGGGTGCCTCGCGGTCACGGGGCACCGACACGGCCGGCGTCCCGGCGGCGGGTGCGGAGGCCACGGCCGGGAGGACGGTGCGCACCCGCCATCCGGCGCCGGTCCGGCCCGCCTCCAGCCGACCGCCGAGGACCTCGACGCGCTCGCGCATGCCGGTGATGCCGTGCCCGCCTCCGGACGGCACCGCCACCGGCACCGCGCCGCGCCCGTTGTCCGAGACCTCCCAGTGCACCGCCCCGTCGCGGACGGCGACCACGAGGTGCGCCAACGCGGACGTCCCGACGTGCCTGGCCACGTTGGTCAGCGCCTCCTGGGTCAGGCGCAGCACGGCCAGGCCGCGTACCGCGTCGAGTGAGCCGACCGCCGGGTCGATGTCGGCCTCCACGGTGATTCCCGCCTGGCGAGCCCGGTCGACCGTAGCACCGAGTGCCGCCGGGAGCGCGGACGGCTCGATCGCGGTCAGCGCCGCGTCACCGCGTACCCCGTCGGGGTCGCGCAGGACCGTGACCAGCCGGCGCATCTCGGCCAGCGCGGCGGTCCCCGTGCCGTGCACGTCGTCGAACACCTCGCCCACCAGGGGATCCAGGTCCGTGAGCACGTGCCGGGCCACACCGACCCGCAGGACCATCGACGCCACGTGATGCGCGACGACGTCGTGCAGCTCGCGGGCGATGGCGCTGCGTTCGTCGGCGCGCGCGGCGCGACTCTCCGACTCGTGCCGGCGCTGCTCCGCCGTCGCCCGCTCCACGGCCTGCCGACCGAGCTCCCGGTTGGTCCGGATGACCAGGCCGAGCAGCACCGGCACGCCGACCTCCAGAGTCAGCCCGAAGACACCGGAGGCGAACCGGCCGATCGGATCACCGATCGAGTCGGTCAGATCGACTACGGCCAGCAGCACGGCGGCGAGCCAGATGCGGCGCGCTCGACGCGCCCGCATCGTCACCTCGAGCAACGCCCAGCTGGCGCCCACCTGGTTGATCGTGGTGTCGTCGATCAGGGGGATCGCGACCGCCAGCAGCCCGGCCTGCACCACCAGGTTGACCAGCGGCCGACGGTGGAACACCAGCCCGAGGGCGAACGCGACCACCGCGAGGACCCACTGCGTGGCCGTCGGCGGCCGGGCGGCGTGCGTGCCGACGACCAGGTAGCCCACACCGCTGAGGTTGAGCAGCACCATCCGCACGAGCGTGTCGCGCGTGCCAAACAGTCGTCCCGCCCACCTCACGGTGGTCAGCCTAGGCGCTGCGGCTCGGGGGCACGAACGTCCGCCGTCCGCCCCCACCGGGTACGAACCGCGAGATAGGCGGCCAGGCCGAGCGGTCCGAGCAGAATGGTCAGCACCAGCACCGGAGCCATGACCAGCGCCGGTACCCCCCGTTCCCGGCTGTCCAGCCACGCCCACCGCCCGACGAACAGATCAAACGCGATCATGTGCGCCCACCCCGCCGCCGCGCCGTCGGAGGTGCCGAGCAGGTCGCGCACGCCGTCCAGGGTCGGTGACGCCACGGCCGGCAGCACGTCACCGAACGCCGGGATCACCAGCAGCGCGTAGATCACCACGACCGGCAGCACGATCAGCGGCGAGGAGATGATCCGGACGGTCCACGACCAGCGGGGCAGCAGGATCATCAGCGCCCAGAACGGCGCGGCCACCGCGAACGTCAGGGTGAACAGGGTCCCGGTCATGCGGCCAGCGCCAGTTCCGGGCTGCGCCGGCGAGCCAGCACCAGGCCGGTGGCGGTCGCGGTCGCGACCACCAGGGCCGCGACGGCGGCCAGCGTGAGCGCGTCCGGGCGCAGCAGCGGCTGCCCGCGCAGGGCCTGCCAGGTCAACAACACCGTGAGTACGCCGTACGCCGCGCCCGCCACGACCACCAGCCGTGCCCGGGTGCGCTCGTCCAACCGTGTCCCGAGGAACCGGCTCAGCAGGATCGCCAGGATCGGCAGTGCCTGCAGCGCGTGCAGCCCCACGAAGTGCCCTATCCGCAGATCCCCGCCGGTGGTGCTCCACCCGACCAGCGGCAGCCCCTGCCCGCCGTCGAGTACGCCGACCGCGTGCGCCCCGGAGACCCCGTCGATCCCCGGATCCTGCATCGGCAGCACCATCGGCACCGCCGCGAGCATGCCCAGCAGCGACAGGCCGAGCCCCCACCCGACGGCGCGGGCGGCGGCCCGATCGGTGATCCGCCGGATCAGCACCACGAGCCCGATGACGAAGTGTGCGGCGAACAGGACCATGATCGCCGCACCCATCGCCGTGAAGAGGGCGGCGTTCAGTGGGCTGGTTCCGTTGAAGTGGCTGGTCGTGCCGCGGAGCACCTGCCCGACGATCACCACCATCTCGATCACCGCCATCGAGACGATGACCGTGCCCGCCCACTCCGCGACCCGGCTGCGGCGCGGCAGCAGGGAGAGCATCCAGGCGAGGGTCGTGCCGTACACCACGAAGGACACGGCGAACTTGAACGGCTTGAGCCAGATCGGCGACCCGGTGAGGACGCGCGAGTCGACGAGGATGCCGACCGCGGAGATGACGGTGAGCACCGCCATCGCGTAGACGAAAACCATCAGGGGGCGGTGCCAGTGTGCCGCCCGGCGCAGCGCGGTAGTCATGCCTGTAGATACTTCCGACCGCGTCCGCCCATCGCGTCCGACCGCGAGCCCCGGTTGCGGCCGCCGGTCGGAGCGGCGCCTCCTCCCTGGGTAGGAGACGAAACCTGGTCGGGGTCCTTCGCCGACGCTGGCAGAATGGCCGGCCTGTCGACCGGACCGGGAGTGGCGATGACGACGAACGAGGACCGTGTCCAGCCGAACGAGACCACGGTGCCGCTGCTGCACTGCGTGTCACCCGAGGAGACCCGGGCGTTCTGGCGTGCCCTGGGGTTCGAGGTGACCTACGAGCAGACGAAGCCGTACGTCTACCTGGCCTTGCGGTGGAGCGGGTTCGAGCTGCACTACGGCCGCGCGCCACTTGGGTTGGACCCGTCGGCGGAGAACACCGGCGGCTGCCTGGTGATGGTCGACGCGGTCGCTCCGTACCACGCGTCGTTCACCGAGGCGATGCGCCGCACCTACGGCAAGGTGCTCGCCAAGGGACTGCCCCGGATGACCCGCTACCGGCCCGGCGCGTCGCGGTTCAGCATCGTCGACCCGTCGGGCAACACCATCGTCTTCATCCAGCGGGACGAGCCCGTGGAGTTGGAGTACGGCGGGTCGAAGACGTTGCAGGGGTTGTCCCGGGTGCTCGACAACGCGCGGATCCTGCGCGAGTTCAAGTCCGACGACCGGGCGGCGTACCGGGCGCTCAACTCGGGGCTGCGCCGGCACGGCGACAGCGCGTCGGCCGTCGAACAGGGGTTGGCGCTCGCTGGGCTGATCGAACTGTCGGTGGCGCTGGGGGAGCCGGAGCGCGTGCCGGACTGGGGGACCCGGCTCCGGGCGCTGTCGCTGACCACCGAGGAGCGTGCGCTGGTGGACAAGGCCGTCGCCGACCCCGCGGTGCTCGGACCGTGGATGCCCGACGCGAGCTGACCTTGTCGGCGGGTCAGCGAACCACTCGGCCTATTCAGCCGACGGGCTGGCACTCGCGGGTCGTCGGGTCATCCGGTGCGCAGAGCGCGATGCTGTAGCGCAGCGAGAACTCGTAGGGGTGGCCCCCGGACGTGTAGCGCAGGACCAGTTGGTCGGCGATGGCCGTCTGGTGACCGACCTTTCGCACCCGCAGCGACAGCCCGGCCATGGCCTCGGGGTCGTTCCTGACCTGCGGGTCGTCAGCGACGCAAGCTGCGGCTCTGTCGAGGACAACCGGACCGCCAGACAGAGGAGTGGCACTGCGGTCGACGGAACTGCGCAACGGTGAGAGCGCGAAGGCTTCAACCCGGATTTCGCCCTTGGACGGCTCGGCCTCGACCTCGTTGATGGTCACTCGACCCGGCCGGTCGAGGCAGATCCCTGCGCTGCCTGTGGTGCTGAGAACGTGAACGGTGTCCGGGCCGACGTTGTGAAGCCTCTGCCCCGCCCCCTTGTAGGAGGCCTTGACGGTGATGCGCGCGTCGTTCGCGTCCTGCCGTGCGTCGCTGGCGTCTGGCCCGGCTGCGGCGGTCGCGTCGTGCGCCGGCACGGCACCAGCGTCTCGCTGACCTGTTCCGCAGGAGCTGAGCAGCACCGCGACGAGCGCGGCCACGGCGACGCGCCCAGCCCCACGCGAGTAGGCGGTCACCGCAACAGCGTGGCACGACGGGCATGTCGGGCGCTGCCCCTGAAGATGGCTTCACCACGGGGAATGCCCGAGCAGAGACGACGAGGTGAAAAATGAGCCACTACACACCGCTGGCGACCGCCCGAGCACGAAGGATGCTCGCGCTGACCCTGCCGATACTCGGCGCCGTCGCGCTCACCACCGCCTGCACCGTTCGCGAGGACCAGCCCGACCCGGCTTCGTCGACCGCACCGCCGACGACCGCGTCGGCACCGACGAACCAGGTCGACCAACCATCTCCGAGCGCGAGCACCCGGGTGACGATCCCGACGTCGGCCTTCGTCGAACTGCCACCCGAACTGCGCAAGTCCCCCCGACGGGCGACGCCCGTCGCGGACGCCCTGCCGACGATGTGCGGCAACGAGTTCGGCACCGGAGGCCGACAGGTCACCGCGAGTGCCTCGATGACCGTCACCTACATGACGCCCGACGAACCAGCCAGTAACGTGCCGCAAGGCATGATCCATCAAACGATCTTCACCTTCGACGGCGACGGCTCCGCGGACTACATGCGACGGCTCCGCAGTGCCGTGCAGGCGTGTCCCTCCTACAAGGAGGCCGGAAACGCCGTCGACGTCGAGGGGCGAGCTCTGCCCGGCGTCGGGGACGAGGCGTTGCTGCTGACCAGAACGTGGGCCGAGACGAGCATGAACGGAGAACGCACCGGCGGCACCGCGTCCAGCCAGATCGCCGTGGCACGCGTCGACGGCACCGTGACCGTGCTCAACGATCAGGGCTGGGAAGGCACCAGTGGCAACCCCGCCATCATGAACCGGGTCGTGCGCGACAGCGTCCAGACCATCGACACCTGGCAGCGGTAGCCCTCGACAGGATCGGCAGGGCCGGCCCGATTCGGCGGGAAGAACGCACCTACACCATCGTCACCGGGACCAGCCGCACAACATCGACCCCGTCGAGCTTCAGAAGCTCGGACAGCCCCGGTCCCTTCGGTTCCAGGGGCGCCCGGAAGCGTAACGACGCGCGCGTCATCTGTGGGTCGAGCTGCGCGGCCAACTCATCCTTGCCCCGGCATTGCTTGCGCAGGCGCTCGTACGCGGCGTCGCGGTCCTCGAACGCAACCGACTCCGCGTGCGGCAGCGCACGGACGGCTTTCTCCACGGCGGCTCGTTGCTCGCCGGTCACCCCCGACTCCAGCCGGACGATGACCCCGATGTGCGACGGAAGAGGGTCGTCGGTCTCTGCGATCCTGAGCGCCACGTCCTCGACGCCGTCAACCTCAGCCATCACCAGCTCGACCGCCTCGGCGAGCGAGGCATCGGTGACGATGGCGCGAAACGACTCCGGCAAAATCTCCGGCCTCAGATCCGCCAGCAGGTCAGGGCTGTCCTTCAGCGACTCCTTCAAGCTCTCGTACGCCTGCTCGCGGGTTTCGAGGGCGACGTCCTCGACACTGGGCATCGACCGTAGACGCTGCTCCACAGCATCCTTCTTCGCTGCCGTCACGTCGTTGTCCAGGAAGACGGCCAACGTGCTGCGTCCGATCTCCTCCGGCTCCGAGGTGCAGGCGGTCAGAGCCAGCAGAAGCACAAATGCCAGTATCGGCGCGACTCGACGCATGGGGCTAGATCGTAGGTGATCGCCGCCGTGCGCGTGTGCATGAAGCGAGAGTCACTCGCGGCTCGTTGTTCCGCGTACCCTCCCCGCATGGGCGTCGTCGATGATCTGCCGCGTGCCGAGTTCGCGTTCCCCGGGCCGCTGAGGGACAAGCTGGTGGCCGCGATCCTGTCCGGCGCGAAGACCTCGACGTCGGCCCTGTTGGTCGGATACGAGCGCGCGAATGAGCCGCTGCCCGAGGCTGGCCAGCGATCTGCGGTGGTGGACTCCGACGACCGACGGGTCGCGGTGATCGAGCTGACCGAGGTGCGGGTGCTCCGGCTCGCCGACGTCGACCTGCAACACGCCTTGGACGAGGGCGAGGGCGACGAGTCGGTGGCGCAGTGGCGAGCGGGGCACGAGACGTTCTGGCACAGCGCGGAGGTGCGCGAGGAGTTGGGCGACCCGGGCTTCACGGTCGACGACGACACCCTGGTGGTGACCCAGCGCTTCCGGCTGGTGCACACCATCTGAGCAGCCCTGCTCGCGGCCTGCCGGCTCCGGTGACAGCATGCTCGGCCCTGCCGGGGCAGCGGTGGTGGTCAACGATGCCTACCCTCACAGCCGTGGGAGCGATCAAGCCGTGGCACCTGTCCATCCTGACCCTCTGCTGCCTCCTGCCGACGGCGGCGGCGATCGTCGCTGGAATCTGGGCGGTGCGTCGAGGCCGATCCCGCCGCTGAACGGTCGACGGGGCGAGCGGCGGCCGACCCCGCCGCGGGGCAGTTCCAGCCCCGCAGCGGGGATCAGAAGGGCCACCGGTTGCGGGAGCCGGCCTCGATGAGCGGGATCATCGCGAACGCGGCGTCGGACAGACCGCCGAACGTGTGTCGGTTGCCAACGGTCGGCGTGTGCCCGACCCGGTAACCAGCCAGGTTCCAGGTGTACACCGGCACCGCTGCGGGCACCGCCGCGGTGACGTCCGCCGCACCGTGCCAGTGGGCCTGCTCGTCGGTGAGGATGACCACCCGGTCGTGCCCGTCGTAGTGCCCGCGTACCGCCTTCTCGGTGTCCGTTCCCATGCCGTAGAAGTAGCCGCCGTCCTTGAACCGGCGCACCGCCGCCAGTACCGACTCGCCCGCCACCACCGGGAACACCCGGCTGGCATTGGAGAACGACACCACCGTCGCCGCCCGCCCCCGGGCGGCCAGCGCGAGGCCGAACACCGTGGCGGCGTCCCAGCAGCGCAGCGCGCCGTCCTTGCTGAACGAACTCTGCATCGAACCGGACGTGTCGATGAGGATCAGGGTCCGCCCGTCCAGAGCCGGCACGTTCACCAGGGCGTGCTGCAACGCCTTCTCCAGCGGGTACGCCCACCGCAGGCTCGGTGCCGCGTTGTACGCCGACAGGAAACGCATCGGCAACACCTGCGAGCTGGCGACCTCGCCCGGGTCGGAGAGCTTGGCCGCCACCGTCTCCGCGACGGCGTCGCCGACTCCGGCCTGGTCGAAGTTGCGCAGGTTGCGCAGCAACGCCAGGTAGCCCATGGTCGGGATGACGGACTCCCACGCCGCGGCGTCCATCGCGCCCTGTCGCCAGCCGGCCAGGGCCTCCCACGTCATACCGGCCGCGCCCAGCACCGCTGGATCGGTGACCTCCCGGCGCTGCTCGACCGGCAACGCCATGAGCGCGTCCCGCGCCGCCAGCATCCGCAGCGACGCCGGCAGCGGGTTGTTACGCCGGTGACGTCGATCCAGCGCGTGCCGGAACAGGTCACCCTGCCGCTCGTCCTTCGCGGTGGGGTGGGTCAGGTCGATGACGTCACCGAAGCGCACCTGGCTCCCGACGGAGTCGTACTTGAGCAGACTCCGCTCGGTGTACAGCCGGACCGCCGCGTCGGCGATGCCCCGCTTCACCGGCTTCGGCAGAGCCCGGCCATGGCGAGCCAGCCAGTACGCTAGAGCCTCTCCCGGCTCGTCCGCACGCTGCAACGCGGCGTCCACGACCGCCCGCGAACCCGGAATCTCTGCGGCAACTTGGGCGCGAGCGCCCTCCAGAGCCGCCACCACGGACGCCGAGCGCATCATCGCGCCGGACCGGAGCCACGGCACGAAACGGGAGAACCAGTCGGGATCGGCGACGGCCACGGCGGCGACCAGGTCCCGGAAGCGAGCGTCCCGGTCCGTGGCGCCCTCGTAGAACGTGTCCTCGCCGACCATGTTCGACACACCGAGCAGGAACAGCTCGGTGCGCGGCTCACGGGTGAAGCCCCGCGCGCCCTCGGCGGTCGTCGGCTGGTGTCGGCTCTTGCGCAGCTTGATGTTGAACTTGGCCATGACGTCCCCCACGTCGGTCGGCCGGGAAGGCACGACCGCACTGCACACCCGAGATCAGAATCGGCCACGGACTAGTCCGCCGTTCTGTCCGTTGAACCATCCACCCGAAGGCGGCGAGGGACTCGAACCCCCATCTGCGGAACCCTGAAGTAACCGTTGCCTGCGCACCGGGTGTGTGGCGTGGTCGCGCGCCCCCGAGATCGAGGTCGACGACGGGCGGTCCTTCGCCGGGGCGTGAACCCCCACCAGATGTAACCGTCGCCTATGCACCGGGAAGTGCGGTCACGACCGTAGCGGCGGCGGCGCTGGCCGGGCAACGGAGTTTGCGATCTTTAGGCGATGGGATGTGGTCACGCCACACGCCTGAGATCATAAGTGGACACGGCGTTTGCGGGTTCGAACCGCGAGGCCCTTGCAGGGCCTTCACCAGAAGTAGCCGTGTCCGTCGCACCGGGCGTGCGGCGTGAGCGCACCTCCCGAGATCGGAGCGGCGACGGCGACCGGCCCTTGCGGGCCAAGGTGACCTGGGCCGCTGGTCGACGCCACCCAAAGTGGCGGTGGGATTCGAACCCACGTCTCCCCTCTTAGAGAGGAAGTAGCCGTTGCCTGCGCACCGGGAGGTGCCCCACGACGGTAGGCAAGCATCCCGGAGCAGGCAAGCCGATTCCGTACGGCCGATGTCCTAAGTTGTCGACGGCGGCGGGGTGAGCCAGGCGAGTGGCTGTCCCGCGAGGGCGGCGTCGGCGAGGCGGTGCGCGGAGGCGGTCTTGAGGGCCGCTCGTGAACTGTCGATCCAGCGCTGGACGTTGTCGATGCCTTGGTGGCGGTACTCGACGGCTTGCACGAGGCATTCCAGTTTGTCGGCGTCGCGGGCGACGACGGCTTCCAAGCTCTCGCCGGCCTCGTACTCGGTGACGGCAGTGGTGATGGCGTCGGCGACGGCTGGTGGGCAGGCGGCGACTTGGTCGGCGGTCACGGCGGTGTTGGGTACGGCGGTGAGGTAGCGCTTGGCGATATGCGGGATGTCGGTGATCCGGGACTCCTGGGTGTCATGCAGGACGCACATCATCGACACCCGGGCGGGGTCGGCGCCTTCCATGGCAGCGAGCATGATCCCGATCAGAGCGGTCCGGAACGAGTGGTCGGCGATCGACTCGGGGTCCTTGACGCCGGCGAACCACCATCCGGTGCGTGCGGCGCGTTTGAGGACGCCCGCTTCGAAGATGAAGCTCATCGCGCCTGCGGCGTCGTGGTCGTCAGTCATCTGCCCGTCCCTGTGCCGGTGAGTCCGTCGGTGCGCAGGCTGTAGACGATAGACGCCAGTTTCCTCCGGGACTGCTCTGAGACCGCGTCACCGTCGAGAAGACTGGCGCTACGGTCGGCGAGTGCGTTTCCGATGGTTGGGTCGTCGAGGGCGAGGCCGCGTCGTGCGGTGAGTAGGGCCCACGTGTTGTGGATGTTGAGGTCCACGAAGGGATGCCCTCCGTCGAGGCGTTCGAACGGGTGTCGGAGGAGGCGGGAGCCCCGCCAGTCGGAGTGGGCGGCGGGCATGAAGGAGTCGTCGCGCTGGCGGTATGGGATTTCGCCGACCCAGTAGGCCGAGTAGTTGAGAGCGGCCCGCTCGCAGGCGTCGTCCGGGTGGGCGCGTGCGATGAAGTCTCGGAGCGGTTCCGGGTCGCCCTGGTTGGCGAGGGAGGTCGCTACGGAGCGGGCGTCGGTCCACAGCGGTGACCAGGTGTGGAAGACGGCTGCGCGATGGGTGCTTCTGACACTGTTCTGTGCAAGCCATTGGGCGGATGCTCCGGTGGGGTCCGTGCCGGCGAGGATGCAGGCTTGCCGGTGCAGAAGGACGTCCGGGTTCCGTCGACTGGCAGCGCGGTCAGCGAGCACGTGGAGTTGTGTGAAGAACGCGGCCCGCTCGTCGGCGAGTAGCAGCGGGCCGGAGGACACGGGTCCGCGGCGGGGGCCGTAGATCGCGAGCCTTTTCAGGAACGTGGGTGGTTGTCCGAGGACGGCCCAGAGGATCAGGTCGGTCAGACGATGGGTGAGCACTGACCAGCCCAACGGCTGCTCGGTGACATCGGTCCGTTCGACCTTTGCGTCAAGTACCGCAGCGAGGGTGACGTCCGCCTCTGCGGCGTCGTCGAGAGCGGCCAGCAGAAGGGCATTCGCGCCGAGCATCGCCAGCTTCTGTCGGGTAGCGATCGCTTGGCCGAATGCGACCGCAGTGAAGGGCCGGCGTCCCGATTCCCAACTCTGGACCGTGGCCCGGTCTACGCCCAGCTCGATCGCAAGTTGCTCCTGAGTCAGCGGGATGAACTCACGGAGCAGTTTCAGCAGGTACCCGGTCACGCCACCTCGATGACAGCGCGAGCGCCCCTGACTGGCCATCCGACACCCCTACGTTGACCGGTGGTCGACGTTCTGCCTCCGACCGACCGTCGGTGAGCAGGGTCTGGCCTGGTCACTCGTACTGGTGGTGAGTTCAACGGCCGCCGTCGTGATCGTAGCGTCGTAGTTACCGAACGTTCCGTAACCGGTCCCGTCCGAGGGTGTCGGCCATGTCGTGCTGCCCGCCGAAGGGAGACAGCGATGGGGGACAGCTCACCGCCGTGGCGACGAGTCTCCTACGACCAGTACCTGATCGCAGTCGCGATGACCCTGGCACGGCGGCACCGGCCCGGGTGGTCGTGGCGTAAGTGGCGCTGGGTCTGCCGGTGCGGCGGAGACCTTCCCTGCCGAGTCCGGCACCGGATCCCGATCAGGCGGGGGCATTGGCGGGAGAGGAGGAGCAGTGAACGACGACCGGGTACAGCGCATCAAGAGCGTGCATCTTCGCGGGCTCGACGGGATGTGCACGAGATGCCGGACGTGGTGCTCGCTGTTGGCTCCGTCCCCGTTCTGGCAGGTGGAGTGGGCGATCAGGCGGCAGGCGCGGTCGCTCACAGCGTCGCTGCTCGGAGGCTCGCGGTGACCAGGCACGGCCCGGTGTTGCCGATCTGGAGCTGTGGCGGGTGCGACGCGCCGTGGCCGTGCCGGATCCGACGGCGGGAGCTGAGCGCGGAGTTCGAGGAGGCGCCGGTGTCGCTTGCCCTCTACCTGGGTGCTCAACTGGTCCGCGCGTCGGCGGACCTGACCTGGGTACCGGCCGGCGCGCTGCACCGGCTGTTTCTTGGATGGGTGCGGTGAGCATCCTGCGGGCAGGCGATGAGAAGTTCCACTACAGCGACGGGTCGCACAAGTGGATCCCGCCCGACCCGGACTACGACCAGGAGGTCTGGAACGAGCAGGTCCGCCAGCACAAGCACGCCCACCGGAGAAACGAGCGGCCGAAGGCGCGCATCCAGCGTCTCGTTTGATGCATCTCCGGCACGGGCGTGGCTGCGGCCAAGTGAACTGGAGCTGGTGGCGAGGTGCATCGGCGGGGGATGATCGTGGTTCGTCTCGACGGAGAGCCGAACCACGCGATCGGGCGGGGAGGTGGGGCGCCGATGACCCCGACGCAGCTGCGCGCGTACGTCGCCGTGGTCCGGTTGGGGTCCGTCAAGCAGGCCGCCGCCGAGCTTGAGGTGTCCGAGTCGGCCGTGTCGCTCCACGTCGCACAGTTGCGCAGGGAGTTCGGGGACAAGCTGTTCAGCAAGACGGCGGCGGGCCTCGCGTTCACCCCGGGTGGGCTCCGGCTGGCCAGTCGGGCGGCGGAGCTGTTGGGTCTGCAGGATCGGACGATGCTCGAGGTGAGCGCCGCGAAACGCGGTCGACGGTTGCTGCGGGTGGCCGCGTCCAGCCTGTTCGCCGAGTTCGCCGCGCCGGGGCTGATCGAGCTGTTCGCGAAGCGGGCCGCCGACCTCGATGTGGAGCTGAGCGTGCGCAACCCGGGCTCGTTCGAGTCGCTGTTGCTGACCCGGGCCGCGGACATCGCGGTCGGGCCGCAGCCGCCGGTCGTCGACGGGGCGATCGCCTGCCGGCCGATGATGAACTACCGGCTCGTGCTTGTGGTCGGCCCGGATCATCCGCTGGCCGGTGTGCCGGCGTCCCCGGGGCAGTTGCGGGAGCAGACCTGGCTGCTCGGCCCGTCGGCGGCCGCCGACCTGGGCGCGGTCCCCATGATGCTGCGCCGGCTGGCCGTGCCCGACGACCGGCAGCAGATCTTCCAGAGCCACGCCGCGGCACTGGGGGAGGCCAAGCGGGGCAGGGGCGTCTCGCCGGCGCTCTCGTTCACCGTCGCGCCGGACGTGCGCGAGGGCCAGCTCCAGCAGGTGGTGGGGCCACACGCCACCGTCGAGGCGGTGTGGCATTCGCAGGTGCTGGCCGGTCCGGGCCCCCTGTCGGCGGCCGCCGAGCTGTCGCGGTTCTCGTCGACTCCTCGGGCGATTCAGGCGATGATGCGCGGCGCGGGCGTCAGCATCGGTCACTTCAAGCCGTCGGTGCACGTGACGCTCTGGAGCTGACGGGCGGCGAGCAGCAGGTCCCCGAACGTGCCGGCCGGCAGCAGCCGGTCGCAGTAGGGGAGCGCGGCGGCCATGCCGCCGGCCCGGGGAGCGAAGCCGGGGGCGCCGGCGCGCGGATTCAACCAGACGATCCGGTATGCGCGGCGGCGCAGTCGGGCCATCACGGCGGCGAGTTCGTCGGGCGGGTCGCTGTCCCAGCCATCCGAGCCGATCACCAGCACGGCCCCGCGGACGGCGTCCGCGTGCCGGGAGCTGAGCAGGGCGCGCAGGTTCGTGGCGATCCGGGTGCCGCCGTACCGGTCGGTCACGGCCGCGCTGGCTCGCGCGACCGCCTCGGCGGCCGAGGTGTGTCGCAGCACCACCGTGAGCCGGGTCAGCGTCGTCGCGAACGCGAACGTCTCCGCCTCGGCGACGACCGCGAACGCCCGCATCAGGTGCAGGTACGCGGTCGCCTGCGCCCGCATCGACTCGCTGACGTCGCAGAGCAGCACGACCCGGCGTGGTCGCCGGACCGGCCGCTCGCGGACGACCTGGACGGGTTCCCACCCGGTGCGGCGGGCCCGGGTGATCGTGGGCCGCAGCGCGATCCGCCGTCCGGTCGGGCTGACGGCGTGCCGCCGGGCGCGGCGGGTCGGCCAGCCGTCGACGGCCGCGCGGAGGGCGTCACCGAGCTGCGTGACCTGCGCGGCGTCGAGTTCGTCGAACGGCCGGTCGGCGAGCCCGGCGAGGGCGCTGGGGCGTCGCTCGGGCAGCCGCAGCGCGGTGTCGCATTCCGCCGACTCGGCGACGGCCGGCGGCAGCGTCGCCCACGGCAGTCCGCCGCCCGGACCATCGTCGGCAGCGCCGGTGGGCACCGGCACGTGTACGTCGTCGCGGTCGCCCGCCGGCGTGGCGGATCGGTTCGGTGGTGGCAGCGGTGGCGCGTCCGCGAAGACGGCTGCGAAGACGCTGTCGAACGCGGCCAGGTCGGCGTGCCGCCGGACCAGGCTGATTCGGGCGGTCCAGTAGAGCGTGGACATCGAGTCGGGTGGGCTGGCGTCGAGCGCCCGGACGAAGTCGTCGATGTCGGTGAGCCCGGCGGGGACGCCGGCGTGCCGCAGCCGGCCGGCGAACGCCACCGCGAACGCGGCCCGGTCGATCCCGCGCAGCAGGGCCGGACTCACCGGCGCGCGACCAGCCAGGCGATCACCGCGCCGACCGCGACGAGACCGACGAGCACCGGTACGAGCCGCTTGGTGATCGAACCGCCCGCGATGCTGAGCAGGTCGAGTGCCTCCGGTTCGGCGGCCGGCGTGGCGCGCAGGGTGCCGGTCGAAGGCTCGGCAGCCGACGGCTCCAGCGGTGGCGGCTCGACCGGCGACGGCTCGACCGGCGAGGGCGCGACGGCGGCGGTGACGGGTGTGGCCGCGACCGCTGCGGCGGACGCGGCCGGGAGGGGGCCGGGTTCGGGCTGCGCGGTCGACGTGGCGTGCTCGGACTCGGGTCGGGGTGCCGGCACGGTCGCTGCGCCGTCGGCGGCCGTCGGCGTCTCCTCGGCCGCCAGCGTGGCTTCCAGGTTGCTGACGAACTGGGCCAGTAGCTTGCCGGACACCTCCTTGATCATGCCGCTGCCGAACTGGGCCAGCTTCCCCGAGATCTTCAGGTCGGTGTCCACGCTGACCAGCGTCCGGTCGCCCTCCGGCCGGAGGTGGGCGGTGACCAGAGCTGAGGCGTTCCCCGTCGACCGGGCGTCGCGGCCCTTCGCGTCGATCACCCCGCGGTACGCCGCCTCGTCCTTCTCGACGAACCGCGCGGTGCCCGCGAACTCCGAGACGACCGGCCCGACCTTGACCTTCACCCTGCCGCGGTAGATGTCACCGTCGACGCCGGTCAGTTGGGCGCCCGGCAGGCACGGCGCGATCCCTTCGAGGTCGGTGAGCACGGCCCAGGCCCGCTCGATTGGAACGGCGACCGCGAACTCATTGGTGATCTTCATACCTGACTCTCCTGGTGGGGGCCGAGCGCGGCGGCGACGACGGCACGGTCGTCAGCGGTCTTGGCGATGGCGCCGATGGTCCGGGAAACCTCGGCGGTGGCCAGGTCGGCGGCGCCCAGCACGGACAGCGCGGACACCCAGTCGATGGTCTCCGCCATCCCTGGCGCCTTCTCCAACCCCAGGCCCCGCACGTCGCCGATGAACTGCACCGCTGTACGGATCAGCGGTTCGGTCGCGCCCGGCACGGCCCGGCGGACGATCTCCACGGCCCGGTCCGGTTCGGGGAAGTCGATCCAGTGGTACAGGCAGCGGCGACGCAGCGCGTCGTGCAGTTCCCGGCTGCGGTTGGAGGTGAGCACCACGACGGGCGGCGTACGAGCGGTGAACGTGCCGAGTTCGGGGATCGTCACCCCGGCCTCGCCGAGGAACTCGAACAGCAGCGCCTCGAACTCGTCGTCGGCGCGATCGATCTCGTCGATCAGCAGGACCGGCGGGACCGGTCCCTGATGGCGTACGGCCCGCAGGATCGGCCGTTCCTGGAGGAACTCGGCGCTGAACAGGTCCGCGTCGGTGAGCCGGGCGTGCTGCGCCTCGGCGAGCCGGATCGCCAGCAGTTGCCGCTGGTAGTTCCACTCGTAGAGCGCCTCGCCGGCGGTCAGCCCCTCGTAGCACTGCAGCCGGATCAGTGGTGTCTCCAGCGCCCGGGCCAGCGCCTTCGCGGCGGCGGTCTTGCCGACACCGGGTTCGCCCTCCAGCAGCAGCGGCCGGCCGAGCCGCAACGCCAGGAACAGGGCCATCGCCATGCCGTCGTCGACCAGGTAGTCGACGGCGTCGAGGCGGTGCCGGACGGTCAGCGCGTCCTTCACGGCTCTCCCGCCAGCAGCCGCTCGTAGTCCGCGCGGGTGTCCACGTCGATCGGCACCGGCCCGTCGACGGGTACCTCGGTCACCGGGTGGCGACCGGACTGCAGCAGCTTCCACACGGCCCGGTCGCCGTGCAGGTCGTACAGCTCGGGAAGGACCTCGCGGTCGAAGCGGAACGGATGGCCCAGCCCGTCGGCGTACCGGCTCACGGCTAGCGGGGTGGCCGCCGCGGCGACCCGACGGACGTCGGCGGCGCGTACCCCGGGCTGGTCGCCGAGGAGCAGCACGAGCGCGTCGGCGCGCGGGTCCACCGCGCGGGCGGCCGTGCTGACCGACGACCCGCAGCCGCTGCCGAACGCCGGGTTCTCGACGACCTGGCACCCGGTGAGGTCCACCCGGTCGCGGATTCCGCTCGCCGCGCCGCCGAGGGTCACGAGCAGTTGGTCGAAGCCGCACGAGCGGGCCAGGTCAAGGGTCGCGTCGAGCAGCGTTCGCCCCCGGTACGGGAGCAGTTGCTTCGCCTCGCCCAGGCGGACCGACGCCCCGGCGGCGAGCACCAGGCCGGTCGTGAACACGGGCTACGCCGCCGTGTAACGCGCGAGGCAGCCGGGGCAGCAGAACCAGACGTCCTGCCCGTCGACTCGCGCGTACGGCGTTTCCGGCCCGACCAGCACGGTCATCCCGCACACCGGGTCGACGGCCTGCTGTGGCCTCGCCGCCGGCGTACCGGAGGACGGGCTCAGACCCTGCACCCGGATCGCCCGGACCACCTCGGACATGATGGCCAGCGCGATCTCCGGCGGCGTACGCGCGCCGATGTCCAGCCCGGCCGGCGAGTGGACGCGGGCCCGCTCGGGGTCGGTCAACCCCAGCTCGTCGAGCACGACCTCGCCGCGTGTGTGGCTGGCGACCAGCGCGATGAACCGCACGCCGGCGTCCAGCGCGGCCCGGATCGCGTCCTGCTCGCCCCTGCCCAGCCCGGCAACCACGACGGCGGTGCAGCCGGCGTGGTCGTCGGAGGTGACGACGTCGAAGTCCAGGAACGCCGCCAACGTCGCCACCGCGGCGGCGATCGGCGTGTCACCGACCACCCGCAGCGTTGGGGCCGGCAGCATCGGCCGAAGGAAGATCTCGACGGCGCCACCGGAGTGGCACGGGTTCACCACCACCCGCGCTCCCGGCGCCTCGGGGAACGGGGCCGCGCCGTCCGGCAGCACCCGCAGCAGCAGGGCGTCGCCGTCGCGCAGGGCGTCGAGCGCGGCGGCCCGCACCGAACTCTCGGCGCACACCCCGCCCACGAAGCCCTCGATCGAGCCGTCCGCCCGGATCACCGCGGCGTCGCCCGGCCGGGCCGACGTCGGCTCCTGCGCGCGGACCACGGTGGCGTGCACGAACGGCTCGCGGGAGGTGGTCAGCTCCCGGGCGCGGTCCCCGATCGTGGTCATCCTGGCCCCTCAGACCGGCGGCCGGGCCTGGCCGCGCATCGCGTCCCAGACCCGCGACGGCGTCAGCGGCATGTCGGCGTGCCGTACGCCGAAGGGCTTGAGGGCGTCCACGACCGCGTTGACGATCGCCGGGGGAGAACCGACCGTCGCCGACTCGCCGACGCCCTTCGCGCCGATCGGGTGGTGCGGCGACGGGGTGACGGTGAAGCCGGTCTCCCAGTCGGGCACCTCCAGTGACGTCGGGATCAGGTAGTCCATCAGCGACGCGCCGAGGCAGTTGCCGTCCTCGTCGAACGCGATCATCTCCATCAGCGCCATGCCGACCCCGTCGGTCAGCCCGCCGTGCACCTGCCCCTCGGTGATCATCGGGTTGATCCGGGTGCCACAGTCGTCCACCGCGATGAACCGTCGCACCTTCACCTGCGCGGTGCCGGGATCGATGTCCACCACGCAGATGTACGCGCCGTGCGGGTACGTCAGGTTCGACGGGTTGTAGCAGATCTGCGCCTCCAGCCCGCCCTCGATGCCCTCGGGCAGGTCACCCGCGCCGTGCGCGCGCATGGCGATGTCCTGGATTGTGACGGACGTGCCCGGGTCGCCCTTGACGTGGAACGCGCCCTTCTCCCACTCCAGGTCCGCCACCGAGACCTCGAGCATGCCCGAGGCGATGATCCGGGCCTTGTCGCGGACCTTGCGCGCCACCAGGGCGGCCGCCGCGCCGGACACGGGCGTCGAGCGGCTGCCGTACGTGCCGAGGCCGAACGGGGTGTTGTCGGTGTCGCCGTGCAGCACCTCGATGTCGGCCGGCGGGATCCCGATCTCCTCGGCGACGATCTGCGCGAACGTGGTCTCGTGCCCCTGGCCCTGGGACTGCACGCTCAGGCGTACCACGGCCTTGCCGGTCGGGTGGACGCGCAGCTCGCAGCCGTCGGCCATGCCCAGCCCGAGAATGTCCATGTTCTTGCGGGGGCCGGCGCCGACCGCCTCGGTGAAGAACGCGATGCCGATGCCCATCAGCTCGCCCCGGGCGCGCTTCTCCTCCTGCTCACGGCGCAGCTCGGCGTAGCCGGCCATGTCCATCGCGAGCCGCATGGTCGGCTCGTAGTTGCCGGAGTCGTACACCCAGCCGGTCTTCGTCGTGTACGGGAACTGCTCCGGCTGGATGAAGTTCTTCAGCCGCAGTTCGGCCGGGTCCATGCCCAGTTCGTCGGCGAGACAGTCGACGATCCGCTCGACCAGGTAGACCGCCTCGGTGATCCGGAACGAGCAGGCGTACGCGACGCCGCCGGGCGCCTTGTTGGTGTAGACCGCCGTCATGCTGCAGTAGGCGGCCTCGATGTCGTAGCTGCCGGTGAAGACTCCGAAGAAGCCGGCCGGGTACTTCACCGGCGCGGCGGTGCCGTTGAACGCGCCGTGGTCGGCCAGCACGTTGGTCCGGATGCCGAGGATCCGGCCGTCCCGGGTCGCCGCGATCTCACCGCGCATGATGTAGTCGCGGGCGAAGCCGGTACTGATCAGGTTCTCCGACCGGTCCTCCATCCACTTCACCGGTTTGCCCGTGACGATCGAGGCGACGATCGCGCAGACGTACCCGGGGTAGATGGGGACCTTGTTGCCGAATCCGCCGCCGATGTCCGGCGCGATCACCTGGATCTTGTGCTCGGGCAGGCCCGCGACGATGGCGTAGAGGGTGCGGTGCGCGTGCGGCGCCTGGGTGGTGGACCAGAGCCGCAGCTTGCCCTCGACGGCGTCGAAGTCGGCGACCGCCCCACACGTCTCCATCGGCGCCGGGTGCACCCGGGGGTAGACGAGATCCTGGCTGACCACGACGTCCGCGCGTGCGAACACCGCCTCGGTGGCCGCCGCGTCGCCGGTCTCCCAGTCGAAGCAGTGGTTGTTCGTCTTGCCTTCCAGGTCGTCGCGGATCAGCGGGGCGTCCGGCTCCAACGCCCGGCGGGCGTCGATCACCGGGTCGAGGACGTCGTACTCGACGTCGATCAACTCCAAAGCGTCGCGCGCCGCGTAGCGGTCCTCGGCGACGACGAACGCGACCTCCTGGCCCTGGAAGCGCACCTTGTCGGTGGCGAGCACGGCCTGCACGTCGTTGGAGAGGGTCGGCATCCAGGCCAGGCCCTGCTGTGCCAGCATCGCCCCGGTCACCACCGCCATCACCCCGGGCGACGCCTCGGCGGCGCTCGTGTCGATGCTGAGGATCCGGGCGTGCGCCACCGGCGACCGGAGAATCGCCAGGTGCAGCATGCCGGGCAGTTGGACGTCGTCGACGTACCGGCCGCGACCGCGGAGGAACCGGGGGTCCTCCTTGCGCAGCATCCGGCCGTACCCGACGGGTTTCTGGTCGTTGTCGTGGAACGTGTCCACGCGCTCGTGCACGGTGGTCATGCGGCGGCCTCCGCGGTCTGGCCGGCGTCGGCGATCTCGCCGGCCGCACTCGATTCGGTGGTCTCGGCGACCTGGGCGGCGGCCTGCGCCTCGGCCACGGCGGCCCAGCGGACCGAGCGGACGATGGTCGCGTAACCCGTGCACCGGCAGATCTGACCCGAGATCGCCTCCCGGATCTCCGACTCGCTCGGGTCGGGGTTGCGGTCGAGCAGCGCTCGGGCGGTCATCATCATCCCTGGTGTGCAGAAGCCGCACTGCAGGCCGTGGCACTGCATGAAACCCTCTTGGATCGGGTCGAGCTGGGCGCCCTTGGCGAGGCCCTCGACGGTACGCACCTGGTGGCCGCCGGCCATCGCGGCGAGCACCGTGCACGACTTCACCGGCTCGCCGTCCAACCAGACCACGCAGGTGCCGCAGTTGCTGGTGTCGCAGCCCCAGTGCGTGCCGGTCAGGCCCAGCACGTCCCGCAGGAAGTGCACCAGCAGCAGCCGGGCCTCGATCTCCCGGGTGACCTCGACGTCGTTGACGGTCATCGTGACCTGCATGCTCAACTCCTCGCCCGTTCGACGGCCCGGCGCAGGGTCCGTCTGGTCAGCTCGGCGGCCAGATGCCGCTTGTAGTCGGCGCTGCCGCGCTGGTCGGTCGCCGGCTCGCAGCTGGCCGCGGCGATCGCCCCGGCCTGCTCGTACAGGCTCTCGGAGGGCTCCCGCCCACGCAGCGCCGCCGAGATCTCCGGGATGCCCGTCGTGTTCGGGCCGACCGCCGCGAGCCCGACCCGGGCGTCCACGATCGCGCCGCCGTCGAGCCACACCGCCGCGCCGGCCGACACGACAGCCCAGTCGCCGGCCCGGCGCTCAACCTTCTGGTACGCGCTGCCGCATCCGGGCCGCACCGGCAGCCGCACCTCGACCAGCATCTCGTCGTCCCCGACTGCTGTCTCGTACGGCCCGACGTGGAACTCCTCCATGGACACGACCCGTTCTGCGCCACCCGGGCCGCGGATCACGCACCGCGCGTCCAGGGTCGTGCAGACCGCCGAGAGGTCCTCGGACGGGTCGGCCTGGCAGAGCGAGCCGCCCAGCGTGCCCCGGTTGCGCACCACCGGGTCCGCGATCACCCGTTCGGCGTCGGCGAAGATGGGGAACGCCGCGGCCAGTTGGGCGGACTCGAGCAGCTCCCGATGTCGGGTGAGCGCGCCGATCCGTACCTCGTTCGGGCCCGTTTCGATGTAGCCGAGCTCGGGGTGCAGGTCGTTGATGTCGATGAGATAGTCGAAGTTGGCCAGCCGGAGCTTCATCATCGGCAGCAGGCTGTGCCCTCCGGCGATCAGCCGTGCGGTGCTGCCCAGCCGCTCCAGCAGGCCGATGGCATGGTCCACACTGGTGGCTCGCTCGTACTCGAACGGTGCCGGCACCTGCATGTCGCACCTCCGTGGTTGCGGAGAATCTCATCCCGGCGCCGGCCGAAGTCAACGGCGACCTAAGCAGTTGCTTAGGTCGCCGTTGACGGTGCCGCCGACGCTCGCGGATCGTGCGGTCATGAGGGACATCGTCGACGGACTGACCGGCTGGCGCGCCGCTGGTGTTCCGTTCGCCGTCGCGACCGTCGTCCGAACCTGGCAGTCGGCGCCCCGGCAGCCCGGCGCGGCCATGGCCGTCTCCGCCGGCGGCGAGGTCCTGGGCAGCATCTCGGGCGGGTGTGTCGAGGGCGCCGTCTACGAGCTCTGCCGGGCTGCGGTCGAGACCGGCAAGGCCCGCACCCAGACCTATGGCGTCAGCGACGACGACGCGTTCGACGTCGGCCTGACCTGCGGCGGCACGATCGAGATCCTGGTCCAGCCGGATGTCGCGATGACCGAGCCCGACGAGGTGTTCGCGGCGGTCCGGGACGGCCGGCCGGTCGCCACGGCATCGGTCGAGAACGCGCAGCTGGTGGTCTGGCCCGACCGGGTCGCGGGCAGCCTCGGCGCGTCCGAGCTGGACGACGCGGCGGCCCGCCACGCCGCCGGCATGCTTGCCCTGGGCGCAACGGGCATGGTCCACCTGGGCCGGCGGGGGGAGGAGCGGCTCGACGACGTGTCCGTGTTCGTCCAGTCGTACGTGCCCCCACCCCGGATGATCATTTTCGGCGCGATCGACTTCGCCGCCGCGATGGCCCGGATCGGCGGGTTCCTCGGCTACCACGTCACGGTCTGCGACGCCCGCCCGGTGTTCGCCACTCGCACACGCTTCCCGGACGTCGACGACCTCGTCGTCCAGTGGCCGCACAAGTACCTGGAGTCGACGACGGTCGACGACCGCACGGTGCTCTGCGTCCTGACCCACGACCCGAAGTTCGACGTGCCGCTGCTCGAGGTCGCCCTGCACACCCCAGCCCGCTACATCGGTGCGATGGGCAGCCGCCGTACGCACTCGGACCGGCTGCGACGGCTGCGCGAGGCGAGCGTGAGCGACGCCGCCCTGGCCCGGCTCTCCTCGCCGATCGGGCTGGACCTCGGCGCGCGCACGCCGGAGGAGACGGCCGTGGCGATCGCCGCCGAGATCATCGCTCAGGCCTGGGGTGGCTCGGGTCGCCCGCTCACCGACCTTGAGACCCCGATCCACCGCCCCTGACCCAGCTGCGGGATCCCCTGCGCGCCGGTCGGCCGCTCATCTATTGTCAGTCTGTTCACTTTTTATCGCTTTCGTCGGAAAGGTGCAGTGATGGGAGTGCGCCGCTGGGTCGAAAGCTGGCCGCTCTACCGTCAGCTCACCGGCACCGACCCGCTGGGCCGGGGCGCCGCGGCCAAGTCCGCCCGCTCCCTGTCGCTCACCGCCCGCACCGACACCGCCGACTCGGTGGCCAAGTCCGTCTGTCCCTACTGCGCCGTCGGCTGCGCGCAGCGGGTGTACGTCAAGGACGGGCAGGTCACCCAGATCGAAGGCGACCCGGACAGCCCGATCTCCCAGGGTCGGCTCTGTCCGAAGGGTTCAGCCAGCAAGAGCCTGGTGACCAGCCCGTTGCGCCAGACGACGATCCGCTACCGCCGGCCGTACGGCACCGAGTGGGAGGATCTCGACCTCGACACGGCGATGAACATGATCGCTGATCGGGTGCTGGCCGCCCGGGACGAGACGTGGGAGGACGTCGACGGCGAGGGCCGGCCGCTCAACCGGACGCTGGGGATCTCCAGTCTGGGTGGGGCGACGCTGGACAACGAGGAGAACTACCTCATCAAGAAGTTGTTCACCGCGATGGGGGCGCTCCAGATCGAGAACCAGGCCCGTATTTGACACTCCGCCACCGTCCCCGGTCTGGGGACCAGCTTCGGTCGTGGCGGCGCCACCCAGTTCCAGCAGGACCTGGCCAACTCCGACGTGATCATCATTCAGGGTTCGAACATGGCCGAGGCGCACCCGGTGGGCTTCCAGTGGGTGATGGAGGCCAAGCGCCGGGGTGCGAAGGTCTTCCACGTCGATCCCCGGTTCACCCGGACCAGCGCGCTGGCTGACTCGTACCTGCCGATCCGGGCGGGCACCGACATCGCCCTGCTGGGCGGGGTGGTGCGCTACATCCTGGAGAACGAACTCGACTTCCGCGAGTACGTCGTCTCCTACACCAACGCCGCCACCATCGTGACCGAGGAGTACCTCGACACCGAGGATCTGCACGGCCTCTTCTCCGGCTTCAAGGAGGAGAACGCCAGCTACGACCAGAAGAGCTGGCGGTACGAGGGGTACGGGCAGAACGCCGCGACACGGGACACCGAGACACAGCGGGAAACCGCTGCCGGGCTGGAGCACGAGTCGCACGGCGCGCCGCTGAATGGGCAGACCGAGCGGGACGAGACGTTGCAGCACCCGCGCTGCGTCTACCAGATCCTCAAGCGGCACTATGCCCGCTACACGCCGGAGATGGTCGAGCAGGTCTGCGGCATCTCCCAGGAGAAGTTCCTCGAGCTGGCCCAGGCCTGGACGCGGAACTCGGGCCGGGAACGCACCGGCATGCTCGTGTACTCGGTGGGCTGGACGCAGCACAGCGTGGGCGTGCAGTACATCCGCACGGGCGCGATCATTCAGTTGCTCCTGGGCAACATGGGTCGCCCGGGCGGCGGGGTGATGGCGCTGCGGGGGCATGCCAGCATCCAGGGCTCGACGGACATCCCGACGCTGTTCAACCTGCTGCCGGGTTACCTGCCGATGCCGCACCACGCCGACCACCCGACGCTGGACGAGTGGGTGGAAAGCATCCGCCACCCGGGTCAGAAGGGCTTCTGGGGCAACGCGCGCACCTACGGGGTGAACCTCCTCAAGGCGTACTGGGGGGACGCGGCCACCGCCGAGAACGACTACTGCTACGGCTACCTGCCGCGGATGACCGGCGATCACGGCACGTACCAGCAGGTCCTGGACATGATCGACGGGAAGGTCAAGGGGTACTTCCTGCTGGGGCAGAACCCGGCGGTCGGTTCGGCGCACGGGCGGGCGCAGCGCCTCGGTATGGCGAACCTGGACTGGCTGGTGGTCCGGGATCTGTTCATGATCGAGAGCGCCACGTTCTGGCAGCACGCCCCGGAGATCGAGACCGGCGAGATCGTGCCAGAGGAGTGCCGCACCGAAGTGTTCTTCCTGCCCGCGGCCTCCCATGTGGAGAAGGAGGGGACCTTCACCCAGACGCAGCGGTTGCTGCAGTGGCGGGAGAAGGCCGTCGAACCGCCAGGCGACGCCCGTTCCGAGCTGTGGTTCTTCTACCACCTCGGCCGCATCATCCGGGAACGGTTGGCCAAGTCGACCCGACCCCGCGACCGGGCGCTGCTCGACCTGAACTGGCGCTACCCCACGCACGGGCCGACGGCCGAGCCGAGCGCCGAGGCGGTGCTGTACGAGATCAACGGTTACGAGGTGGCCAGCGGACGACCGCTGTCGACGTTCACCGAGATGAAGGACGATGGCTCCACCGCCGGTGGGTGCTGGATCTACACGGGCGTGTACGCGGACGGGGTGAACCAGGCGGCCCGGCGCAAGTCCCGCCACGAGCAGGACTGGGTGGCCGCGGAGTGGGGCTGGGCCTGGCCGGCGAACCGGCGCATCCTCTACAACCGGGCGTCCGCCGACCCGGACGGCAGGCCGTGGAGCGAGCGCAAGAAGTACGTCTGGTGGGACCCGGAGAAGGCCCAGTGGACCGGCTACGACGTGCCGGACTTCGAGAAGACCAAACCACCTTCCTATCGGCCGCCCCCGGGCTCCTCGGGCGTGGCGGGGCTCGCCGGCGACGACCCGTTCGTCCTCCAGAGCGACGGCAAGGGCTGGCTGTACGCGCCCACCGGCGTACTCGACGGGCCGTTGCCCACGCACTACGAGCCGGTCGAGTCGCCGGTGCGCAATCCGCTCTACCGGCAGCAGGCCAACCCGACCCGCAAGGTCTACACACACCCGATCAACACGCTCAACCCGAGCCCGCCGGAGCCACACAGCCAGGTCTTCCCGTACGTGTTCACGGCCAGCCGACTCACCGAACACCACACCGCGGGTGCGATGAGCCGCATGGTCCGCCCGCTGGCCGAGCTGCAACCGGAGATGTTCGTCGAGGTGTCCCCGGAGCTGGCCGCCGAGGTCGGGCTGAACCACCTGGGCTGGGCCCACCTGATCAGCACCCGCGCCGCCATCGAGGCAAAGGTGCTGGTAACCGACCGGCTCACGCCGCTGCGGGTGGACGGCCGCATCATCCACCAGCTCTGGCTGCCGTACCACTTCGGCTTCGAGGGCCTGGTGACCGGCGACTCGGCGAACGACCTGTTCGGGATCAGCCTCGACCCCAACGTCCTGATCCAGGAGAGCAAGGTCGGCACCTGCGACGTCCGGCCCGGTCGGCGCCCGAGAGGCCAGGACCTGTTGGACCTCCTCGTCGACTACCGGCGGCGGTCCGGGGATCTCGGCCCGCACTATCCACCGCAGGTCACGACCGACGCCCCCGACAGCGGCCGCGACCCGGAGGTCTGACCATGCCCCATGTCAACAGCCTGTACGGCCCGCTCGACCCGGCGCCGGACGCCGGCTACGTCGATGCCCCGCCGCGGATGGGCTTCTTCACCGACACCAGCGTCTGCATCGGCTGCAAGGCCTGCGAGGTGGCCTGTAAGGAATGGAACCTCGTTCCGGAGAGCGGCCTCGACCTGCTGGGCATGTCGTACGACAACACCGGGGCCTTGACCGCGAACTCGTGGCGGCACGTCGCGTTCGTCGAGCAGCCCCGTTCGGCCGGCTGGGCGACACCGGCGTTCGAGCAGGATCCGGACGGGCCGTCGATCAGCCCGATGACGGCGGCGGTCGGCGCGCGTACCAGCACCGACACCGGGACGATTCCGGGTCTGCCGCCCGGCTCGCCGGCAGCGGCGGCCCGGATGTCGGGCGGGCCGGAGTTCCTCGGGATGCCGGGGGCGCAGCCGCCGGGTCGGGGTACGGGTGTGGAGCAGCGGACGGATTTTCGGTGGTTGATGATGTCGGATGTGTGCAAGCACTGCACGCATGCGGCGTGTCTGGATGTGTGTCCGACGGGTTCGTTGTTCCGTACGGAGTTCGGCACGGTGGTGGTGCAGGAGGACATCTGCAATGGGTGTGGTTACTGCATTTCCGCGTGCCCGTACGGGGTGATCGATCAGCGTAAGGATGATGGTCGGGCGTGGAAGTGCACGTTGTGTTATGACCGGCTTGGTGCGGGGATGACGCCGGCGTGTGCGCAGGCGTGTCCGACGGAGTCGATTCAGTACGGGCCTCTGGACGAGTTGCGGGAGCGGGCCGCGGCGCGGGTGGCGACTTTGCATGAGCAGGGTGTGCCGGAGGCGCGGTTGTATGGGCATGATCCGAACGACGGGGTGGGTGGTGATGGTGCGTTCTTCCTGTTGTTGGATGAGCCGGAGGTGTACGGGCTGCCACCGGACCCGATCGTGACGACCCGCGACCTGCCGGCCATGTGGAAACGCGCCGGCCTGGCCGCACTGGTCATGACCGCCGCCGCGACGGTCGCGTTCCTGGGCGGGCGGCCATGACGGACGCGATGCCGCCCGGTCGAGGGCGGGGCCACGGCGGCGAGCAGCTCACCGTGCCGCCGGCCGACTTCAGCTCCTACTACGGCCGGCCGGTCCTCAAGCCGCCCGTGTGGAAACACGACATCGCTGGCTACCTGTTCACCGGCGGCCTCGCCGCCGGAAGTGCGCTGATCGGAGCTGGCGCCCAACTGACCGGGCGACCCGGGCTGCGTACGGTGGGCCGCTGGGCCGCCCTCGGCGGCGTCGCCGCCAGCACGTACCTGCTGGTTCACGACCTCGGGCGGCCGGACCGGTTCCACCACATGCTCCGGGTCGCCAAGCTGACGTCGCCGATGTCGGTCGGCACCTGGATCCTCGCCGCATTCGGGCCGATGGCCGGCGTGGCGGCGGTCGCCGAACTGGCGCCGCTGCTCCCGCAGCACGGTGCGCTCGGCCTCGCCCGCCGGTTGGCGCCCCCCATCGGCGACGTCGCCGGCCTGGCAGCCGCGGCCACCGCGCCGGCGCTGGCCACGTACACCGGGGTACTGCTCGCCGACACCGCCGTGCCGGCCTGGCACGACGCGTACCCCTCGTTGCCGTTCGTCTTCGCGGGCAGCGCTCTCGCCGCCGCGTCCGGGGTCGGCCTGATCGCGGCGCCGGCCGCGGAGACCGCCCCGCTACGGCGGCTCGCCCTGGCCGCCGCGACCATCGAACTTGTCGGCGGTCGCCGGTTGGAGCGGCTGGGCCTGACCGGCGAGCCCTATGCGCACGGACGCAGCGGCCGAATGGTCCGGGCGGGCCGCGCGCTACTCGCCGTGGGCACCGCCGCCGCACTGGTCAGCCGGCGCAGCAAAATCCTGTCAGCGGTCTCCGGCGCGGCCCTCGTGGCATCCTCCGTCGCCACCCGGTTCGGCGTCTTCGAGGCCGGCAGGGTTTCCGCGCGCGATCCGAAGTACACGGTCGTGCCGCAACGCGAGCGGCTCGGCCGGGACGGGTCGACGGCCGGCCGTTAGCGATTAGCGCTCACTGAGCGCATCGGTGGCCGAACCGAGACCGGGGCGCGTCGGCGGTGCGCCGGCAGGCCACCGCTCGACCGCCCGGGGACAGGCACGCTCCGCGAGCCTGTCCCCGGGCGCGGATGACGTCAGCCGGTGAACAACTTCGCGGCGGTGATGGCGGTCTGGACGATGCCGTACCCGAGCAGCACCGTGACGAGCAGCCACGACAGCCAGAGCCGACCGGTCTGGTTGCCGACCTGCTTCGGCACCGAGGGTTGGCTTTCCGGACCGAGGGCTACCGGCTCGGTGACGGTGGCGCGCGCCACGGGCGAGGTTGGCCCCCGGTCGGGCTCGTGGAACCGTTTCGGCACGGCACGGACCAGCAGGTTGGCGATGAAACCGATGGCGAGGACGCCGACCATGGTGAACAGCGCGGGCCGGTACGCCGACGCGGTGAGGGTGCCGGGCTTGCCCTGCGCGTCGAGGATCCCGTTGACGATCAGCGGCCCGGCGATGCCCGCCGCCGACCAGGCGGTCAGAAGCCGGCCGTGGATGGCGCCGACCTGGAAGGTGCCGAACAGGTCCCGCAGGTACGCGGGGGCGGTGGAGAAGCCGCCGCCGTAGAACGAGATGATCGCGGCGGCGATCAGCACGAAGACCGCCGTCGCGGCGTGGCCGGCCACGGCGAGCAGCGCGTAGAGCACCATGCCGACGCCGAGGTAGACCATGTAAATGGGCTTGCGGCCGATGAGGTCGGACGTCGTCGACCAGACGAACCGCCCGGCCATGTTGAACAACGACAGCACTCCCACGAAGCCGGCCGCCGCTGACACCGAGACTTCGCTGACCCCGTTTTCCCGGAAGAAGTCCTGGATCATCGGGCTGGCCTGTTCCAGGATGCCGATGCCCGCGGTGACGTTGCAGAACAGCACGATCCACAGCAACCAGAATGTACGGGTGCGCACGGCGTTCGACGCGGACACGCTCGCCCGTGTCACCAGCGGCTTGCTGGCGACGCGCGCGGGGTCGAACCCGGCGGGCCGCCAGTCCGGCGCGGGAACGCGGACGTTGAACGGCCCGAACATCATGATCACGAAGTATCCGATGGCGAACGTGACGAAGAGTGCCACCAGGGCGTGCCCGGACGCCACCGCAGCCGGATTGGCGGGGTTGTAGCCGGGGTCGTACAGGGAGAGCAGTTGGCGCGCGAGCGGGCCGGCGACCAGGGCGCCGCCGCCGAAACCCATGATTGCCAGCCCGGTCGCGAGGCCGGGCCGGTCCGGGAACCACTTGATCAGCGTGGAGACCGGCGAGATGTAGCCGATGCCGAGCCCGATGCCGCCGATGACGCCGTACCCGAGGTAGAGGAGCCACAGTTGCTGGGTCGCGATGCCGAGCGCACCGACCAGGAACCCGGCGGCCCAGAAACAGGCGGAGACGAACATCGCCCGGCGCGGTCCGTTGCGCTCCACCCACCTGCCGCCCACAGCGGCGGACGAACCCAGCATGACGATGGCGATGCTGAAGATCGCCCCGATCGCCGTCTGGCTGGTGTCGAAGTGCGCGATGAGGGAGTTCTTGTAGACGCTCGTCGCGTAGACCTGCCCGATGCAGACATGTACGGCCAGCGCTGCGGTCGGGATGAGCCAGCGGCTGTATCCCGGTGGAGCGACCGTGTGCCGAGGATCGAGTAACGAGAGCATGGGCATCGTCCGCACCTCCTGCGGCTGAGTAGGCCGGGTGCGCGGCGCAGAGCTCTCCGGAGCCTCGCACCGTCGCATTGCCTACTGGGCAGAATCCGCGCATACCCGGCTCACCGCCGGGTCGGGAATCTCGCCGGACTCACGGCAGTTGGCCGAGCGGCTCCGCCACGGTGGCGGCCCGGCGCACGTCTGGCGTCAGCCGTTGACCGGCTGCACTTCACGTTACGTGGCAACCGCTTCGCAACTCGTCGTTACCGAAAAACGCGGCCACCGCACCGACGGCCAGCGACGCGGCCGAGGGGCTCGCTCCGCTGCCACCTGGCTCCGCGGGCCGCCTGGCGCCACGGGCCACCTGGCTCCGCGGGGCAGGGCGCGGCGACGTCCGCTCGCGCGGCTCGCCAGCGACGTCGGCTCGCGAGCGGAGGAGCCAGTAGTCAGCTCGCGCCCTTTGCTCTGCTCCAACCGACGCAACACTTACGGCCCGAAACTGTTGCGTGGGTTGAAGCAGAGCAAAGGCGGCAGAGGGAGTGCCGGCCCCCGCCCCGGCCCGCCGCGCCCGGCCCTCGGCCCGCCGCGCCCGGCCCTGATCCCCTCGCCCGGGCCC
>NZ_JBSFYP010000040.1:0-63166 GCF_053599835.1 Micromonospora sp. NPDC005163
CGTCGACCGACCGGCCGGCGACCCGACCCGGCCGCTGGCGTCGGCGGATGCTCACCCTGGGCGGCGCGGCGACCGCGCTGCTCGCCGCCAGCGGTGTCGCGTTGGCGCTGGTCAACCGCAACGACGGCCGGACGCCACCGTCCGGCGCCGGGGGCGGCGAGGCCACCCCCCGCCCGGCCGCATTCGCCTGCGCGACGCCCCCGCCACCGACGGCCACCCCGGTGCCGTCGGTGCCGCAACCGGCCGACGCGCGGTACCGGCTGGTGAAGGGCTGGACGTGGCACGACGACCCGGCCGGGTTCCGGATCGCCGCGCCGGTGGGCTGGCTGCGCTGGACCGAGGAGTCGACGACCTGCTTCCGGGAGTCCGGCGGGCCTCGGATCCTCAGCGTCGAGGCGGGGCCGGCCCGACCCGACCCGGTGGCGTACTGGAAGGCGGAGGAGGCCCGGCTCACCGGCGGCGAGGCGCTACCGGGCTACCGCAAGGTGGACATCTCGGCGCTGGACATCTTCGAGGGCGGCGCGATCTGGGAGTGCGGCTGGAAGAACGCCGCCGGCGAGCGGGTGCACAGTTTCCGGCTGCTGGCCAACACCTCGGCCGGGCGCGCCTTCACCGTCTCGTGGTTGACAAAAGAGTTCGACTGGCAGGTCAACGCGACATACTTGCCGATGATCCGGCAGAGCTTCACCCCCGCACTCTGACGTTGTCCACCGTGGACCGACCGGAGGATGCCCCTGCGGCGCCGCCGCTAACTACAGTGGCGTAGTTTTGGCGCTCAAGATCCCTGGGGAGGGTGAGCCGAGATGATGGGACCGTCGCACGCGCTGTCCGGCGCGGCGGTGTGGTTGGCCGGGTCCTGGGCACTGGACCAGTTCGCCGACTACCACCAGTCGCCACTCGCGTTGGCGGTGGGCACCGCGGTGTGCGCGGGTGGCGCGCTCTTTCCCGACCTCGACATGTCGGGCAAGGTGACCCGCAACCAGGGTGGCGCGACCGTGGCCCGCACCTTCGGGGTCTTCTCGCTCTTCGCCGCCGAGGTGATGGAGAAGATCTCCCTCGGGGTCTACTACGCCACAAAGCTCAGCAAGGACCCGCGCCGCAACAACGGGCACCGGACGCTGACCCACACGCTTCCGTTCACGGTTCTGATCGGGTGGGGCACCACCGCGCTCTGCGCCGCGTACGGCAAGTGGGCGGTGATCACCATCCTGTTCTTCATGTTCGGCCTGGCCCTGCGCGGGCTGTTCGACAAGTGGGCCGAGCGGGCGGGGTGGGTGATCATCACCCTCGCGTCGGCCGGAGCGGCCTGGTTCACCTTCGCGAACCTGCCGGGTGGGCGCGGCTATCCGCTGATCGGTACCGCCGTCGGCGTGGGCTGCTTCGTCCACATTCTCGGTGACATGATCACCCGAGCCGGCGTGCCGATCCTCTGGCCGATCCCGATCAAGCGGCGCATGTGGACGATGATCGGCCTGCCGAACGGCATCGCCCTGCGTACCGGCAGCAAGGCCGAGGTGGTCGTGCTGCGTGCCGTGCTGACCGTCGTGGCGGCGCTCGCCATGGCGGGCCTGGTCGCGCCGTCGGTGTTGCAACGGTTCAACATCGAGATATGACCGACCCGGGCGCGCAGTCACCTCCGGAGGCTGACGAGCGGGTGCCGGATTTCTGGCGCGCACTGGGGCTGCCAGGGCTGGCCGACGTGCACGTGCACTTCCTGCCGCCGCGACTGCTGCGCCGGGTGTGGGCGTACTTCGACGCGGCCGGCCCGCTGGTCGGCACCGAGTGGCCGATCCGTTACCGGTGGAGCGACGCCGACCGGGTGGCGCACCTGCGCCGGCTCGGGGTACGCGCGTTCAGCGCGTTGGCGTACCCGCACCGGCCGGGCATGGCGGCGGACCTGAACCGCTGGACGTTGGAGTTCGCCCGCGCCACCCCGGGCTGCCTGCCCTCGGCCACCTTCTTCCCCGAGCCGGACGCTCCCGGCTACGTCGAGGAGGCGCTGACCGGCGGGGCCCGGCTGTTCAAGGTGCACGTGCAGGTCGGCGGGTTCGCGCCGACCGACCCGGCGCTGGACCGGGTGTGGGGGCTGCTGGCCGACGCGCGTGTGCCGGTGGTGGTGCACGCCGGGCACGCCCCGGTGGGGACCACGCACACCGGGCCGGACCTGTTCGCCGCCCTGCTCGCCCGCCACCCCCGGCTGACCGCCGTGGTGGCGCATCTCGGCGCCCCCGACTACCGGGCCTTCCTTGATCTGGCCGAGGCGTACGAGCGGGTCCGGTTGGATACCACGATGGCATTCACCCCGTTCTTCGACCGGTTCGTGCCGTTCCCCGCCGACGAGCTGCCCCGGCTGCGCGATTTGGGGCTGGCCGGCAAGGTGTTGCTGGGCAGCGACTTCCCGAACATCCCCTACCCGTACGCCGACCAGTTGACCGGGCTGGCCCGGCTGGACCTCGGCGACGACTGGCTGCGTGCGGTCTGCTGGGACAGCGCCGCCACCCTGTTCGACCTGCGCTGACGCGCCACCCGCCCGAGCCCCACGCGCTCCCGGCTCCCGGCTCCCGGCTCCCGGCTCCCGGCTCCCGGCTCCCGGCTCCCGGCTCCCGGCTCCCGGCTCCCGGCTCCCGGCTCCCGGCTCCCGGGATTGTGCTGGATCCCTCGGGATGTTGCGCGATCCGGCGGGCCGGGCGGGGTCCCTCGATTGCCTTTGCTCTGCTTCAACGACCGCAACACCCACTGTCCGGATACCGGACGGCAGGTGTTGCGTGGAGTGAAGCAGAGCAAAGGCGGCCACAGACCACCCGTGGGCCGGGGCCGGGGCCGGGGCCGGGGCCGGGGCCGGGGCCGGGGCCGGGGCCGGGGGCCCGGGGGCCGGGGCCGAAGCTACGAGGCCGCCGGGCACAGGACGCCGCAGGACGCCGGGCAGGACGCGGGATGCGCGGCGACGGGCCCGGCTAGCGGGCCAGGTGCAGGGCACGGGCGGGCCAGGTGCGGGCTGCCGAGGAGGGCCCGCGGGGCAGCGGCGTCTTTTCGACATCGGCTATTGACGTCGCCGTAACAGGTGGCCTAGCGTCTGTCGAAACGCTTCGTCGAAACGCTTCGACGATCATTCGGGAGCGATCCCACGCCGGGCCGGAGGAGGTGCGCGGTGGCCACCATGCACGACGTCGCCCGCCTCGCCCGGGTCTCGGTCAGCACCGTGTCGTACGTGCTCACCGGCACCCGACCGATCTCCCAGGCCACCCGGGACAAGGTGCTCGCGGCGATGGCCGAGCTCGACTACCAGCCCAACGCGATGGCCCGTGGCCTGGCCAGCCGGCGCAGCCGGATCCTCGGTCTGCTGATGCCGATGGACGAGCGGGGCCTGGGCGCGACCGAAACGGCCTTCGTCACCGGCGCCGCCGCCGCGGCCAGCGCGGCCGGCTACCACCTGGTGCTCTCCCCCGTCGGCGGCGGCGACCTCGACGACCTGCGGCGGCTGGCCAGCCAGCGGATGCTCGACGGGGTCGTGCTGATGGAGGTGCAGCTCGCCGACGAGCGGGTCACCGTCCTGCGGGACGCCGGCGTCCCGCTGGTGTTGATCGGCCGCACCGGCGACACCAGCGGGCTCTCCTACGTCGACATCGACTTCGAGCAGACCGTGCGGGAGGCCGTCGCCCACCTGGTCGGCCTGGGCCATCGGAGCATCGTCTACGTCAACCACTCGGCCGCCACGCTGGCCAGCGGCTACGGCCCAGCCTTGCGTACCCGGCACGCCTTCGTCGCGGCGATGACCGGCCACGGCCTGGAGCCGTTGATGATCCCGGCCGAGGACAGCGCCGCCGGTGGGCGGGCGGCTCTGGCCGCCGCGTTCGCGCAGGCTCCGGAGCTGACCGCCGTGCTGGCCATGAACGAGACCGCGATCTTCGGCATCCTCGGCGAGCTGACCGGTCGGGGCCTCTCGGTGCCCGAGGACGTCTCGGTCGTCTCGATGGTCACCTCGCCGCAGGTCGCCGAGCTGGCCACCCCGGCGCTGACCGCGATGACCTCGCCCGGCTCGGCCCTGGGGCGGATCGCGATCGAGGCGCTGCTGCGCCACCTGGACGGTCCCGGCGACGAGCGCCACCAGCAACTGCTGCCATGCGCGTTGGAGATCCGGGGATCGACCTCCGTGCCACGACGGCCCGCACCGGACGCACCTCGGCGGTCGCCGATCGGCGGGGGCTGACCAGCGAAAACGGCCCGCCGCCGCGCGGCAACGCGACGACGGGCCCAGTGAAGTACCGGCTAGATACTCAACGAGGAGGATAGCAATGCAGCGATTCCGCCGGATCGTCGCCGCGATCGCCCTGGCGGCGACCGCGACGACCACCGTGGCCGCGTGCGGCGGTGGTGACAGCGGGGACGACAGCGGGGCCAAGACCCTCAAGCTCTGGCACTACGAGAGCGCCAACAGTGCCATGGGGGTCGCCTGGGACCGGGCGATCGAGATCTTCAAGGCCGAGCACCCGGGCGTCGAGGTGCGCTTCGAGCGCAAGGCGTTCGAGCAGATCCAGCAGAACGCCGGGATGATCATCAACTCGTCCGAAGGCCCGGACATCATGGAGTACAACAAGGGCAACGCGACCGCCGGCCTGCTCTCCTCCCAGGGCCTGCTCACCGACCTGAGCGCCGAGGCCGACAAGCGCGGCTGGGCCGGCAAGCTCAGCCCCAGCCTGCAGACCACCGCCCGCTACAGCGACAAGGGCGTGATGGGCTCGGGCAACTGGTTCGGCGTGCCGAACTACGGCGAGTACGTCACGGTCTACTACAACAAGGACCTCTTCGACAGGTACGGCGTGAAGGTGCCGACCAGCATGGCGGAGATGACCGCCGCGATGGACACCTTTGTCGGCAAGGGCGTCGCCCCGCTGGGCATGGCCGGCGCTGAGTACCCGGCCGGTCAGCTCTTCTACCAGCTGGCGCTGGCCAAGGCGGACCGGCAGTTCGTCGACAACTACCAGCTCTACAAGAACCCGGTGGACTTCAAGGCCGACCCGCTGAAGTACGGCGCGGACACCTTCGCCGACTGGGTGGGGAAGGGTTACGTCGCAAAGGACTCGGCGAGCCTGAAGGCCGAGGACATGGGCACCGCGTTCATCGGCGGCAAAACCCCCATGATCGTCTCCGGTAGCTGGTGGTACGGCCGGTTCAAGGCCGAGATGAAGGCCAACTGGGACACCTTCCTCTTCCCCGGCAACACCCTGCACGCCGGCTCGTCCGGCAACCTCTGGGTGGTCCCGGAATCCAGCAAGGCCAAGGGCCTGGCGTACGACTTCATCGACATCACCCTGCGTCCGGAGATCCAGGACCTGATCGGCAACAACGGTGGCGTCCCGGTGGCCGGTGACCCGGCGAAGATCAGCGACCCCAAGGACCGGAAGTTGATCGAGGACTTCAACACGGTCAGCAAGCAGGACGGCCTGGCCTTCTACCCGGACTGGCCGGTTCCCGGCTACTACGACGTGCTGGTCTCCGGCTTCCAGGGCCTGATCAACGGCTCCAAGTCGCCCGACCAGGTCCTCGACTCGATCGCCGGGCCGTACGCCGACGGCGTCAAGGAGATCACCGGCAAGTGACACGGCGAGTGGCGGGCGTGACCGGCACGACCGGAGCGCCCGCCCGCTCCACCGGGAAGGATCTTCGATGGCAGCCTCCGAGACCGTCGCCGCCCCGCACCCGCCGGCGACCCCGACCCAGCCCCGGCCCGACCGCGGGCGTCGCGGCCGCAACGCGGCGTACTGGCTCTATCTGCTCCCCGGAGCGGTGCTCTTCATCCTGGTCATCGGCGCACCGCTGGTCGGCACCGGCTACCTGTCGCTGACCAAGTGGTCCGGGGTGGGCGACCCCACCTGGGTCGGCCTGGACAACTACCAGCAGTTGCTGCACGACGAGGTGTTCTGGGCGTCGTTCCGGAACACCGTCGCGATGCTCGTCGCGATGGTGGTGGTGCCGACCCTGCTCGGGCTGGTGCTCGCCTCGGTGCTCTTCGACGTCATCGGCCGGCGGTTCCGGCCGCGCACCGCCGCCGCGCTGCGGGCCGCGTTCTACCTCCCGCAGGTGCTGCCCGTCGTGGTGGCCGGCATCGTCTGGGGCTGGATCCTGCGCCCCGACGGCGCGTTCAACAGCCTCCTCGACGCGGTGGGTCTCGGCGCGCTCCGGCACGACTGGCTCGGCGACCCGGACACCGCGCTGCCCGCTGTGATGGCGGTGATGATCTGGGTGCAGATCGGCTACCCGGTGGTCGTCTTCATGGCGGCGCTGCAACGGGTCGACCCGGAGCTGTACGAGGCGGCCGAGGTCGACGGCGCGAACTGGGCCCACCGGTTCCGGGCGATCACTCTTCCGCAGATCCGGCCGGAGACCTTCGTGGTGGCCCTGACCTGCACCATCGCGGCGTTGAAGGTGTTCGGGCCGATCTTCGCCCTGACCCGGGGCGGCCCGGAGAACGCCACCAACGTGCCGTCCTACTTCGCGTACTACACGTTCTTCAAGAAGCTCCAGGTCGGCTACGGCTCCGCGATCTCCACGGTGCTCACACTGATCATCATCGTGGTGGCCGTGGTCTTCATCTGGATGCAGGCCCGCAGCGAGCGCCGGGATCGGGGGTTCTGAGATGGCCGTCACGCTCATCCCGGCCGAGGGCTCGGTGCTGGCACCGCGCCAGAGCAGGCCGGGCCGTGACCGGCACCGCCGCGGCGCCGCCCGCTGGGTGGTGCTCGCCGTGGTCACGATCGCCGCGCTCGCCATGCTGGTGCCGTTCGCGTTCATGCTGCTCAACGCGTTCAAGTCGCCGACCGACTACTCCTCGGGCGGTCCGCTGAGCTGGCCGACGGAGTTCTACACCAAAGGTCTGCGGACGTACTGGACCACGGTGAACTTCCCGCTGAAGCTGTGGAACTCGGCGCTCATCGCCGGTTCGGTGGCGGTGCTCGGCGTCGTCGTCTCGCTGCTCAACGCGTACGCCCTGGGCATCGGCCGGGTCCGCGGCCGGCTCTGGATCGTCGGGCTCTTCCTGCTGGCCAACATGCTGCCGCAGGAAGCGCTGATCTATCCGCTCTACTACGTGGCAAAGGAGATCGGCCTCTACAACACCCGACTCTCGGTGATCATCATCTTCACCGTGATCCAGAGCGCGTTCGGCACCTACCTGCTCGCCTCGGTGCTGAGCACGTTCCCGCGCTCGCTGCTGGAGGCCGCCTCGCTGGACGGGGCCGGCAAGTGGACGGTGCTGTGGCGGGTGGTCTTTCCCAACCTGCGGCCCACCCTCGCGGTGCTGCTCATCTTCTTCTTCATCTGGACCTGGAACGAGTTCCTGATCCCGCTGGTCATGCTGATCGACAACCAGACGCAGACCATCCCGGTCGCGCTCGCGTCGTTGCAGGGCGACCGCCTGATGGACGCCCCGACCACCAACGCCGGCTCGCTGATCAGCCTGGTGCCGGCCATCATCTTCTTCCTCATCTTCCAGCGCACTCTGGCGCGCGGCATCACGGCAGGAGCCGAGAAGTGAAATTCACCGACGGGTACTGGCAACTGCGCCCCGGCGTCAGCGTGCTGCGCCCCGGCACAGTGGAATCGGTCGAGCCGGACGAGCGCGGCTTCACCGTCTTCGCGCCGGCCGGCCAGCTCACCGGGCGCGGCGACACCCTCAACCGGCCCGTGGTCACCGTCCGGTTCTTCTCCCCCGCCCCGGGTGTCGTCGGCGTGACCATCGGCCACCACAGCGGCGGTCTGCCCCGCGAGCCCCACTTCGGGCTGGCCACCGACGACGAGCATCCGGTGACCGTCGACATCACCGGGATCAGCGCGTCGCTGACCACCGGCGAGTTGACCGCCCGGGTCGCGCTCATCGACGGGTGGCGGGTCGACTTCCTGCACGGCGACCGGCTGGTCACCGCGTCCACCGGGCGCAGCGTCGGCGTCGTCACCGACGGCGAGGGCCGCCGGCACGTGCACGAACGGCTCGCCCTCGGCGTCGGCGAGACGGTGTACGGGCTGGGCGAGCGGTTCGGCCCGTTCGTGAAGAACGGCCAGACCGTGGACATCTGGAACGCCGACGGGGGCACCGCCAGCGAGCAGGCGTACAAGAACGTGCCTTTCTACCTCAGCAGCGCCGGCTACGGGGTGTTCGTGGACCACCCGGAGCACGTGTCGTTCGAGGTCGGCTCGGAGGTCGTCACGCAGGCCCAGTTCAGCGTCGAGGGGCAGTCGCTCACCTACTACGTCATCGACGGGCCCACCCCGAAGGACGTGCTGCGCCGCTACACCGCGCTGACCGGCCGTCCGGCCCGGGTCCCCGCCTGGTCATACGGGCTGTGGCTGTCCACGTCGTTCACCACCTCGTACGACGAGAAGACGGTGACGGAGTTCGTCGACGGGATGGCCGAGCGGGACCTGCCGCTGTCGGTGTTCCACTTCGACTGCTTCTGGATGCGCCAGTTCCACTGGGTCGACTTCGTCTGGGACCCGGCGACCTTCCCGGACCCAGAGGGGATGCTGCGCCGGCTGCACGAGCGTGACCTGAAGGTGTGCGTCTGGATCAACCCGTACATCGCGCAGCGTTCGTACCTGTTCGAGGAGGGCCGGCAGGCCGGCTACCTGGTGCGCAACCCGGACGGGTCGGTCTGGCAGTGGGACAAGTGGCAGGCCGGCATGGCGCTGGTCGACTTCACCAACCCGGACGCGGTCCGCTGGTTCACCGGAAAGCTCAAGGTGCTGCTGGACATGGGCGTCGACTGCTTCAAGACGGACTTCGGTGAGCGCATCCCGACCGAGGTGGTGTGGCACGACGGCTCGGACCCGCAGCGGATGCACAACTACTACTCGTACCTCTACAACAAGGCGGTCTTCGAGCTACTGGAGGCCGAGCGTGGGGAGGGTGAGGCGGTGCTGTTCGCCCGCTCGGCCACCACCGGGGGGCAGCAGTTCCCGGTGCACTGGGGCGGCGACTGCGAGTCGACGTTCGTGGCGATGGCCGAGTCGCTGCGCGGCGGGCTGTCCCTGGCGGCGTCCGGCTTCGGCTACTGGAGCCACGACATCGGCGGCTTCGAGGGCACCCCCGACCCGGCCGTGTTCAAGCGGTGGATCGCCTTCGGGCTGCTGTCCTCGCACTCCCGGCTGCACGGTTCCGGCTCGTACCGGGTGCCGTGGGCGTACGACGAGGAGGCCGTCGACGTGCTGCGGCACTTCACCCGGCTCAAGCTCAGCCTGATGCCGTACCTGGCGGCCGCCGCACAGGAGGCGCACCGCGACGGCATCCCGATGATGCGGCCGATGATCCTGGAGTTCCCGGACGACCCGACCGCCGCGCACCTGGACCGGCAGTACATGCTCGGCTCCGACGTGCTGGTCGCGCCCGTGCTCAGCGCCGACGGGGAGGTCACCTTCTACGTGCCCGCCGGCACCTGGACGCACCTGGTGACCGGCGCGCAGCTCACCGGGCCGGCGTGGGTCACCGAGAAGCACGAGTTCGACAGCGTGCCGGTGCTCGCCCGGCCGGGTGCGATCATCCCGTTCGGGGCGCGCTCGGACCGGCCCGACTACGACTGGGCCGACGGCGTGCAGCTGCGGCTCTACACACCGGCCGAGGGTCAACGCCAACGGGTACGCGTACCGGCGCCCGGGGGCGGGCCCGGCGCGGAGTTCGAGGTGAGCTTCCGCGACGGGGTGGCCACCGCCGAGCTGGTGGCGGGCGCCTCGTCGGCGTACCACTGCGTGGTGGCCGGCACGGAGGTGGCGGCGCGATGATGTCACGTACCTTCCCGGAGAGCTTCGTCTGGGGCTCGGCCACGGCGGCGTACCAGATCGAGGGCGCGGCCACCGAGGACGGGCGCGGGCCGTCCATCTGGGACACCTACAGCCACACCCCCGGCCGGACCTTCAACGGCGACACCGGCGACGTGGCGGCCGACCACTACCACCGCTGGCAGCAGGACCTGGACCACATCGCCGAGCTGGGCCTGGGCGCGTACCGGTTCTCCATCTCGTGGCCGCGCGTGCAGCCGGGTGGCTCTGGCCGCTTCAACCAGGCCGGCCTGGACTTCTACTCCCGGCTGGTGGACGGGCTGCTGGAGCGCGGGGTTCGCCCGGTCGCCACGATGTACCACTGGGACCTGCCGCAGGAGCTGGAGGACGCCGGCGGATGGCCGGTGCGGGAGACCGCGCTGCGCTTCGAGGAGTACGCCGCCGGCGTCGTCGCCGCGCTCGGCGACCGGGTGCACACCTGGACCACGCTGAACGAGCCGTGGTGCTCGGCGTACCTGGGCTACGCCTCCGGCGTGCACGCGCCGGGGCGTAGCGAACCGGCGGCGGCGCTGGCCGCGGTGCACCACCTCAACCTGGCGCACGGCCTGGCCGGGCGGGTGGTCCGCGAGCTGGCGCCGGCGGCCGAGCTCTCGGTGACGCTGAACCTGCACGTGATCCGGCCGGAGTCGGACTCGCCGGCGGACGCCGACGCGGTGCGGCGCATCGACGCGCTGGCCAACCGGTCGTTCCTCGGGCCGATGCTCGGCGGGGCGTACCCGGCGGACCTGCTGGCCGACACGGCGAGCGTCACCGACTGGTCGTTCGTCCGCGACGGCGACGAGAAGGTGGCCGCCGTCCCGTTGGACATGCTCGGCGTCAACTACTACTCCAGCACCCTGGTCCGGGCCTGGGACGGGCACTCGGCCCGCTCGGACGCCGACGGTCACGGCGCTTCGGCGCACTCACCGTGGGTCGGCGCCGACGACGTCGACTTCCTGCCTCAGCCCGGCCCGTACACGGCGATGGGCTGGAACATCGACCCCGCCGCGCTGACCGGGCTGCTGCTGCGGCTGCGCCACGAGTACCCCGGTCAGCCGTTGATGATCACCGAGAACGGCGCGGCGTTCGACGACGTCGTGTCGGCCGACGGCACGGTGCACGACGAGCGGCGCGTCGACTACCTGCGCCGGCACATCGCCGCCGTGGCCGATGCCCGCGAGCAGGGCGCGGACGTCCGGGGCTACTTCGTCTGGTCGCTGCTGGACAACTTCGAGTGGGGCTACGGCTACGACCGGCGGTTCGGGGTCATCCGGGTCGACTACGACACCCAGGAGCGCACCTGGAAGGACAGCGCGCACTGGTACCGGCGTCTGGTCGAGACCGGGACGCCGGACCAGCCGGCGGACTGACCACGGCCGAGGTGTCACTATCCGTGGGTATGACGTCATGGCGCCACGGTGGTCCCGCCTGCAGACTGGGACCATGGCCGAGCCCGTCACCGTCGTCGCCTTTCCGGGCGTGCAGTCCCTCGATGTCACCGGTCCGTGGGAGGTCCTGGCGGGGGCGAATCAGCACCGGGCGGCACGCGGAGGGCGTCCCGCGTACGACCTGAGGCTGGTGGGTGCGGAGGCCGAGGTGGCGTCCGAGAGCGGCCTCGTCCTGGCGGCCGACGCGCTCGGAGAACCGGTCCGGGCCGGCACCCTCGTCGTGCCCGGTGGCCGCACGGCGGCGGCCGAGGATGCGCACGCCGATCTCGTCGCCTGGTTGGCAGCATGCCGCCCCACGCGGTTGTTGTCCGTCTGCTCCGGGGCGTTCCTGTGCGCGCGGGCCGGGTTGCTCAGTGGTCGCAGGGTGGCCACCCACTGGTCCGTGTCCCGGGACCTCGGTCGGCGGTTTCCCGACGTCACCGTCGACCACGACGCCCTCTACGTGCACGACGGCCCGGTGTGGACCTCCGGTGGGGTCACATCAGGAATCGACCTGGCACTGGCCGTCGTGGCCGCCGATCATGGAGCACGAGTCGCCCAGGAAATCGCCCGCTGGCTCGTGATGTTTCTGCACCGCCCCGGACACCAGGCTCAGTTCTCCGGCCCGGTGTGGTTGGAACGCGCCACCGAGAAGCGGATAGCCGCCGCCCAACGGGCCATCGACGCCGATCCGGCCGCGACACACCGGGTCGACGACCTTGCCGCGCAGTTCGCCATGTCGCCCCGGCACTTCCAGCGCCTGTTCGCATGTGAGACGGGCCTCACCGTCGGTCGTTACCTCACCGAGCTTCGCCTGGAGACCGCCAAACGCCTGCTGGTGCAGTCCGACCTCGGCCTCGACACGGTGGCGGCCAAGGCGGGACTCGGATCCGCCGAGTCGCTCCGACGCGTGTTCGGTGAACGACTCGGCACGACCCCGGGCGCATTTCGCGCGCGCTTCTCGACCCTCTGACCGCGGACACCTTGCTCATCCGTCTCGACCGGAAGGACCTCCGATGACCCATGTCGTCATTCCGCTCTACGAGCGTTTCACCGCGTTGGACGTCATCGGCGTCTACCAGCCACTGGCCCTCACCCCGGGCATTGACGTGGTCCTGGTCGCCGAACGCCCCGGTCCCGTCCGGGACGACTGCGGGATGGTCTCCCTCGTGGCCGAGTCCGCGCTTGACGACGTCGAAGCGACCGACGTTCTCATCGTCCCGGGCGGGCCGGGGACCATTCCGGCTCTCACCGGGCCCCTGCCGGCCTGGATCAGGCGGATCCACGACACGACGACGTGGACGACGTCCGTGTGCTCCGGCTCGATCCTCCTGGGGGCCGCCGGCCTGCTGCGGGGACGACGGAGCACCAGCCACTACCTCGCGGCGCAGGAGCTGATCCGCTTCGGCGCCGAACCGGCAGACCAGCGGATCGTCGAGGAACCGGACGCACACATCATCACGGCCGCCGGAGTGTCCAGCGGCATCGACATGGGGCTGAGACTCGTCGAACTCCTCACCGACCGGACGACCGCGGAGGCCGTCCAGCTCTGGATGGAGTACGACCCACAACCGCCGTTCGACAGCGGCCACCCCTCCCGCGCGACCCCCGAGGTGGTCGCACGGGCGGCGGCGTACGACAGCGCGGCCAGAGTGGCGCGGTGACCTGCCGGTCACCGACCCCCTAGACCCCGACCCGCTGCGGCGGGACGGTCAGGCCGTAGAGCGCCATCAGCTCCGGGGTGTCGACCCGGCTGCCGTCGGCCACCGAGTCGCAGCCGATGTCGACGATCTGGTCCTTGTGCGCCAGCAGGTACGGTCGGGCGCCCACGTCGGCGCTGGCCAGCGTGGCGATGCCGGGCCAGTGCCGGCGACCGAAGAGCATCGGGTAGCCGCGCAGCCCGTCGTAGGTGGCGCAGACCAGCACGTCCGGGTACGGCAGTGCGGCCACTCGCCGGACAGCGGCGGCGGTCAGGCCCGGCATGTCGACCGGGACCACCACCACTGCCTCGATTCCCTCGTCCTCCATGGCGGCCAGGCCGGCGCGGATGGACGAGCCGACCCCGGTGCCCCACGCTTTGTTGATGACCACCGTGGCCCTGCCCAGGTCGGCGGTTTCCCGGACCTGGTCGGCGGCGGCACCCAGTACGACCACGATCTGCTCGCAGCCCGCCTCGGTCATCGTGTCGATCATCTGGTTGAGCAGGGGCTTCTCCCCCTGGTGCAGCAGCGCCTCGGGACCACCGATGCGGCGCCCCCCGCCCGCGGCGATGATCATTCCTGCGATCCGGTTCAGCTGGGCCCCCTCCACCGTGGAGCGGACCGGGCACGGCGGCACCCGGTCCGTCCCGTCCTACGGACACCGGATGCAACGAGTGCGGCAGGCCTCGGGTAGCGGGGCAAATAGGAAAATCGTCCGCTATGCCGCGTCGGCGTAGCAGTCGACGATGGACAGATCCAGCGGAAATCGCACCGGAGTGTCGCCGAACAGCAGCGCGGTGGCCCGCTCACCGCTGCGACCGACCGCCTCCGCCACCGCCTCGGCCTGTGCCGCCGGACAGTGCACGACCACCTCGTCGTGCTGAAAGAAGACCAACTCGGCGTCGGTGCCGGCCAGCTCGGTGCGCAGCGTGGCCAGCAGCGTCGAGGCCCACTCCGCGGCGGTGGCCTGGATGACGAAGTTGCGGGTGAAGCGCCCCCGCGACCGGGCGGCGCGGGCCCGGGGACTCTGCGGGTCGGCCACGCCATCGGGGTCGGTCGCCCCGTCCGGGTCGCCGAACCCGGCCGAGCCGGGCGGGCAGGTGCGCCCCAGCCACGAGCGCACCAGCCCGCCCGCCTCACCCGTGCGCGCCGCCGCCTCGACGTAGCCGAACGCCGTCGGGTAGCTGCGCTTCAGCACCGCCAGCGCGGGCACCGCCGCCCCGCCGGTCTGCCCGTACATCGCACCGAGCAGGGCCACCTTGGCCCGGGCCCGATCACCGGCGAAGGCGTCCCGGGCGAGGGCGGCGTACAGGTCACCGGCCCCACCCGCCGCCGCCAATCGGACGTCACCGGACACCGCCGCCAGCACCCGGGGCTCCAACTGGCCGGCGTCGGCCACCACCAACCGCCGGCCCGGGTCGGCCACCACCGCCCGGCGGATCACCTTCGGGATCTGCAACGCGCCACCGCCCCGGGTGGCCCAGCGGCCCGAGACCACCCCGCCCGGGACGTACTCCGACTGGAACCGCCCGTCGCGAACCCACTGCTCGCGCCAGGACCAGCCGTGCGCCGTCCAGATCCGGTAGAGCTCCTTGTATTCCAGCACCAGCGGCACCGCCGGATGGTCCACCCCGCGCAGCACCCAGGCCCGGGTGTTGGGCAGCTCCACCCCAACCCGGGCGAACGCCTTCAGCAGCTCCGCCGGGGAGTCGGCGTGCAGCTGGCGGACGCCGAACGCGTCGGCGATCCGGGCGGCCAGCTCGGCCAGCCGGCGCGGCGGGCCGCCGACTGGTGACGGCTCACCGAGCAGCTCGGCGAGGATCGCGTCGTGCACCTCGGCCCGCCACGGCAGCCCGACGACACCCATCTCCACCGCGATCAGCGCGCCGGCCGACTCGGCGGCCACCAGCAGCCGGAACCGACCCGGATGCTCGGTGACGGCGACCCGGGCGACCTGGTCGGCGTACACCCGGGTCAGGGCGTCGACCCCCGGGCCCGGCGGGCCGGGCAGCGCGTCGAAGAGCGCCCCCTGCCCGTGCCCCGGCGGCGCGACCGGGCGCGGCGGCGGGTCGGGTGGCACCGGCGCACCGCTGAGCCGGGCCCAGGCGGCGGCGAACGAACGCGGCTCACCCCAGCGGCCGGCGTGGCCGAGCAGCAGAGCCTCGGTCAGCTCCACGTCATGGCAACGCTCGACGCGCACCCCGGCCCGCAGCAACGCCGGATAGACCGCGCCGGCGGTCGGCCAGACCCAGCGCGGACGCTCGGCGGCCTCCCGCGCCGCCACCGCCGCGGCCAGGTCGGTGACGACCTCGGTCGGACCGGTGGGGTGGCCGGCGGCGTCCAGCGGGCGCAGCTCTCCCCCACCCCGCTCATCCGCCACCACCGCCACCAGCACAGATGCGATTCTGCCTCGCCCCTGTGACAGGAATGGAAAGGTGCCCTTCCTTACATCTCGGCGCGTGCCGGCAAACGGGTCGATGGGTCGTGAAAGGGCTCGGTAGCGTGGCCGGGTGCCCCCGCAGATTCCGCATTCCGATCCTGGCACTCCGGACACCGGGGGTCCGATGCGGTACCTCTGGTGGCTGGTCCGCCGCCAGCCCTGGCGGGTGCTGCGCGGCAGCCTGCTCGGGACGGCCTGGATGATCGGGCTGTCGGTCCGGCCCTACCTGATCGCCCGCGCCGTCGACGACGGGCTGCGCGCGGGCGACACCCAGGCCCTGGCGTTCTGGGTGGCGGCGATCCTCGTCGCGGGTGCGGGGCTGTCGTACCTGGGCATCATGCGGCACCGCACCATGACCTTCATCCGGGAGGACGCCAAGGCCCGCTCGGCCGCCGTCGTACTGCGGCAGCTGTCCCGGATCGGCGCGGTGCTGCCGCGCCGGGTCGCCGCCGGCGAGGTGGCCACCATCGGCGGCTCCGACATCGACTGGTCGGCGCAGGTGCTCACGCTGACCGGGCCGGGGGTCGGCGCGATCGTCGCGTACGCGGTCATCGCCGTGGTGCTCTGGTCGATCTCCCCGGTGCTCGCGCTCTGCATCCTGGTGGGAGTGCCCGCCGTCGGGCTGGTCGTCGGTCCGCTGCTACGCCGCCTGGAGCGGGCCGAATCGGTCTACCGGAAGCAGCAGGGCGCGCTCACCGCCCGATCCGGCGACATCGTGGCCGGGCTACGGGTGCTCGCCGGGGTGGGCGGTCGGGACCTGTTCGCCCGCCGGTACGCGGCCAGATCCCGCGACCTGCTCGCCGAGGGCTACCGGGTCGGCGCGGTCAACAGCTGGATCGACGCGGCGACCGTCGCCATCCCCGGGTTGTTCCTGGCGGCGGTGGTGTGGCTGACGGCCCGGATGGCGGTGGCCGGTGATGTCACGATCGGTGAGCTGGTCGCCATCTACGGCTACGTGGCGACCCTGATCGTGCCGGTCTGGTTCCTGCTCGAAGGCAGCCACCAACTGATCCGCGGGCGGGTCGCCGCCCGGCGGATCGTCGCCCTGCTCAAGCTGACCCCGGACGACGTCGGCGGCCCGCGCAGCGCACCGGATCGGCGGGGTGGCGTTCCGGATCGACGCCGCCGGGACGTCGTCTCCGCGCCGGAGCACCCCGCGGACCTGCACGACCCGGTGACCGGGCTGACCGTTCCCGTCGGCCGGCTGACCGGCGTGGCCGCCGACGATCCTTCGGCGGCGCTGGCCCTGGCCGACCGGCTCGGCCGGTACGTGGCCAGCGAATCCACCTGGGGCGGCGTGCCGCTGACCGGGATCGCCCTGGACGAGATCCGCGCGCGCATCGTGGTCGCTGATCACGACTCGTACCTGTTCCCCGGCACGCTGCGGGAGGTCCTGCTCTCCCGAACCGAGTCCGACGACGACCGGCTGAACGACGACGACCGGCTGAGGGTCGACGACGGTCGGATCAGCGCGGCTCTGCGGGCCGCGTCGGCCGAGGACATCGTCGATGCGCTGCCGGCCGGGCTGGACACCGTGATCGACGCCCGGGCCCGGACGCTCTCCGGCGGCCAGCGCCAACGGGTACGCCTGGCCCGGGCGCTGCTCGCCGAGCCGGAGGTGCTGATCCTCGTCGACCCCACGTCGGCCGTGGACGCGCACACCGAGGCGCGGATCGCCGAACGGCTACGTGCCGCGCGAGCCGGCCGCACGACGGTCGTGCTCGCCACCTCGCCGCTGCTGCTCAGCCGGACCGACCTCGTCGCTCACCTGCGTGCGGGCCGGATCGTCGCCACCGGCACCCACACCGACCTGCTCCACCAGGACCCCGGCTACCGGCACCTGGTGGCCCGGGACAGCGCCGATCCCGACGTGGACCGACCCGCCGACGTCGAGGGGGCCTATCCGTGAGCCGACTGCCGGTGGCGGACCGCAGGACGGTACGCCGGGCGCTGCGGGACCTGATCGGCCGGCACCGGCGCTCGGTCGGCGTCGTGCTGGCGCTGCACGGCGCCGCCGCGGTCGCCGGGCTGGCCCCGCCGTGGCTGCTGGGCACCATCGTCGACCGGGTCAGCGCGGGTGCGAGCGTGACCACGGTGGATCGCCTGGCCCTGGCGATCGGCGGGTGCGTCCTGGTGAGCGCGCTGCTCTCCCGGTACGCGCAGTACGCCGGCCACCGGTTCGGGGAGCGGGCCGTCGCCGAGTTGCGCGAGGAGTTCGTCGACAGGACGCTCGGGCTGCCCGTCTCGGTCGTCGAGCGGGCAGGTTCCGGGGACCTGGCGACCCGCAGTTCCGTCGACGTGTCGACGGTCGGCACCACGGTCCGGGACGTGGTGCCCACCATGGTCATCGCCTCGGTGCAGCTGACGCTGCTGTTCGGGGCGGTCTTCCTGCTGCACCCGCTGCTCGGGCTGGCGGCGCTGGCCGGGCTGCCGTCGATCTGGGCGGTGACCCGCTGGTACCTCCGGCGGGCCAGCTCCGCGTACCTCACCGAGGGCGCGGCGGCCGCGGAGCTGACCGAGACGCTGACCACCACCGCCGAGGGCGCCCGCACGGTCGAGGCGCTGCGGCTGGCCGACGACCGTATCCGGCACGGCACCACCCGCATCACCCGGCTGTGGCGGGCCCGGCGGGCGACCCTCGCGCTGCGTACGGTGTTCTTCAGCGTGGTGGAGGCCAGCTATCCGCTGCCGATCGCCATGGTCCTGCTCGTCGGCGGGTATCTGCTCGCCGAGGAGATGGTGTCGCTCGGCGCGGTGGTCGCCGCCGCGCTCTATCTTCAGCAGGCGATCGATCCGCTGGACCGGCTGCTGCAGTGGACCGAGCAGGCGCAGCGCGGCTTCGCGTCGTTCGCCCGGGTGCTCGGCGTCGGCCTGGTCCCACCGGAGCCGCCCGGCACGGTCGCCACGTCACGGGGAGAGCGACTCGTCGTGCGCGAGGCGCGGTTCTCGTACGGCGGGGGGCGCGACGTGCTGCACGGCATCGACCTGGAGGTGCGGCCCGGGGAGCGGCTGGCCGTCGTCGGCCCGTCGGGGGCCGGCAAGTCCACCCTGGCCCGGCTGCTCGCCGGGATCGACGCGCCGCGCCGCGGCGTCGTCAGCATCGGTGGCTGCCCGGTGACCGACCTCGACCCGGCCGAGCGTCGTCGCCGGATCGCCCTGGTCACCCAGGAACACCACGTCTTCATCGGCTCGCTACGCGACAACCTCGCCTTCGCCGCCCCGGACGCCTCCGACGAGCAGATGCGCGCCGCGCTGGTCACGGTGGGCGCCGACTGGCACGCCGACCTGCCCGACGGCCTGGACACCGCGCTCGGGGACGGGGCCCGGCAGCTCGGCGCCGCCGAGGCGCAGCAACTGGCGCTGGCCCGGTTGGTGCTCGCCGACCCGCACACGCTGATCCTGGACGAGGCGACCGCCGCGCTCGACCCGACGACCGCCCGGCGTACCGAGCGGGCGCTGGCCGCCTTGCTCGTCGGGCGGACCGTCATCGCCATCGCGCACCGGCTCAACACCGCGCACGACGCCGACCGGGTCGCCGTCCTGGCCGACGGCAGGATCACCGAGATCGGCAGCCACGACGAGCTGGTGGCGGCCGACGGGGCGTACGCCGCGCTGTGGCACTCCTGGCACGCCCACGCCGACGACCACCCGAGGTGAAAGGAAGGGCACCTTTTTAACGCCTCCGGTAGAGGAAGGGCCCCCTATTAACAAACCCCCGCAGCACGCGCAGGCGCTGGAGTCGGCACCGGCCGAGGAGGTGTTGTTAATAGGGGGCCCTTCCTATGCACCAGGCGTTAAGAAGGTGCCCTTCCTTACTTCACGGCGCCGGAGGTGAGGCCGGCCTGGATCTGACGCTGAAAGATCGCGTACACGATGATCATCGGGAGGATCGCGATGGTCAGCGCGGCGAACAACCCGGACCAGTCCGCCTCGTAGCCGGCGTTGACCGAGATGTCCGCGATGCCCTGGGTGAGCACCCACTTGTCCTTCGCGTTCGAGAGCAGCACCAGGGGAAGTTGGTACTGCGCCCACTGACCGATGATGTTGAAGATCGCCACGCTGATCAGACCCGGCTTCGCCATCGGCATCATGACCTGGAAGAACAGCCGGGTGTGCCCGCAGCCGTCGATCAGCCCCGCCTCCGCCACCGACGACGGCAGCGTCTTGAAGAACGCGGCCAGGAAGAAGATCGTGAACGGCAGCGAGTACGCGATGTAGACCAGCACCACCCCGGTGTGGGTGTCCAGCAGGCCCAGGTTCTTCACCACGAAGAAGAGCGGCACCAGGGCCAGGAAGACCGGGAAGGCCAACCCGGAGACGAAGAGGTAGTAGATCGCCCGGTTGCCCCAGAACTTGTACCGGGCCAGCACGTACGCCGCCATCGAGCCCAGCAGCATGGTGCCGAAGGTGCTGCACGTGACCACAATGACGCTGTTGAGGAAGTACCGGCCGACGTGCGCCTTGGTCCAGGCCCGGCCGAAGTTCTCCCAGCGCAGTTCCGCCGGGAGCGTCCACGGGCTGCTGAAGATCTCGGTCGTGTTCTTGAACGCGGCGAGGAACGTCCAGAGGATCGGCACGATCACGATCACCGCCCACACGGCGAGCGCGATGTGCCCCAGGCCGGCGAAGAGCCGTGCCTCCGAGCGGGGGCCCTTCGACCCTCGTCCACCGGGGGCGCCCGGGTCGCCGGTCTTCGGCGGTAGCGCCGCCGGCGTCGGCGGCAGCGTCGACTGCGGGTTCATCAGTACTCCACGCTTTCCCGCTTGGTGAGCCGCAGCGTCAGCGCCGCGAACGTGAGGGTCAGGAAGAAGAGCGCCACACCCATCGCGGAGGCGTAGCCGTATTTCGAGTAGACGAACGCGTTGCGGTAGATCTCCATGGCCAGCACCGTGGTGGCGCCGTCCGGGCCGCCACCGTCCACGGAGAGCACCGCGACGATGGCGAACGCGTCGAACGCCGCGATGCCCAGGTAGACCCAGGCGACCTGGAGGGTGTCCCAGAGCAGCGGCAGGGTGACCCGGAAGAACAGGGTCACCTTGGTCGCCCCGTCCATCTCGGCGGCCTCGTAGATCTCACCCGGGATGGAGGCCATCCCGGCCGAGAAGAGCACCACGTAGAAGCCGACCGCCTGCCAGACCAGCACCCCGATGATCGACCAGAGGGCCAGGTTCGGCCGGACCAGGAAGAGCACCGGATCGAAGCCGAGCTTCATCAGTACGCCGTTGATCAGGCCGGACTCGTTGGGCCGGTAGACCATCTGGAACAGCACCGCGATGATGGCCACCGCCAGGACCTGGGGGAAGAAGAACACCACCCGGTAGAACTTCGCCCCCCAGACCCCCTGGCGTTGCCCACCGCTGCTCTTCCCGCCCACGTTGAGCAGGAACGAGAAGAACAGCGCGATGGCAATGGTGATCAGCGGCAGGGCAAGCAGCAGTACGCCGTGGTGCTGGACCGCCTTCCAGAAGCTGCCGTCGTCGAGCAGCCTCCGGTAGTTGTCGAAGCCCACCCACTGCGGGGCGGAGAGCCCCCTCCAGTTGGTCATCGAGATCTGGAACGCCTGCGCGTACGGCGCGATGACGAAGACCACGTACAGCGTGACCGGGGCGAACAGGAACCCGATCACGAACGGATACTTGCCGTGCCGCATGACCCCTACGCTCCGATCAGCGCTTGAACTTGGTGACGGAGCTGTCCTTCTTGATCGCGTCGGCGCGCTTCTGGATCCGCTCCACGAAGGCGTCCGCCTTGATCCGGCCGAACATCAGCTCGTTGGTGGCGGTACGCGCCTCCGTGTCGAGCTCCTTGTACCAGCCGTCGAAGTACAGGTTGAACACATCCTGGCCGGCCGCCTTGAGCGCGGCCTGCGAGCTGGCCACACCGGGCGGGAAGGCGAAGCCCTCCGAGCCGGCGGTGACCACGGTCGGGGCCTTGACCACCTCGGTGAAGCCCTTCGCGCCCTCCGTGGACAGCATCCGCCGCATGTACTCCAGGCCGCCCTTGGGGTTCTTGCTCTTCGCCGAGACGAAGTAGCCCTCACCCGCGGTGGCCCGCAGCGCCGTGGCCGGCAGCCTGTCCGAGGCGGACATGCTCGGCACCGGCATGAGCTGGTACTCGAAGCCGGCCGGCGTGTCCTTCTTCTGCTCGCCTTCCAGCCAGTCACCGCTGGGGTACATGGCCACCTTGTACTGGTTCTGCCGCAGCTGCACGTCGGTGTGCTTGAGCCCCTCGAAGCTCTTGTCGCTGAACTTCGCCCCGACCTCGGCCCACGCGGTGGCAGCCTGCTTGACCGCGTCCTGCTGCCAGGCGCCGTCCTCCAGGTTGTCGATGTTCTTCAGCACGTCCGTGCCGCCGATCTTGGCGGCGTGGGTGAGGATCACGTTCCACTGGTAGTAGGCCGCGTTCGCCCCGGCGTAGCCGTACGGCGTGATGCCCTTGGCCTTGATGGCCGTGAGCAGGGTCATGAACTCGTCCCAGTTCTTCGCCGGCGCCCAGCCGTTGTCCTTGAACAGCTTGCCGGAGTACCAGATGCCGAAGACGGTGGAGACGTAGTACAGGACGAACGGCTTGCCGTTGAACGAGCCCGCCTCGATGGTGCCGGGCACCACGGTGTCGCGGACCTTCTTGGCCGGGTCGTCGACCGACGGCGCGTCCCACAGCTCGGTGAGGTCCTGCAGCTGACCGTCGGCGACCAGCGCGCCGAAGTCCATCAGCTTCTCGCCCGAGTTGTTCACGAACTCCGGCGGGTTGCCGGAGGCGAAACGCGGCTGGAGCACGGTGGAGACGGCCTGGGTGGCCTGGTGCTTGACCTCCGCCTTGGGGAACGCCTTCTTGTAGAGCGGCTCGTGCACGTCGGTGGCGTACTTCTCGCCGTAGCCGCCGTTGAAGATGACCACCTCGATCGGGGCGTCCTCCTTGACACCCAGCGGGTTGGTCGCGCTCTTGGTGCCGCCGGAGACCTGCTCGTTCTTCTCGTCGCCACCGCTGGTGGCGCAGGCGCTGAGCAGGCCGATGGCCGGAGTGGCGAGCATGCCCACGGCGGCGGCGCGGCGCAGCACCGTACGGCGGTCAAGCTCGGCCGGGTGCTCGGGGGTAATCGACATCGTCGTCTCTCCTTGTGGAATTCGGGTCAGGCCGTGCGCCGGAGACGCCCGGCGTACCGCGACTCGAGGGCGATGTTGTGCTCGTCCCCGCCGGGGACGTTGGCCGAGAGGTAGATAGGGGGCACCTCTCCGGCCTGATGGAACCGTCGGACGACCTCCGCGGTCAGCAGCTGCGCCAGCAGCGCAGTGGTGACCGAGGAGACCGCACAGACCGCGCCGCCGCCCTCGAGCGGCAGCAGTGCATCGCCGTACGGCGCGCCATTGTCCAGCACGACGTCGGCGAGGTCGGCGAGCCGTCGACCGGACGGGTGCCGCGGGGCCACCCGTGCGGTGTGCTCGACCGAGGTGACCGCGATCAACGGGTGACCGCGCTCGGTGACCAGCGCCGCCAGCTCGACCACCGAGCCGTTGATGCCGGATTGGGACGCCACCACGAACACGTCGCGCGGCTGAGGCGCCGCGAGCGCGTAGATCTGGTGGGCGATTGAGGGGTCGCGTTCCAGCTTCGGGTCGGCGAGCACATCCGGCGGGGCGTCGCCGTGCACCACCAGGTCACGCACCGAGAGCCGGTTGGTGGGAACCAACCCGCCGGCCCGGGCGACCAGTTCGGCGGCGAACGCCTCGGAGTGCCCGGCGCCGAACGCCTGGAGCACACCGCCGGCGCGCAGGCTCTCGGCGATCAGGTCGGCGGCCCGGGTGATGCCGTCGGCCTCGGTGTCGAGCAGCCGGTCGAGCACCGGGCGGACTGCGTCCGCATACCCCTGGGCGCTGATCATGCGAGGGCTCCCTTCGCGGCCTTGTGCCCGTCGACGGCCTGCGCGGTACGCCGGAAGGCCGCATGCGCGCGGTCGTGGGTGCGCTGGGCGACGGCGATGTAGAGCAGGTCGAGCACCACCAGCTGGGGGTGGCGGGCGGAGAGCGCGTCCGGCCGGAAGGTGGTCGCCTGGCTGGCGGTGAGCAGCACGATGTCGGCAAGCTCGGCCAGCGGTGAGCGGGGGAAGCCGGTGAGGGCGATCGTGGTGGCGCCCCGACTGCCCGCCTCGGCGAGCATCTCGATCGTCTCCCGAGTCTGGCCGGTGTGCGAGATGCCCAGCGCCACGTCTCCGGTGCGCAGCAGCGCGGCGCTGGCCAGCCCCTCGTGCACGTCGTTCCAGGCCCACGCGGCCACCCCGATGCGGTGCAGGCTGAACTGCATTTCCTCGCCAACCAGGGCGCTGCCGCTGGCGCCGAAGATGTTCACCCTGCTGGCGCCGGCGATTGCCACCGCGGCCCGCTCCACCTCGGAGAGGTCGAGCAGCGCGGCGGTGTCGTGCATGGCCCGGGTGTCGGCGGCCATGATCTGGTCGAGCACCCGGGCCAGCGGGTCGCTCGGCTGGATTTCCCGTCCGATGTCGATGGTCCACCCGGCCGAACGGGCCCGACCTGTCTCGGAGGCGATGCCCAGCCGCAGGTCGGCGTACCCCTCGAAGCCCATCGCCCGGCAGAAACGGGTGATGGTCGCCGGTGACGTGCCGCTACGCTCGGCCAACTCGACTATGGTGGATCGGGCGGCCGCCTCCGGGTCGCTCAGCACGTGCTCGGCGACCCGGCGCAGCGCGCCGGTCAGCTCACCGAGCCCGTTGCGGACCCGGGCCAGCACCCCGTCGGAGGCGGACCCGAGCGCGCCTCGCCGGTCGAACGCGTCGGCGTCGACCACCGCGGTCCCCGCGGAGGTGTCCACCTCGTGATCAACCATGCGACGCCTGGCCTTTCCAAAAAGATTGTTAACTGTTAGTGGTAAAAGTTCTTACTGAACGCCCCTCCGTGTCAAGACTGTGGGCGAAGTTTTCAAACTGTTACCTGGCGCACAGCCCGCCGCGCCGGCCAGATCTTGCCCCGCACGACGGCGCCGACCAGCATGAACGGGGCCCAACGTCGCGCAGCGCAAGGAGGCCGTGCCGATGTCCGACACCGTCGTGGTCGGTCTCGACGTCGGCGGTACGTCCACCCGGGCGACCGCTCTGACCCTCACCGGCGAACGCCTCGGCACCGGCCGAGCCGGCGGTGGCAACCCCACCAGCCACGGCGCCGAACAGGCCGCCACGGAGCTGCTGAAGGCCCTGCGCGGTGCGCTCGCCGACGTCGACCCGACCCGGGTGGCGGCCGGCACCATCGGGCTGGCCGGGGCGGCCCGGCTGCTCGCGGACCCGGCCGGCCGCGCCGCCTTCGACCGGGCCTGGCAGGACGCCGGCCTGCGCTGCCCGTACGCGGTGCACGGCGACGCCCTGGTGGCCTACGCCTCCGGCACCGCCGCCCCGGATGGCACGGTGCTCATCGCCGGCACCGGGGCGATCACCGCTCAGGTCCGTGACCTGCGGCTGGACCGGGTCGCCGACGGACACGGCTGGCTGCTCGGCGACGCCGGGTCCGGCTTCTGGCTGGGCCGTGAGGCGGTCCGCCGGTTGCTCGCCGACCTGGACGCCGGCCGCGCCCCCGGCGCGCTGGCCACGGCGGTGCTCACCGACCTGCTGGGCAGCCCCGAGATCGCCGCCCGCCCTCGGGACACCGTGGACGCCACGATCCAGGCGGTGACCCGCCGACCCCCGATCGAGCTGGCCCGGCTGGCGCCGCTGGTCGTCACCGCCGCCGCCGACGGTGAACCGGTCGCCACCGCGCTGCTCACCGAGGCCGCCGCGCACCTGGTCGACAGCGTGGGCCGGATCCGCCCGGCCGGGGCGGTGACACCGTTCGTGCTCGGCGGTGGGCTGCTCACCGGGAACACCCCGCTGGCCGCCGCCGTCCGGGCCGAGGTCGGCCGGCACTGGCCGGACGCGCCGCTGCGCACCGCCGGCGACGGGGCCGCCGCCGCGGCCTGGCTCGCCGCCCGCGAGCTGCCCGAGGTGACCGATCCGACCACCCTGCACGCCCTCCTCTTCCCCACCCCCTGACCGCCCGACCCACACCCGCCCCGCGCCCCGCCCGCCGCGTTGGGTCAGAGCGGGCTCGATCGTGGAAATAGTCCCCACCTCGCGTCCGGAGGCCACTACATCCTGGATCGAGCACGATCAACGCGAGCCCCCGCCCCACGCCTGCCCGAGAGGCCCCGCGCGCCCGCCGCTCCACGGCGAAGAATCGGGGTGGGGACGCGGAGGTCTGCGCCAGCTGCGCGGCGATCGAGATCGGTCAGACGTGCGGCCCGGATCGGCGGGTCGGCTACTTGAGCTGACCCGCGGTCAGGCCGGTCTGCACCTGTCGCTGGAAGCCCACGTACACGGCGAGCACCGGCAGCACGGCGATGCTCAGCCCGGCGAAGAGCCGGGCGTAGTCGCCGGCGTATCCCTGGCTGACCGACAGCGCGAACAGCCCCTGGGCGAGCACCCACTTGGACTCGTCGCCCTGCATCAACACCTGCGGTAACAGGAACTGGTTCCAGTGGCTGAGGAAGTTGAAGATCGCCACACTGATCAGTCCCGGACGCGCCATCGGCAGCATCACCCGGAAGAACAGTCGGAAGTGACCGCAGCCGTCGACCATCGCGGCCTCGGCCACCGAGGTCGGCAGGGTCCGGAAGAACGCGGTCAGGAAGAACACCGTGAACGGCAGCGAGTAGGCCGCGTACACCAGGATCAACCCGATCCAGGTGCCGAAGAGGCCGGCGTTGCGGACCACGAAGAAGAGCGGCACCAGGGCGAGGAACACCGGGAACATCAGACCGCCGACGAACAGGTAGTAGACGAACTGCCGGCCGCGGAACTCGTACCGGGCGAAGACGTACGCGGCGGTGGCGCCCATCAGCATGGTGAGGCTGACCGAGCCGGCCACCACCACCAGGCTGTTGAAGAAGTACCGGCCGATGTGCGCGCCGGTCCAGGCCCGCGCCCAGTTGTCCAGGTTCAGCGCCCCGGGCAGCCCCCACGGGTCGGCCAGGATCTCGCCGTTGGTCTTGAACGAGCTGATGAACATCCACAGCAGCGGCAGCACGGTGAGCAGGCCCCAGAGCAGCAGGAAGCCGTGCGAGAAGACGTTGGCCACGCCGAGGTCCCGGCGGAGCGGGCGGTCCCGGCCGGCGGGGGGCGTCGACGCGGTGGCGGCGGGGGCGGGTCTGTCCACTGTGGTCACGAGTACTCGATCCGATCGCGCCGGCCGACCCGCAGCGACAGCACCGCCACCGAGAGGGTCAGGAAGAACATCACCACGCCGATGGCCGAGGCGTAGCCGAACTTGGTCTCACTGCCGAAGGCGGTGTCGTACATCCGTACGCCGATCACGTCGGTGGAGAAGTTCGGCCCGCCGTTGGTCATCAGCTGCACGAGGACGAACCCGTCCAGGGCGAAGATGGCCAGGTAGACCCAGGCCACCTGGACGGTGTCCCAGAGCAGCGGCAGGGTGACCCGGCGCAGCGTGGTGAACCGGGACGCGCCGTCGAGCAGCACCGCCTCGTAGATCTCCTTCGGCACGGCCGACATCGCCGCGCCGAACAGCACCACGTAGAAGCCGACGTTGCTCCACACCATCACCGCGAGGACGCACCAGAAGGCGGTCGCCGGGTCACCGAGCCAGGTCGGCGCGGGCAGGCCGAGCGCGTGCAGGGCACTGGTGAGCAGCCCCTGATTCGGGTGGTAGACCTCCTTCCAGAGCAGCGCGATGATCACCACGGAGAGCACCTGCGGGAAGAAGTACACCGTGCGGTAGAACGCGCCGCCACGTACACCGGTCACGCCGGCACGGCCCTTGCGCCCACCCATGGCGAGCATGGTGGCGAAGAAGATCCCGAGCACGATGGTCAGCACCGGCACCAGGGCCAGCAGGATCGCGTTGTTCTGCAACGCGTTCCAGACGTACCCGTCGCGCCACAGGGTCTTGAAGTTCGCCAGACCGACCGAGTTGGCGTCGGCCGAGTAGCCGAGCCAGTCGGTGGTGGAGATCTGGAACGCCTGCAGGTACGGCGACACGACGAAGACGATGTACAGCAGCACCGGCGGCACCAGGAAGGTGACGATCAGCGGCCACTTGCCATGTCTCACGATGAGGACCTACTTCCCGTGGTGCGGCCGGTGGGGGCGGTCCGCCCCCACCGGCCGGGGTGTCACGCAGCCCGCTTGAACTTCTTGATCGAGCTGTCCTGGGCGATCGAGTCGGCGCCCTTCTGGCACTGGTCGAGGAAGTCCGCCGGGCCGATCCGGCCACTGAAGAACTCGCCGCACGCGGCGTCGACGAGGTTGCGCTCCAGCTTGCGGTAGAAGTTGTTGTAGACCCAGTTGAAGCCGTTGGCGCCGGACGCGTCCAGTGCCTTGACCACGGTGCTCAGCCCGTACGGCAGCTCGACGCCCTCGCTGGCGCCGGCCACCACGGTGAGGCTGGCGACCTTCCGGGTGAAGTCCTGGGCGCCCTTCTTCGAGAGCATGGTCCGGAAGTACTCCAGGCCACCGGCGACGTTGCGGGCCTTGGCCGGCACCATGAACGGCTCGCCGGCGGTGCCCCGGATCGCCTCGAACGGCAGCTTGTCGCCGCTGCCCAGGCTCGGCGTCGGCGCGATGGTCATGTTGAACCCGGCCGGGGTGACGGCCTTCTGCTCGCTCTCCAGCCAGGAACCGCAGGAGATGAACGCGGCCTTGCCCTGGCACCAGGCGGTCTGCGACTGCTTGTGGTCCAGGCCGGGCGAGCCCTCCAGGATGTACTTGTCCTTGACGATCTGGTGCCAGGCGTCGGCCGCGGCCTTCATCGCGTCGGACTTCCAGGCGTTCGGCTCCAGGTTGTCGAGGGCGGTGGCCACCGACGGGCCGCCGAACTTGATCGCGGTGGAGATCAGCGGCCAGCTCATGTAGCGCGGGTGTATGCCGGCGTACGTCCAGGGGGCGATGCCGGCGGCCTTGATCTGCTTGCAGAGCGCGATGTGCTCGTCCCAGGTCTTGGCGTACTCCCACTTGCGTTCAGTGAACAGCTTGTTGGAGTACCAGATGCCGTACGCGGTGTAGGTGTAGTTCATCACCAGGAACTTGCCGTCGTACGAACCGATCTCGACCGCGCCGGGCAGCAGCGTGTCCTTGATCGTCTTGCCGGGGATGTCGAGGCTCGGGGCGGCGAGCAGCTCGCCCAGGTCGGCGAGGGCGTTCTGGCTCACCAGGCCGTTGAAGTCGATCTGACCCGTGCCGGAGTTGTTGACCACGTCCGGCGGGGTGCCGTCGACGAAGCGCGGCTGGAGGGTCTTGCTGATCTCCTGGGTGGAGGAGTGCTTGATCTGCGCCTTCGGGTACTTCTCGGTGTACATGGCCTCGTGGGCCTTCGCGTACTCCTCGCCGAACCCGCCGCCGAAGATCACCACCTCGAGCGGGGCGTCCTCCTTGACGCCGAGCGGGTTCTGCTCGGACTTGGTGCCCTTGTAGGCGGTGGCGTCGCTCTTGTCGTCGCCGCCGCCGGTGGCGCAGCCGGTCAGCAGGCCGGCGGCGGGGGTGGCCAGCAGCCCGGCGGCGGCGCTGCGCCGCAGGATGTCACGCCTGTTCATGATGTCTCCTCGGGTCGGGTCGGGCGGGCGCCGGTGATGGGGGGTGGCGTCCGTCGCGTCGAGGCGCAGGGGGATGTGTTGCTTGTCTTCATATGACACTGAGTCGTTGAAGAATTTCTACGGCAGCGACGCGCGGACTTCAACCCCCGGCTGCCGAACCGTTATCACCACCGGCCAGCACCGGGTCGCATAGCCTGAGGCGATGCGCCGCCTGCGCCAGCTCGCAGAGCGCACCCCGCCCGGCCGGGAGCGGTACGTCGACCTGCTCCGGGCGCTCGCCATCACCATGGTCGTTCTCGGGCACTGGGGCGTCACGGTGATCGAGCGGGACGCCGCCGGCCGGCCCACCGGGCACTCCGCGCTCGGCGAGCTGCCCTGGGCGTACCCGCTGACCTGGGTGGCCCAGGTGATGCCGGTCTTCTTCCTGGTCGGCGGCTACGCCAACGCGGCCTCGCTGACCCGGCTGCGGGCCCGGGACGGCGACGCCGCCGGCTGGTTGCTCGACCGCAGCGCCCGACTGGTGCGCCCCACCAGCGTGCTGGTGCTGGTGCTCAGCGCCGCGGCGGCGGTGGCCCGGCTGCTCGACGCCGACCCGACCCGGATCCGCGAGGTGGTCTGGTTCGCCACCATCCCGCTCTGGTTCCTGGTCGCCTACCTGGCGGTGGTCGCGCTCACCCCACCGATGTACGCGCTGCATCGCCGCTTCGGCCTGGCCGTCCCGCTCGTGCTGGTCGCCCTGGTCGGCGTCGGCGACCTGCTCCGAATGACCGGGCCGGAGCAGCAGGGGTACGGCAACTACCTGTTCGGCTGGCTGGCCGTACACCAGCTCGGCTTCGCCTGGCACGACACCCGCGCTGCCGGGCCGTCGGCACCCGACCGTCCGGGGGTACGCCGACGCCGGCTGCCCACGTCCCGCCGAGCCGGCGTGGTGTTCCTGGCCGTCGGGCTGGCCGCGCTGCTGCTGCTCACCGTGCTCGGCCCCTGGCCGGTGGCCATGCTGCACGTGCCCGGAGAGCGGCTGGACAACGCCGCGCCGCCCAGCCTCGCGTTGCTGGCCGTCGCCGCCACCCAGCTCGGCCTGGTCCTGCTGCTGCACGGCCCGGCGGAGCGCCTGCTGCGCCGCACCGGCCCGTGGCAGCTCGTGATCGGGGTCAACCTGGTGGTGCTGACCGTTTTCCTCTGGCACCTGACCGCCGCCGTCCTGCTGATCGGCCTGCTCGACGCGACCGGGACGCTGCCCACCCCGGCGGTCGGTTCGGCCGCCTGGTGGGCGTGGCGGGGGCCCTGGCTGCTGCTGCTCGCGGTGGTCCTGGCGGTCCTGGTCGCCATCTTCGGCCAGGTGGAGGCGCGCAGCGCCCGGCACCGCACCGGGCGCCGGGCCGGACGGGGCACCACCACCCGGACGGCGCTGACCGTGGCCGGCTACGCCGCTGTGGTGGCCGCGCTGCTGATCAACAGCGCGACCCCCGCGCGGGCACCGGAGCCGCTCGGCACACCCGTCCCGGCCCTGCTGGCGTACCTGGCCGGGGCGGGCGTGCTGCGGCTGCTCAGGTCTGGGTGGGGAACCCGAGGTTGACCCCACCGTGGCGTGGGTCCAGCCAGCGGCTGGTGACCACCTTGCCCCGGGTGAAGAAGCGCACCCCGTCCTCGCCGTGCGCGTGCAGGTCGCCGAAGAGCGAGGCCTTCCAGCCGCCGAACGAGTGGTACGCCATCGGCACCGGGATCGGCACGTTGATCCCGACCATGCCCACCTCCACCTCGTGCTGGTAGCGCCGCGCCGCGCCGCCGTCGTTGGTGAAGATCGCCGTGCCGTTGCCGTACGGGCTGCCGTTGACCAGCTCCACCGCCTCGTCGTACGAGCCCACCCGGACCACGGCGAGCACCGGCCCGAAGATCTCGTCCGTGTAGACCGACATCTGCGGGGTCACCCGATCGAACAGCGTCGGACCCAGCCAGAAGCCGTTCGGGTCGCCGTCCGGCGTGACGTCCCGACCGTCCACCACCGGCACCGCGCCGGCGGCCACCCCGGCGTCCACGTAGAAGCGCACCTTCGCCGCGTGCTCGGCCGTGACCAACGGGCCCATGTCGCAGCCCCGCCGGCCATCACCGGTACGCAGCCCGGCCATCCGGGCGGCGATCCGCTCGACCAGCGCGTCGGCCACCGGCTCCACCGCCACCAGCACCGAGATGGCCATGCACCGCTCCCCCGCCGAGCCGAACCCGGCGTTGACCGCCGCGTCGGCGGCCAGGTCCAGGTCGGCGTCGGGGAGCACGACCATGTGGTTCTTCGCCCCGCCGAGCGCCTGCACCCGCTTGCCGGCGGCGGTGCCGCGCTGGTAGACGTACCGGGCGATCGGGGTGGAGCCGACGAACGACACCGACTGCACCTCCGGGTGGTCCAGCAGCGCGTCGACCGCCTCCTTGTCCCCGTTGACCACGTTCAGCACCCCGTCGGGCAGGCCCGCCTCGGCGAACCACTCGGCCAGCAGCAGCGCCGCGCCGGGGTCCTTCTCGCTGGGCTTGAGCACCACCGCGTTGCCGCAGGCCACCGCGACCGGCACGAACCACAGCGGCACCATCACCGGGAAGTTGAACGGAGAGATCACCGCGACCACCCCGAGCGGCTGGCGGATCGTGTACGAGTCGACCTCGGTGGAGACGTTCTCGCTGAACGCGCCGCGCAACGCCGAGGGCAGGCCGCAGGCGTACTCGATCACCTCCAGGCCGCGCTGCACCTCCCCGGCGGCGTCGGCGAGCACCTTGCCGTGCTCTGCCGTGATCACCTCGGCGAGCCGGTCCCGGCGGGAGTGCACCAGCTCCCGGAAGGCGAACAGCACCGCCGACCGCTTCGCCAGGGACGCGTCCCGCCAGGCCCGGGCGGCGAGGGCGGCGGCCCGCACCGCGACGTCGACGTCCGCGGCCGAGGCCAGCTCCACCTCGGCGGTACGCCGACCCGTCGCCGGGTCGAACACGTCGCCCCGCCGCTCGGACGTGCCGCCGACCCGCTTGCCGTCGATGAAGTGCCCGATTCGGCTGCTCACGCCGCCACCCCCGCCGCCGACCGGATCGCGTCGACGAGGATCGCCAGGCCCTCGCGGGCCTCCTCCTCGGTCAGCGTCAACGGTGGACCCATCCGCAGCACGTTGCCGTACAGGCCGCCCTTGCCGGCGAGCAGGCCACCGGACCGGCACGCCTCGAAGACCCGGTTGGTCAGCGCCGGGTCGGGTTCGCTGGTGCCCGGCCGGACGAACTCGACGCCGAGCATCAGCCCCTTGCCGCGTACCTCCGCGACGCAGTCGAGGCCGCCCACGGCGGACCGCAGGCCGTCGGCGAGGATCGCGCCGACCCGGGCCGCGTTCGCCTGGAGGTCGTGCGCGATCAGGTAGTCGAGCACCGCGTTGCCGGCCGCCGTGGAGATCGGGTTACCGCCGAACGTGGAGAAGCTGATCGCCGGGACCGACTCCAGCACCTCGGCACGCCCGACCACCCCGGCCAGCGCGAACCCGTTGCCGATGCCCTTGGCGAAGGTGAGCAGGTCGGGCGTGACCCCGTGCGCCTGGTAGCCCCAGAAGTGCTCCCCGGTACGCCCCCAGCCGGTCTGCACCTCGTCGGCGATGAACAGGATGCCGTGCTCGTCGAGGACCTTCTTCCAGCCGGCGAAGAGCCCGTCCGGCGGGTGCACGAAGCCACCCACGCCCTGGATCGGCTCGGCGATCAACGCCGCCACGTCGCCGGCGGTCTGGGTGGCCAGCACCTCACGCAGGTCCTCCACCGCCGCGTCGACCTGCTCCTCGGCGCTCAGCCGGGCGAGCAGGCCGCGCACCCGGTCACCCGAGTGCAGCCAGGCCACCTGGAGAGGGTTCAGCCCGCTGGCCGACCAGTTGCGGTTGCCGGTGACGCCCATCGCCGCGTACGACCGGCCGTGGTAGCTGTTGCGCACGGCCAGGATCTGGTGCGAGCGGCGGTGGTTGGTGGCGACCAGCAACGCAGCCTCGTTCGCCTCGGTGCCGGAGTTGGTGAAGAACACCCGGGCGTCCGGGATGCCGGAGCGCTGCGCGATCTTCTCGGCCAGCTCCACCTGCTGGCGGATCAGGTAGAGCGTCGAGCTGTGCACGATGCCGGAGGTGAGCTGCCGCTCGACCGCCTCCCGGATCTCCGGGATGTCGTAGCCGATCATGTTGGTCAGCACGCCACCGAAGAAGTCCAGGTAGCTGCGGCCCTGGGCGTCGGTGACCCGGCGACCCGAGCCGGAGACCAACTCGATCGGCTCGGCGTAGTACAGCGGCATCCAGGACGGAAGCACGGCCCGGTGCCGGGCCAGCAGGTCGTCGGTCATCGTGGCAACCCTTCAGCGGCATTCGTGGATACCGCACGCTCCCACCGGCGGCCGGTGTGGGCAACTGCCACTGTGTAGCGCAGCGCGCGCCCGCTCCTGACAGTGCGTCAGCCTCGGGCGGCGGGCCAGACGTCAGCCGGCGGCGGCGGCGCGGCGACCGACCGCGCCGACCCGCGAGGCCGCGTGCAGCGCCCCGGCCACCAGCGCGAAGGCCACCCAGCCGGCCGCCAGGGCGGTAGCCGGCGAGGTGTCCTGCCACCAGTGGTACGCCGCCAGGAAGCCGACCAGCGCCAGGCTGTCGCGGGCGAAGTGCCGGGTGAACGCCACCAGGTCGCGACGGCTCTCGACGGCCACCAGCACCCCGGAGTACGGGAAGGTCACCACCATCGCGCGCAGCAGCTCGCCGAGCAGCCCGGTGAGCGTCGCGCCGACCAGGATCACCAGCAGCTTCACCGGCGCCGGCAGGCGTCGCCCCGCCTCCACCTGCAGCTCGGTCTCCTGCGGCGGCTCGGTTGGTGGCGGCGGGGCGGGATGCTGCCGGCGCAGCATCAGCATCGCCAGCGCCCAGAGCGCCACGCTGGCGCACAGCGCCAGCGCGAACGGCACCGGCACGGCCAGCAGGCCGGCGCTGAACGCCACGTACCCGGCGATCCCGGCGGCGTCGGCGAGAAGGATCGGCCAGCACAGCCGATGATGCGTGACCGCCACGACGACGAAGAACAGGTTGAGGCCGAGCACCCCGAGCAGTTGCGCGCCCTGCACCCGGTGCCCGGTGCTCACCAGGGCCAGCGACATCGGCAGCGGGAGACTGTAGACGAACGCCCGCAGGCGCACCGACCGGATCAGGCTGACCGCCCACACCACCGCCGTCACCAGCAGCACAGCGCTCACGGTCATCGGCGGGCCGCCCTCCGGTCGCGGTCAGTCCAGGAAGGTCGCGGCCTCGACGCAGACCTCGAAGACGTCGGTCAGCCGGGCCAGGTCCGCGGCGTTGACCGAGAACTGGTTCTCGGTGATCTCGCCGTGCGCGCTCATCACACCCTCCCAGCGCGCCGTGCCGTCCCACAGGGTCAGGTTGACGTGCCGCGAGGCCTCCACCACGCCCCACGGCAGCAGCCCCACCCGCACCCCGGCCCGTTGCTGCGCCCGCACCAGCTCGCTCAGCTCGTCGGTCAGGCCGGCGTGCAGGAAGACCCGCGTGATCCGTACCCCCCGGGCCAGCGCCTCGGTGTTGGCCGCCCAGTAGTGCCGCCCGACGTCGCCACGCCACCAGCTCAGCTCGCCGCTGGCCCTCGGCATCACGTTGGTCACCGCGTCCAGCCGCCGCACGCACTCCCGGGTCGCGCCGAGCAGGTCCTGGCAGTCGTCGCCCGGCCGGATGATCTGCCCGGCGCGCAACTGCTCGGTCTGCGCCCGGAACCGTTCGAAGCGGCGCCGGGCCTCCTCGGCGACCCGGCTGCCCGGATGCCGCTCGACCGCCTCCCGGGTGCCGGTGACCAGCTCGGGCACCGCGTGCACCAGCCAGGACGGCCCCTCCAGCAACGTCCGCAGGTGGAAGCGGCGCTCGGCGCGGGCCAGCGAGTCCACCAGCAGCGAGATGGTGGTGCCCATCAGCCCGGCGAGCAGCGACTCCACCCCGGTCGCCGCGTTGGTCAGGTCCAACGTGACGGACAGCGAGACCGACAGCAGGATGCCGACCAGCGCGACCGGGTCGGTGTGCGCCAGCAGCCGGACGAAGCCACCCGCCGGCCCGACCCGGTCGTTGCGGGGCCGGTGGAGCAAATCGGCCATCGAGGTACCTCCCGGGCGCCGGCTGCCGTCAGGGTACGACGGGACGACAACGAGGCCGCCCCGCCGGCCCGGTACGATCCGGCGGTGCCTGAGCTGCCCGTACCGCTGCCGACCGGGGCGCCGGGCGAACCGGCCGCCGGCATCGCCGAGTGGGTCTCCGCAGACCCGATACGCCGACTGGTCGAGCACTTCGGGGGCAGCTGGCCGGACGGCGACCTCGCCGACGTGCTCCGGTTCCTGGACGAGTTCTCCGCCCGACACTGGGACTTCCGCGGCGGCCGGGAACGGCCCGACGCCCGGGAGCCGGACCTCGACCCCGGCACCGTCGAGCTGGTGCTCGCGTCGGCGGCGGCGCTCGGCCTGATCCGGCCGGTGGCGCCGGCCCGGTCGGCGTACGCCCACCTGGTGGTGCTCGGCGGCCTGGCGCACGCCTGCGTACGCCGGGTCGGGTACGCCGCCCACCTGCTGCGCTCCGGACTGCGGGTGGACGGCGAGGTCGCCGTGCTCGGCAGCTTCCGGCCGCTGTCCGACTGGGAACGCCGGACGCTGGCCGATGCGGGCCTGCCCGCCGACGACACCGAGGTGGATGTGCTGGACACGGCGGTCCGGCGGGTGTTCGGGGTGGCCGCCCCGGCCGAGCAGGAGGGTGTCGACGCCGGGCACCCGCACCACTCCTGGTCGTCGCGGACCTACCGACCGGTCGGCCTGCCGCCGGTGCGGGTGCTCGCCGCGCCGTCCAGCGAACCGTACCGGCGGCGCGCGCACACCGCCGACACACAGCGGTTCTGGGCGGCGCACGTCCAGCTCGCCCCGGGCGACGAGGTGCTGATGGTCACCGCGCCGATCTACGTGCCGTTCCAGCACTGCGACGCGCTACGCACCCTGGCCGTGCCGTACGGCTGCGGCATCGACACCGTCGGGGTGGACCCGACGCTGGCCGACCTGGCCGTGTTGCCCGAGCAGACACTCACGCCGGGGCGCTACCTCCAGGAGATCCGCTCGGCGATCCGCTCGATGCGCGCCCTGCACGACCGGCCCGACCCGCTCTGACCCCGGCCGGGCGCGGTGTCACGCCCCGGCGGTGTCGGCGACGGCCTGGGCGAAGACCTCCGAGCGGTGCTCGAAGTTGCGGAACTGGCCGTAGCTCGGCGCCGCCGGGGACAGCAGGACCACCCCACCGGCCGGGGTCAGCTCCCTGGACAGCCGCACCGCGTCCACCAGGTCGTCGACCAGCTCGGTACGCACCTTGGGCAGGTTGGCGAGCGCCGCCACGATCCGGGTACCGCTGTCCGGGATGCCGATCACGGTCAACTCCCGCTCCGCCAGGTGCTCGGCCAGCGGCGTGTAGTCCAGACCCCGGTCGGTGCCCCCGACGATCACGGTCAACGGCCGGCCGTCGTACGCGTCGATGGCGTGCATGGCCGCGTACGGGCTGGTGGCCAGGGTGTCGTCCACGAACGTCAGCCCGGACGGGTCGGTGATCTCGGTGAGCCGGTGGGCCAGCCCCTGGAACCCGGCGACCGCGACGGCGAGCCTGTCCTTCTCGGCCACCACGTCCACGCCGAGCGCGTCGAGCACGGCGAGCGCCACGCACAGGTTGCCCTCGTTGTGCCGGCCGACCAGGGGCAGCACGGCGCGCGGGAAGAGCGGCTGGTCGCCGAGGTGGAACCAGGGCGTGCCGTCCGCGCCGGTGGCCACGTTGGTGGTGTCGGGGCGACCGGCACGGACCACCGGGCGATCACCCAGCTCGGCGGCGAGCCGGGGGTCGGCGCCGTTCACCACGATCGTCTCCGGGCCGTGGGCGAGCAGGTTGAGCTTGTCCCGGTAGTACTCCCGCTCCCCGCCGTGCGCGTCCAGGTGCTCGGGGAAGAGCGCGGTGACCACGGCCACCCGGGGCGAGTCGCTGAGGTCGCTGCACTGGTAGCTGGACAGCTCCAGCACGTACAGCTCGGCCTCCGGCAGGTCGAGCGTGGGCACGCCGATGTTGCCGCCGAAGACGTTCGGCCGGCCCATCGCCGTGAACAGGTGGCTGATCAGGCTGGAGGTGGTGCTCTTGCCCTTGCTGCCGGTGACCCCGACGGTGCGCGCGGCGTGGTCGGCCATCCACAGCGCGGTGCCCTGGGTCACGGTGACGCCGCGCCTGCGCAGCTCGACCAGCCACGGGTGGGTCTGCGGCACGCCCGGCGAGCGGACCACCACGTCGGCGGCGGCCAGCCGCTCGAAGCCCGCCTCGCCGGTGACCAGCGGGGCCGCCTCGGCCAGCGGGCCGTCCCACGGCAGCGAGAGGAAGTTGGCGCTGTCGTCAACGGCGACCAGGTCGGCCGGGCCGTGCGCGGCGATCGCGGTCACCGCGGCCCGGCCCTCGCGGCCGGTACCCCAGACGGCGACGGTACGTCCGCGCAGGTCAGACAGGCGCACGGGGCTCTCCTCGGTGGTCGCGGCGGCGGTGGGGCAGGGCTCGGTCCGGCGCAGCCGGACACGGCCGGACGAACCAGGGCCTAGTATGGCGTGTGCCCAACGAGCAGCTCCGGCGGATGGACGCCTTCACCTTCCCGTCCTACTCGATCGACTTCGCCACCGGCGAGGTGTTGTTCGACTACGCCCTGACCGGCCCGGCCGGCGAGCAGCGGTTCACCGAGGTCATCACCCTTCCGCTGCCGGCGGAGCCGCCGTCGGACGAGACGGTGGCCACCCTCGGCCGGGTGCTGGAGGTGCTGCACCTGGTCGCCGGGGTCAGTTACTACAAGGCCGCCGCGCCGCCCCGGCTGGTGCTGCCGGCGCCGCTGGGCGCGGCCACCGTCGACTACGTCACCGCCGTCTACACCAGGGGCCTGGCGGAGTACGCGTACCGCAACCAGCTGCCGCACGTGCTGGAGCTGCGGCCGGAGGTGCCAGCCGGTTCGCCGGAGTCGCCGCGCGTGTACGACGACTCCGACCGTCGTCCCCTCTCCGCGGTCGGCGGCGGCAAGGACTCCATCGTCAGCCTGGAGGCGCTGCGCCGAGCCGAACTGGACCCGGTGCCGTTCTCGGTCAACCCGAACCACGTGATCGTCTCGGTCAACGAGGCGTCCGGGCTGACCCCGCTGGCCGCCCGGCGGCGGATCGACCCGGTGCTGTTCGACCTGAACGCGGCCGGCGCGCTGAACGGCCACATCCCGGTCACCGCGATCAACTCGCTGATCGCCGTGGCGACCGCGGTGCTGCACGGGCTGGGCCCGGTGGTGATGTCCAACGAGCGCTCGGCGTCCGACCCGAACCTGGTCTGGAACGGTCACGAGATCAATCACCAGTGGTCCAAGGGCGTCGAGGCCGAAGGGCTGCTGCGCGCGGCGCTGGCCGAGCACGCCGGCCTGACCGAGCCGTACTTCTCGCTGCTGCGCTCGCTGTCCGAGCTGCACATCGCCCGACTGTTCGCCGAATTCACCCGGTACGACGACGTGGTGACCAGCTGCAACCAGGCGTTCAAGCTGCGCGACGCGAGCGAACGCTGGTGCCGCAACTGCCCGAAGTGCCGGTTCGTCTTCCTGGCCATGGCGCCGTTCATGCCGCGGGAGCGGGTCACCCACATCTTCGGCGGCGACCTGCTCGCCGACCCCGAGCAGATCCCCGGCTACCGGGAACTGCTGGGCGTGGACGGGCACAAGCCGTTCGAGTGCGTGGGCGAGGTCGAGGAGTCGGTGGTGGCTTTGGGCCTGCTCGCCGAGCAGGACCAGTGGCGCGACGCTCCGGTGATCCGCGCCCTGGTCGACGCCGTCCCAGCCACCGCCTGGTCCGCGGTGGCCACCTCGGACGTCTTCACCCCCGGCGGCCCCAACCACATCCCCCCCACCTACGCCAAGGCCCTGACAGCCCTCACCTGACCCGCCCCGGGCCCGGGGCGGGGCCGGGTGGGTCAGGGGGTGCGGACGGCGTCCAGGGCCAGTAGGGCGACGTGTAGGGAGAGGGAGGCTTCGACGGAGTCGAGGTCGACGTCGAGAATCCGGGCGATGCGGGCCAGGCGCTCGTAGAAGGCCGGCCGGGACAGGTGGGCGGCGGCGGCGCCGGCGGACTTGTTGCGCCCCTGCTCCAGGTACGCGCGCAGGGTGTCGAGCAGCCGCTCCCGGGGGTGCCGGGCGTCGTACTCCAGCAGTGCCCCGAGCTCGCGCTCCACGAACGTCTGCAACCGGGGCTCGTCGCGCAGCAGGTGCAGCAGGCCGGCCAGCCCGACGTGCGGCAGCCGGAAGATCGGCAGGTCACGCCGGTCCCGGCGGGCCGCCTCGGCGATCTGGCGCGCCTCGACCAGTGACCGTCGGGCTTCCCGCAGGTTGCCCACCCCGGACCCGGCGGCCACGATCACCCCGCCGGGAGCACCGCCGGCAGCCCGGGACGGGTCGGCGGCGGACACCATCCGGGACGCGTCCGCGCCGGACGCGGTCCGGACCGTGCCGGCGTCGAGGCGTACCCGGCGCAGCGCGGCGGCGAACGCGGACAGCGCGCGGTCCTCGGCGGCCGGGTCCGGCAGGGCCAGCAGCGCGCCCACCGAGTGGTCGTCGACGGCGCTGGTCAGCGCGGTCAGCTTCGCCTCCCGCAACGCCTGGCCGACCGCCTCGGACAGGTCCCGCAGCCGGGCGGGGCCGGCTTCCGGGCCACCCTCGCCGGCCGGGTCGTCGGCCCGGTGGCGGACCATCACGCCGACCAGGTGCCGGCGTTCGAGCACCACGCCGAGCGCCTTCGCCCGCAATGCCACCTCATCCACCGGCCGGGAGTGGTCGAGCAACGCGGTCAGCAGGGTGCGGTGGATCTGCCGTTCCAGCCCCTCGGCGTCGCGGCGGATCAGCCGGCCCAGCGCGAGGGTGGACGCGGCCCGCTCGATCAGGATGGTGAGCCGGGTCGGCGGCCCGCTGCCGGGGCGTGCGTCGGGCTCCACCGGGTCGGCGCCTCGGCGGCTGGGCAGCTCCCCGCCGGCCGGCCAGCGCAGCAGCAGCCGTCCCCAGTCCTGCCCCCGGGCGCCGACGACCGTCACCAGCCAGCCGCTGTCGGGGTCGTACGCGGTCCGCCCGGCCGGCCGGATCCGCCGGGAGTGCTGCTCCCAGCCGTCCAGCAGCAGCTCGGCGCTCTCGCCCGCCGGGTCGTACCCCAGCACCTGCCGGGACAGGTTCTCCAACACCACCGGGCAACCGGACAGCTCGGCGGCCTGCCGGATCACCTCGGCGGCGTCCGCGCCCTCGACCGACAGGTCGGTGAACCGCTGGTGGATCTCCTCGGTGGCGCGCAGCTCGGTGAGCTGCGCGTCGACGATCAGCGCGTGCACGGCCTCGGTGATCCGTACGAACGGGGTGGCCCGGCGCAGCTCCACCAGGGGCAGGCCGCGCCGTTCGGCGGCGGCGGCCATCACCCGGGGCACCCCGCTGACGTACCGGCGGCCCAGCTCGACGACGAGCCCGGAGACGCCGACGTCGGCCAGGTCGCCGATGAACGCGCGCAGCCCCGCGTCGTCACCGGGCAGCCCGATGCCGGTGGTGAGCACGAGTTCGCCGCCGCCGAGCAGGGTGGCGATGTCCGGCACCTCGGCGACGTGCACCCAACGGACCGGCCGGTCCAGCCCGGCGTCCCCGGCCACCACGCGCGGCGCGCCGTGGCGGACCGGGTCGAGGGCGAGGACCTCACGGACGGTAGGGAACACGGCCGCCACGCTACCGTCCGTGACACCGGAACTCGACATGCCGCCGCCGACGGGCCGGGTCACCGGTCGGATCTGCTCCGCGTCCAATCGGCTGACAAGGGCGTCCGCGCCCTCACCACGGGTCGTCGCGGCTCAACTCCCAGCAGGCCACGGCGGTGGCGGCGGCCACGTTGAGTGAGTCGACGCCACGGCGCATCGGGATGACCACCCGGACGTCGGCGGCGTCCATGGCGGCCCGGGTCAGGCCGGCGCCCTCGGCGCCGAGCAGCAGCGCCGAGCGGGCCCGCTGGGTGGCGTCGAGGCGCTGGATCGGCACCGCGTCCGGCGCCGGGGTCATGGCCAGCACGGTGAAACCGGCCGCCCGGACCTCGGCGAGCGCGTCCGGCCACGGATCCAGCTTCGCGTACGGGACGGCGAAGACCTCCCCCATGCTGACCCGGACGCTGCGCCGGTAGAGCGGGTCGGCGCAACTCGGCGAGAGCAGCACCGCGTCCACCCCGAGGGCGGCCACCGCCCTGAAGATCGCGCCGAGGTTGGTGTGGTTGTTGACGTCCTCCAGGATCACCACCCGGCGCGCGGTGGCGAGCACCTCGGCCGCTGTCGGCAGCGGCCGGCGGTGGAACGACGCCAGCACCCCCCGGTGTACGTGGAAACCGGTGGCCCGCTCCAGCACGTCCTGCGTCGCCGCGTAGACCGGCGCGTCGCCGGTGTCCAGGTCGGCGAGCTGGTCGGTGCGCTTGGCGTCGATCAGGTACGACCGGGCGGGGTAGCCGGCGCGCAGCGCCCGGCGCAGCACCAGCTCCCCCTCGGCGATGAACAGGCCGTGCGGTGGCTCCCAACGGGTGCGCAGCTCGACGTCGGTGAGCGCGCGGTAGTCGGCGATCCGGTCGTCGTCGGGGTCGGTGATCTGGTGGACGGGCACCCGACGATTCTGCCGGACGCCCGGCCGGGCACTCCGAAGCCGGTCGAGCCCACGGCATTGAGGGTGTTTTGTCCGTAAAGGAAGGGGAATGGCGTGCGACGTACCGGACCCGACGGGAAGGACCAGCCAGGTGAGCCCAGATCACACCGCGCCGGGCGAAGCAGGCACCATGCCCAAGCAGCCGACCGTCGCGGACCACATCGTCGCCCGCCTCTTCAGCTGGGGAGTGCACCGCTACTTCGGCTATCCCGGCGACGGCATCAACGGCCTCACCTCCGCCCTGCAACGCACCAACGAGCGGGCCCAGTTCGTCCAGGTGCGGCACGAGGAGACCGCCGGCTTCGCCGCGTCGGCGCACGTCAAGTACGGCGGCGGGCCGCTGGGCTGCGCGTTGGTGACCAGCGGTCCGGGAGCCATCCACCTGCTCAACGGCCTGTACGACGCCAAGCTCGACCACCAGCCGGTGATCGCCCTGGTCGGGCACACCGTGGTCACCGCCGAGGGTGGCGGCTACTACCAGGAGGTCGACCTGCTCGCCCTCTACAAGGACGTGGCCGCGGCGTTCCTGGCCCAACTCGACCACCCGGCGCAGGTCCGTCACCTCGTCGACCGGGCGTGCCGCACGGCGCTGGCCCGGCGTACGGTCACCGCCCTGGTGCTTCCCGCGGACCTCCAGGACAAGCCGGCCGTCCCGGACCCGCCGCACGCGCACGGCTACTACCAGACCAGCAACGTGCCGAGCAGCACGCCGACCGTGCCGCCCGAGGCGGACCTGCGCCGGGCGGCCGAGGTGCTGCGCGGCGGGGAACGGGTGGCGATGCTGGTGGGGCAGGGCGCCCTCGGCGCAAAGGACGAGGTCCGCGAGATCGCCCAGCGGCTCGGCGCCGGGGTGGCCACCGCGCTGCTCGGTTTCACCGCCGTCGACCACCGGGAGCCGTGGGTGACCGGCGCGATCGGGCTTCTCGGCACCCGGCCGAGCTGGCAGATGATGAGTCGCTGCGACCGCCTGCTGATCGTGGGCAGCAACATGCCGTACTCGGAGTTCTATCCGCCACCCGGGCAGGCCCGCGGGGTGCAGATCGACCTGGACGGCACCCAGCTCGGGCTGCGGTATCCGACCGAGGTCAACCTGACCGGCGACGCCGCCCCCACCCTGCGGGCGCTGCTGCGCGAGCTGGGCCCCGGTCCCGGGCCGACCGAATGGCGGACGGAGATCACCGAGGCCACCTCGGCGTGGCGCCGGGTGCAGCGCGACCTGGCCGAGCAGGACGCCGACCCGGTCAACCCGCAGCTGCTGTTCAGCACGCTCAGCGAGCGGCTACCTGACAACGCCATGCTCGCCGTGGACTGCGGCACCGCCACCGCCTGGTACGCCCGACACGTGCAGGTCCGCCCCGGGATGCTGGCCAGCCTCTCCGGCACGCTGCTGTCCATGGGCGGCGCCATGCCGTACGCGCTGAGCGCCAAGTTCGCCCACCCGGACCGACCCCTCGTCGCGCTCATCGGCGACGGGGCGATGCAGATGAACGGGGTCAACGAGCTGATCACCGTGGCCAAGTACTGGCGGAGCTGGGCCGACCCGCGGTTCGTGGTGCTGGTGCTCAACAACCGGGACCTGGCGTTCGTCAGTTGGGAGCAGCGCTCAAGTGAGGGGACGCCGATGTTCCCGGACAGCCAGCAGCTGCCGGACATCGGCTACCACCAGTGGGCACAGGTGCTCGGGTTGCACGGCGAGCTGGTCGACTCCCCCGACGATGTGCCCGGCGTCTGGGAGCGAGCCCTCGCGGCCGACCGTCCCGTGGTGATCAACGCGCTGGTCGACCCGGCCGAGCTGATGCTGCCACCGCACTTCACCGCCGAGCAGGCGCGCAAGACCGCAGCCGCGGTGCTGCGCGGGGACACCGACTGGGCCGGGATCATCCGCCGCGGCCTGCCCGCCACCATCGCGAGCTACCGCCCACGTCGCCGGCAGGGCTGACCGCCGGCCGGCGAGGTCAGCGTTGGCGGGCGAAGCCGACGAAGGCCCGCCAGGCGGTCGGCGCGAACGCGAGGGTGCCGCCCGAGCGGTCCTTCGTGTCCCGGACCAGCACCACCCCCGGCAGGTTGTCCGCTACCTCCACGCAGGAGCCGCCATTGCCGCCGGACCGGCTCGACTTGCGCCAGTGGGCACCCGTCAGGTCCATGTCTTCGCCACTTCCTTGATCAAGTCGAGTGACTGTCGCCGGGAGAGTGCCTCGTTCCGCACGATCTCCCAGGTGCCCGACAGCCTAGCAACGTCCGCGGCCTGCTCCACGATCTGCGCGGTGAGCTGATTGTCGGCGTGCGCGACCCGATCGCCGTCCGGCAGCTCGGCGATGATGAACTGGCCAGCCATGCCCAGATACATTCCCGTCTCGGCTGGCACGACCTGCAACTGCACGTGGTCCAGTTCCGCCAGCTCCACGAGTCTGGCAAGTTGGGCGGCCATCAACCCAGGTCGGTCGACCGGCCGACGGATCACCGCCTCGTCGACCACGGCCACGAGTTGCGTTGGCTTCTCCCGCGTCAAGATCGCCTGCCGGTCGAGGCGCGAGGCGACGGCCCGATCGATTTCCTCGACGGTGAACCGCCCGCCGGCCAATGTGGCCCTCGCGTAGTCCTGCGTCTGCAGGAGCCCCGGGACATACAGCGGCTCGTACCAGCGGAGCAGGACGGCTTCGCGTTCGAACTCGATCCATTCGCGCAGCCAGACCGGCGCGGCGGCGTCGTCCTTCACCAGATCGGCCCAGAGCCGCACGAAGAGCCCGCCGGTGTCCAGTGCCCGGTCGACGGCGGCGAGATAGTCCTCGCGAGGCGGGCGGGTGCCCAACTCGACCGCGCTGACCTGCTTGCCGGAGAAGTGCGCCCGCTCGCCCAGCTCGTCCTGGGTGAGCCCGGCCAGGGTGCGCTGCCGGCGCAGCTCGCGAACCAGGAACTCCGACGCGGACACGCTCACCGGCTCTCCACCTCCTCTACGGCGGGCCGGGCCGGTTCCCGGGCACTCTCGGGTGCCGGTCCGATGCTCCCCGCCCCACTGCGGAAGCTTCCGAGCGTAGTGGCCTGGTCAGCAGACTGTGAAGCACGCGGCGCCGGGTCGGCGGCCATTCCCCCGGTACGCCCCGGCGCCGCTCCCCCTGGGCAGAAGGAGACATGGTGAACGGAGCAGACCTGAACGACGGCGCTGGCACACGCGACGCGGCGGCCCGCGTACCCCCGGATCGGTGCCGGCCGACGGCGGTGGGTGAGCTACCGGCGTGGCTGGAGCCGCACCGGCCGTTGAAGCCGCTCTGGGTGTGCGCCGGGTGCGGTGACCCGTGGCCGTGCGCGGTGGCCCGGCTGCTGCTGCGGGCCCGGCACGAGGCGGACCGGGTACCGCTCTACATCCTGCTGACGGGCGTCTTCGCTCACGCCACCCGTGACCTGTACACGCTCAACCCCTACGACACGCCGCGTCCGCACGCGCTCTTCGCCCGCTTCGTCGACTGGGCCGACCCGCGCTTCCGCTGACCGACCCCCGCCGGGGGTGCGGTCAGCCGCGACGGTCGAGCCAGCGTTGGAGCAACGACCGCGGGTCGTCCTGGTCGGACCTGCGGTCGGGGACGACGGGAGCCCGCTCGACCGGGCGGCGGGGTTCGCCGGCCAGCTCGCGGCTCGGCGCGACGAACGCCTTCTCCGGCTGGCCCTTGACGGCGGTGGCGATGACCCGGGCGACCGCGTCGATCACCTTGGCCTGCACCGCGGAACCCACCGAGTCGGTCGTGTCGTCCGGGTTGGCGGCGATGCCGGCGACCGCGACCTGCGGGGTGAAACCGACGAACGTCTCGGTGGCGTTCTGCTCCGAGCTGCCGGTCTTGCCGGCCACCGGGCGGCCGTCGAGGATGTCGTTCACGCCGGTGGCCGTACCGCCGTTGCACTGCCCGTACGGCGACTGCTGCCCGACCGGGCAGCGGGCGGCGTCGGTCGCGGCACGGGCCACGTCGGCGTCGAGCACGCGCTTGCAGGACGGCTGCCCGACCGGCACCTTGTCGCCGTTCGCGGCGGTCACCGAGACCACCGGCACCGGCGTGCAGTAGGTGCCCTCGGCGGCCACCGTGGCGTACGCGTTGGCCAGGTCCAGCGGGGTGGTGGCGGCCACGCCCAGGGTGAACGAACCCCAGTTGGCGGCATCGTTCTTGGCGAAGTCGGCGTCCGGGCCAGCGCGGAAGGTGATGCCGAGCCGCTGCGCCATCTCCACCACCTTGTCCTGGCCGACCTGCTCGGCCAGCCAGACGAAGTAGGTGTTCACCGAGCGGCCGAAGCCGTCCCACATCATCCGGTACCCGTCCATCCAGTCCGGGTTGGCGTTGGCCGGGCACCAATGGCCGTCACAGCTCCCGGGGCCCTCGGCGGCGTACCGGGTGGGTAGCTTGGCGGGCGCGTCGAAGCCGGTGGAGAGGGTACGGCCCGACTCCAGCGCCGCGAGCATGGTGAACAGCTTGAACGTCGAACCGGCCTGGTACCCGTCGACGCTGGCACCGCCGGAGATCAGCGGGTTGACGGTGTTCGGGTAGTTGGCCTGCCCGTTCGGGTTGTCGGCGAGGCTGTAGTGCCGGTTGACCGCCATCGCCAGCACCTGACCGGTGCCCGGCTGCACGGCCGCGATCGGCAGGGCGCGCTTGTTGTCGTACCCGTAGACCTTGGTGGCCTGCTGCTGCGCGGTGGCCTGGACCTGCGGGTCCAGCGACGTGACCACGGTGTAGCCGCCCGCGCGCAGAGCCTGCTCGCGCTCCGGCACGGTGGCCCCGAACGCCGGCTGGGTCACCCACCAGCGACGCAGGTAGTCGCAGAAGTAGCCCCAGTCGTCGTGGCCCTGGGCCACGGAGGTGCAGCCGTTGGGCTGCTGGGTGGGGTGCAGGGTCAGCGGCTCGGCCTTGGCCTGCGCGGCCTGCGCTGCGGTGATCGCCCCGGTTTCGGCCATCGAGTCCAGCACGTACGACCGGCGGGCCAGCGCCTCGTCCTTGTCCCCGCCGATCGGGCTGTACGCGTCCGGGGACTGCACCAGACCGGCGAGCAGCGCCGACTCGGCGAGGGTCAACTTCGCCGGCGGCTTGCCGAAGTACTTCTGGCTGGCCGCCGCGATCCCGTACGCGCCGGAGCCGAAGTAGGCGATGTTCAGGTACCGGTTGAGGATCTCGTCCTTGCCGAGGCTCCGCTCCAGCGCGCCCGCGTACCGGATCTCCTGGATCTTGCGGCCGATGGTGGGATCGGTGGCGGCGGCGCGCTCCTCGGCGGTGCGGGTGGGGTCGGTCTTGAGCACGTTACGGACGTACTGCATGGTCAGGGTCGAGCCGCCCTGCTCGGTGCCGCCACCCTTGACGTTCGCCACCAGCGCGCGGGCCAGGCCCCGCAGGTCGGCGCCGCCGTGCTCGTAGAACCTCCGGTCCTCAGCCGCCACGATCGCCTGCCGCATCACCGGGGCGATCTCCGACAGCGGCACATCGGTGCGGTTCACGTCGTAGAACGTCGTGATCAGCGTCTTGCCGTCATTGGCGTAGAGGTAGGAGCGCTGCGGGGTGGCCGGGGTGCGCAGCGCGTCGGGCAACGCGGCGTACGTCCCGATCGCGGAGCGGGTGGCGAACCCGAGCAGCAGGTTGCCCGGCAACGCGGCGACTGCCAGGGCGAGCCCGGCCAGCAAGCCGGCGAGCAGCACGGTGAACAGCCGCGACAGCGGCGAGCGAGAGGCGGCCATGCTCCCCAGGATTGCCACGAAAGCCGCCAACCGACCACCCTCAACCCCGGATTGTCAGCAACTTCACGGCCCCCCACCAGCCAACTCCCACCACCCCCACCCCGCGCGCTCCCCTGGCACCGGTGATCAAGAGGTTTGCGTCAACCAGGAGGCCCTTTTTGACGCAAACCTCTTGATCACCGGGTGGGGTGGGTGGTTAAAGCGGGGTGTGTCAGGGGGTGGAGAGGCTGGCGCTGGCGGCGTCGCGGGCCGTTTCGCGGGGCATCAGGCGGCCGGAGCGGTAGCCGATGCCGATGCCGGCGATCAGCACGAAGATCGCGCCGAACGTCTGCAACGAGCCGATCAGGGCGCCGCCCAGGCCGAGCAACGGCGCGGCGATGATCAGCATGACCCCGTCGCCGAGGCTGAACGTGCCCGAACGGGCCACCGCCCACCCGGTGAGGACCCAGCCCACGCTGTAGAAGGTGGCGCCGACCAGGACCAGCGAACGCGCGGTGACGCCGAAGACCGGTGTCTGCTCGGCGAGCCCGGCGAAGGGCAGCATCAGCACGGTGCCGGCGATGCTGACCAGCAGCCCGGCGGTGGCCACCCGGCGGCTGCGGGTCGCGGCCAGCAGCCCGGTGAGGGCCAGCAGCGCGAGCAGGCCGAGCCAGACCGCGGCCACCCAGCCGATGAGGTACGCCGCCTGGCCGTCGGCCGGATACGGGTCGTTGCCCACCCCGCCGTCGCTGGCCATCGCCACCGCGCCGTAGAGGATGGCGTACGCGGGCAGCAGCCACACCGCCGCCCGCGCGAACCGGCGCACCGACCAGGCCCAACTGGCGTTCGTTGCCGGCCCGGCCGGGGTCGGCTCGCCGACGAAGGGCAGTACGCCGAACCCGCCACCGCTGGCCCGGGAGCCCAGCGGGCCGGCCGGGTCGTGCGCGCCGGGCACCGGCTCCGAGGACCACATCCGATTCGCCGGATCCTTCATGCGTCACCTCGCTCGTCCACGAGCGGTGCGGGACGCGCCGGGGCGCCCCGATTGCCTGGTCACCACCCGTCCTAGGACCGATCGTGGCAGGCGTCGGAGCGCCCCATGAGTCTTTCTCGCATTTATCCGGCCGGACGGCCGGCCAACTCGATCACTCGCGCTCGCGCTGGTCGGTCGGGTCGTTGACCAGACTGGCCGGCGAGACCGGCTCCGGCGCGGGCAGCCCCTGCTGCTTGCTGCCACCGGTGGCCTGCGCCTCGGCGACGCGTACCTCGTCGTGGATCTGCTGGGCGGCGTCCGCCGCGGCCTGCGCGGCCTGCGCGGCCTCGCGCTCGACCTGGCTCGCGTGGTCGGCCGCCTCCGGCGCGGGTAGGTCCCCCACCATCTGGCTCAGCCCGCCGAGCGCGCCACCCATCCCCTCCAGTGCCTTGGTCAGCTCGGCCGGGATGATCCAGACCTTGTTGGCGCTGCCCTGGGCGATCTGCGGCAGGGCCTGCAGGTACTGGTAGGCGAGCACCTTCTGGCTCGGGTTCGCCTGGTGGATCGCGTCGAAGACCGTCCGGATCGCCTTCGCCTGACCCTCGGCCTGCAGGATCCGCGCCTGCCGGTCACCGTCGGCCCGCAGCACCGCGGACTGCTTCTCACCCTCGGCGGTGAGGATCTGCGACTGCTTGTGCCCCTCGGCGGTGAGGATCGCCGCGCGACGGTCCCGCTCGGCGCGCATCTGCTTCTCCATGGAGTCGCGGATGCTGGCCGGCGGCTCGATCGCCTTGATCTCCACCCGGGTCACCTTGATGCCCCAGCGGCCGGTGGTCTCGTCCAGCACGCCCGAGAGGTGCCGGTTGATCTCGTCGCGGCTGGTCAGCGCGCGCTCCAGGTCCAGCGAGCCGATCACGTTACGCAGCGTGGTGACGGTGAGCTGCTCGATGGCCTGCAGGAAGCTGGAGATCTCGTACGTCGCCCGAACCGAGTCGACCACCTTGAAGTAGAGGACCGTGTCGATCGAGACCACCAGGTTGTCCGAGGTGATCACCGGCTGCGGCGGGAAGCTGACGACCTGCTCCCGCATGTCGACCTTGGTGCGTACCGCGTCGATGAACGGCACCAGCAGGTTGAGGCCGGGGCTGAGCGTGCGCTTGTACTTTCCGAGCCGTTCCACCACGTCCTGGCGCTGCTGCGGCACGATCCGCACCGCCTTTGCCAGCGTCACCACAGCGATCAACGCCACTGCGATCAGCAGTACGCCTATGGCCGTCATCCCGTTCACCCTCTCGCTTCCGGCAGCTCGCCGGCGGAAGAAACGTCGTCCTGCCAGACCAGGGCGGTCGCGCCCCGGACCTTTATCACTCGCACCCGTTCACCAGGCTCGTACGTCTGCGTCGTGTCGTACGACCGGGCGCTCCACAGCTCCCCGTCAATCTTGACGAGGCCGCGCTCGGCGTCCACCCGCTCCAGCACCGACGCCATGGAGCCCTCGATCGCCTCCACGCCGAAGGCCTGCTCGCCGCTGTCCAGTGCCGAGCGCTGGTGCCGCCGGATGACCGGGCGGACCACCACCAGACTCAGCGCCGACACCACCGCGAACACCAATGCCTGCACCGCCACCGGCGCGCCCAGAGCGGCCGCGCCCGCGGCGGCGAACGCGCCGACCCCGAACATGATCAGAAAAAGCGTCGTCGTGAAGACCTCGGCGACAACCAGCAGCACACCCAACACGATCCACACCACGGCGTCCACACCACGATCGTGACACGCAAATGCACGCGCGGCCGACCCGTGATGATCAGTAGGCTCGGCGGAACCCACCTGGCCCGCCGAAACACCCCAGAAATGGCGATCCGGCCGAGCCGACGAACGAGGAGTTCCCGTTGACCCTGCTGCCCGAGACCGCCCGACAGGTCGACGCCCAGGTGGCCCAGGCGCAGGCCGACGGCCGGGCCCCGTCGCTGGTGCTGGGCGTGGTCCGCGACGGCACGCTGGCGCACCTGGCCGTCGCCGGCGAGCATCCCCGCCCGGACATCGACCTGCAGTACCGGTTGGGCTCGATCAGCAAGACGATGACCGCCACCCTGATCATGCAGTTGCGCGACGCCGGCCGGCTGGCCGTGGACGACCCGCTGGAGCGGCACCTGCCGGGCACCGGCGTCGGCACGCTCACCCTGCGCCAGCTGCTCGGGCACGCCAGCGGCATCCAGCGTGAACCCGAGGGCGACTGGTGGGAGCGGACCGCGGGCGCCGATCTGACCACCCTGCTCGCCGGGCTGACCGCCGACAAGATCGCGTACCCGCCGCACGCCACATACCACTACTCCAACCTGGCGTACGGGCTGCTCGGCGGGGTGCTCGAACGGCTCACCGGTACGTCCTGGGCGGACCTGCTCAGCGAGCGGGTCCTCGCCCCTCTGGGGATGCGCCGCACCACGTACGCGGCCACCGAACCGTTCGCCCGTGGCTACGTCGTCCACCCGTGGCACGACACGCTGCGCGAGGAGCCCCGTACCGACACCGGAGCGATGGCCCCGGCCGGGCAGCTCTGGTCGACGATCGAGGACCTGGGCCGGTGGGCGGCGTTCCTGGCCGACCCGGACCCGAAGGTGCTGGCCGCCGACACGCTGACCGAGATGTGCTTCCCCGTGGTGATCAGCGACCTGGAGTCCTGGAACCACGGGCACGGCCTCGGGCTGGAACTCTTCCGGGAGGGCGACCGGGTGTACGTCGGGCACGGCGGTTCGATGCCCGGCTACATCGCCTCGCTGGCCGTCCACCGGCCCACCCGCACCGCCGTGGTCGGCTTCGCCAACTCGTACGGCCTGCGCACCGGGCACCTCGGGGCACTCGGCCGGCAGCTGCTCACGCTGGTGCTGGACGCCGACCCGACGCCGGTCACCCCGTGGCGGCCAGCCGCAGCCGCACCGCCCGCCGAGCTCGCCGAGCTGACCGGCCGCTGGTGGTGGATGGGCAGCGAGATCGAGGTGACCGTGGACGCCGCCGGCGAGCTGCTGGCGGGCCCGGTCGGCGCGCCGGACCTGCGCTTCGTCGCGGAGGGACCGGACCGCTGGCGAGGCCGCGCGGGCGGGCAGGACGGCGAGATCCTCACCGTGTGCCGGGACGAGCAGGGCCGGGCGGTCGCCCTGGACATCGCCACCTTCGTCCACACCCGCACCCCCGACCAGGAGCCCTGACCCACGCCTGGTGTTCAGGGTGGGCGCGATGCGGCGCGGATCGGTCAGGCTGGGTCGGCGACGAAGTCGATGAGGCGTTCCATGGCGTTGATCAGGGGGGTCTCCACGTCGGCGAAGGTGTTCACCCGGGACAGGATGCGCCGCCACATGTCGGCCGGCTCGGCCACCCCGAGGGCCGCGCAGACCCCCTCCTTCCACGGCCGCCCCGGCGGTACCACCGGCCACGCCGCGATGCCCAGCGCCGCGGGCTTGACCGCCTGCCAGACGTCCACGTACGGATGCCCGGTCACCAGCACGTACGGCGAGGTCACCCGGGCCACGATCCGGCTCTCCTTGCTGCCCGGCACCAGGTGGTCGACGAGTACGCCGAGTCGGCGGGTCGGGCCGGAGGCGAAGTCGCGCACCTCGGCGTCCAGGGCGTCGATGCCGTCCAGCGGTTCCACGACCACGCCCTCGATCCGCAGGTCGTCGCCCCAGATCCGCTCGACCAGCGCCGCGTCGTGGATGCCCTCCACCCAGATCCGGCTGGCCCTGGCCACCTGGGCGCGGACGTTGTCCACCGCCACCGAGCCGGACGCGGTGCGCCGGCGGGCCGCCGGCACCGAAGCGCGGGCCGGACGGCGCAGCGTGACCGGGCTGCCGTCGAGCAGGAACGCCGCCGGTAGCAGGGGGAAGTTGCGCCGCCGGCCGTGCCGGTCCTCCAGCACCACCGCGCCGGCCTCGAAGCCCACCACCGCCCCGCAGAACCCGGAGTCGGCGTCCTCCACCACGAGATCCGGCTCGGCGTCCACCTCGGGGGTGACCTTCCGCCGCCGCCAGTCGCCCGCCAACACGTCCTCGCCGTATCGCCCCGCCATGTCGATCACGCTAACCCCGCCACCCCCGGCCACCATCCCGACACACCGCCGAGCCCTGCACCCCCACCCTCGGCTGCATCGATCATGGAGTTGTGGTGCCCCGCGAAACGGCACGAATCAGTAGGGACCGCCCACCACGGCTCCATGATCGACCTGAGCAGTGGGTGGGCCGGGAGTGGGGCGAAGGGGGCAGTTCGGGGCAGGCAGGGCGGCCGGAGCGGCAGTCGAGACAGGGCCACCGCTGACCACGTACCCTTTCGGCATGTCCACCCCCACAGCGGGCGCGGCCACACTCACGCCGCGCCGGTCGAGCCGGTTCGTCGCCTGGGTGCGCGCGTGGCGCGCCGGGTTGGTGCCGTACGACGAGGTCGCCGACGCCATCGCCGGCGACGAGGAGCACCTCGTGGCGGACGCCCCCGGCACCTGGACCGACGTCCCGCTGGGCGCCGCGCTGCCCACCCTGGCCAAGCTCTCCCCGGACGAGATCCGTCTGGTGCTGCCCGCGCCGGGCGACCCCCGGGGGCTGCCCGGCCCCGGCGACTTCGCTGGCGCGGCGCTGGACGCGGGCGAGGCGGTGGTGGCCGGTGGGCTCGGGTTGATCCCGCAGGTCCGGCTGCACACCTCCGGCTCGGGGGACTGTTTCGAGACGGTGCTCTGGCGGGTCTACCCGCTGCCGGCCAACGCGCCCGCCGCGTCGCTGTCGCTGCCCGGCGCCGCCGAGGCCGAGGCCGAACTGGCTGCCGCGCTCGCCGAGACGACCGCCGCGCTGACCCGCCTGGACGTCGCCCAGTGGCGGCCCGAGCTGGCCGGGGCGCTGGCCGCGCTGCGCCGCCCGGATGGCGCCACCGACCTGCCGCCCGGCTTCGACCCCCGGGCCCGCCGACTCTTCGCCCGCGCCGCGGTGCTCGACCGGGTGCTCGCGCTGGCCGGGCACGCCGCGCCCGGTGGCGCGATCAACAACTACGAGGCGCAGCAGCGCGACGCCGCGCTCCGCCCGCTCACCACGGCCTGCCGACAGGCGCTGGTGGCCGCCTGCAACGCCCCACTGCGCCCCTGACGAGGTTGGTCAGACCTCGTCGAGCAGGTCCGCCACCGAGTTGATGATCCGGGACGGGCGGTACGGGTAACGCTCCGCCTCGGTGCGGCTGCTGATCCCGGTGAGCACCAGGATGGTCTCCAGCCCGGCCTCCAGCCCGCACAGGATGTCGGTGTCCATCCGGTCGCCGATCATCGCGGTGCTCTCGGAGTGCGCGTTGATGGTGTTCAGCGCCGAGCGCATCATCATCGGGTTCGGCTTGCCGACGAAGTACGGCTCCACCCCGGTCGCCTTGGAGATCATGGCGGCGACCGAGCCGGCGGCGGGCAGCGCGCCCTCCACCGACGGACCGGTGACATCGGGGTTGGTGCAGATGAACCGAGCCCCGTCGTTGATCAACCGGACCGCCTTGGTGATCGCCTCGAAGCTGTAGGTGCGGGTCTCACCGAGCACCACGTAATCCGGGGCGAAGTCGCTGAGCACGTAACCGACCGCGTGCAGCGCCGTGGTCAGCCCCGCCTCCCCGATCACGTACGCGGTGCCGCCCGGCCGCTGGTCGGCGAGGAACTGGCCGGTGGCCAGCGCGGAGGACCAGATCGACTCCTCCGGCACGTCCAGCCCCATCCGGCTCAGCCGGGCGGTCAGGTCGCGCGGGGTGTAGATCGAGTTGTTGGTCAGCACCAGGAACGGCTTGCCGGACGAGCGCAGCCGGTTGATGAACTCCGGCGCGCCGGGCACCGGCTGGCCCTCGTGCACGAGCACGCCGTCCATGTCGGTCAGCCAGCTCTCGACGGGCTTGCGGTCATGCATCGGTCATCCCCGGGGTGTCGGTGGGCGGGTGGACGGTCAGGGGCGGCGGGTCGGCACGCAACACACGGTGGGGCAGGTGTCCCACATCGGCAGCTCGCCCAGGCGGCGGCGCAGCTGCGCACCGTCCGGGTCGGTCCGCTCGGTGACCAGCTCCCGCACCATGGCCACGAAGCGCGGGTCGGTGCCCGGGGTACCGGCCCGGACGAAGTCCAGGCCGAGCTGCTTGGCCGTCTCCAGCGCCTCGGTGTCCAGGTCCCACACCACCTCCAGGTGGTCCGAGACGAACCCGATCGGGCTGACCACCACGCCGGTGGTGCCGCCCTGCGCGAGGGTCGCCAGGTGGCCGTTGATGTCCGGCTCCAGCCACGGCACCTGCGGCGGCCCGGAGCGGCTCTGCCACACCAGGTCGTACGGCAGGTCGGGAGCGGCGGCCGCGGCCACCAGCCGGGCGGTCTCGTGCAGCTGCGCCTCGTACCGGCCGCCGTGCGGGCCGGCGTTGGCCGCCATCGAGGTGGGGACGGAGTGAGCGGTGAAGACCAGCCGGGTGCCGTCCCGCTTCGCCGGGTCGAGCTGCCCCAGGGCGGCACGGACCGCGTCGACGTGCGGCTCGACGAAGCCGGGATGGTCCCAGAACTGGCGCAGCTTCTCGATCACCGGGGCGTCCGGGCCGACCGCGGCCCGGGCGGCGGCGATGTCCTCCTGGTACTGCCGGCAGGACGAGTAGCCGCCGTACGCGCTGGTGACGAAGGCCAGCGCCCGGGTGACGCCGTCGTCGCGCATCTGGGTCACGGTGTCCGCGAGAAGCGGGTCCCAGTTGCGGTTGCCCCAGTAGACGGGCAGGTCGAGATTGTGTGCGGCGAAGTCGGCGCGGACGGCGGCCAGCAGGTCACGGCACTGCTGGTTGATCGGGGACACCCCGCCGAAATGCTGGTAGTGCTCGGCGACCTCGGCCAGCCGCTCGGGCGGCACGCCCCGGCCCCGGGTCACGTTCTGCAGGAACGGCATCACGTCCTCGGGCCGCTCCGGCCCACCGAAGGACACCAGCACCACCGCGTCGTACGCCATGGGTCCATTCTTGCCGGTCGGCCGGGACGACCCGGCGACGCCCCCTGCTCCGGAGTGGTCCACGGTGTTAAGAAGGGTCCCCTGCTCTACCGCAGGCGTTAACAAGGGACCCTTCCTTGCACCTCAGGCGCCGATGGCGTGGTAGCCGCCGTCGACGTGCACGATCTCGCCGGTGGTGGCCGGGAACCAGTCGGACAGCAGCGCCAGGCAGGCCCGGGCCGCGGGCTCCTGGTCGGTGAGGCTCCAGCCGAGCGGAGCCCGCTCGGTCCAGGCGTCCTCGAACTGGTCGAAGCCGGGGATCGACTTGGCGGCGATGGTGCGCAGCGGCCCGGCGGCGACCAGGTTGCTGCGGATGCCCTGCTTGCCCAGGTGCATCGCCAGGTAGCGGGACGCGGACTCCAGGCCGGCCTTGGCCACGCCCATCCAGTCATAGACCGGCCACGCCTTCGTCGCGTCGAAGGTCAGGCCGACCACCGCGCCGCCTGCGGACATCAGCGGCAGCGCCGCCATGGCGAGCGACTTGTACGAGTAGGTGGAGACGTGCAGCGCGGTCGCCACGTCCTCCCAGGGGGCGTCGAGGAAGCCGCCGCCCAGGCAGCTCTGCGGGGCGAAGCCGATGGAGTGCACGACGCCGTCGAGCCCGTCGACGTGCTCGCGGACGCGGTCGGCGAGGCTGGCCAGGTGCTCCGTGTTGGTCACGTCCACCTCGATCACCGGCGCCGGCTCGGGCAGTCGCTTGGCGATCCGCTCGACCAGGGAGAGCCGTCCGAAGCCGGTCAGCACGACCTGCGCGCCGTTCTCCTGGGCGAGCTTCGCCACCGAGAAGGCGATCGAGGCGTCGGTGATGACACCGGTGACCAGCAGCCGCTTACCGGCGAGCAGTCCGGACATGCAGGGTTCCTCCGTACGTAGTCAGAAAGCGCTGGTCAGTGGCCCATGCCCAGGCCACCGTCGACCGGGATCACGGCACCGGAGACGTACCCGGCGGGGTCGCCGGCCAGCCAGGTGACCACCGCGGCGACCTCGTCCGGGTGGGCCATCCGGCCAGCCGGGATGGACTTGCGGATCTCCGCCTTGCGGTCGTCGGACAGGCCGGCGGTCATGTCCGTGTCGATGAAGCCGGGCGCCACCACGTTCGCGGTGATGTTGCGGCTGCCCAGCTCTCGGGTGATCGAGCGGGCCACGCCGACCAGGCCGGCCTTGCTGGCGGCGTAGTTGACCTGACCTGCGCCGCCGGAGAGCGCGACCACCGACGAGACGAAGATCATGCGACCCCACCTGGCCCGGAGCATCTTCCCGGAGGCCCGCTTGGCGCACCGGAACGCGCCGGTGAGGTTGGTGTCCAGCACGCCGGTGAACTGCTCCTCGGACATCCGCAGCAGCAGCGTGTCGTCGGTGATACCGGCGTTGCAGACCAGCACCTCGACCGGCCCCAGCTCGGCCTCCACGGCGGTGAACGCCGCGTCGATCGAGTCGGCGTCGGTGACGTCGGCTCGCACCCCGAACAGCCCCTCGGGGGCGTCGCCGCTGCGGTGGGTCACCGCCACCCGGTCGCCCTGCTTGGCGAAGGCCTGCGCGATGGCCAGGCCGATTCCCCGGTTTCCCCCGGTCACCAGCACGGTACGGGCCACGATTCCCCCTTGCGAATGGTCAGCACGGACGCGTCGGAGCCTAGGCGTTACCGGTAGGTAAGCGCTAACGGGAGTCGCGTCACACTGGGGTACGACACCGGAGTCAACCCCTGGTGGCACGCCCCGCGAAGGGTCGGCCCCGTAGCCTCCCGGTGGTGAACCGGCAACCGATCGTCGGGGCCCTGCGCGCCCTGCGGCACACCCTGCTGGGCGCGGACGCCTTGCCCGGCCGGCCGCTGCTGGCCCGCTGGCCCGGGCTGGCCCGTTACGCCGCCCCGGTCGGGCTGCTCGCCGCGCTCGGCCTCTTCTGGATCACGCTGGCCCTGGAGAACGACTGGGGCCTGCCGGCGCCGATCGCGGTGCTGTTCGCGGCGATGACCGTGGCGCCGCTGCTGGCGCTGCCCCGGCGTCCGCTGCTGGCCTGGCGGCTGACCGTGCTGGCCCTGCTGGTGTGCACGTTCAACGCGCCGGCCGACGCGCCCGGCCCGTGGACCCCGCCGCTGGCGCTCGGGTCGATCGCGGTGGTCGCGGTGGTCGTCGCGCGGGTCGACCGGCCGGTGCTGGTCTGGGTGGTGGCGATCACCACGGTTCCGGTGTTCACCCTGGTCCGCGCCGAGAACCGGGCCGCCGTCCTGGCGCTGCTCGGCGCGCTGGCGATCGTCGGAGACCTGATCCGGCGCAACCGGATGTCCCGGCGCGCGCTGGCCGAGCAGACCGAGCTGAGCGAACGGGAGCAGGAGCGCCGCGCGGTGCTGGAGGAACGCACCCGCATCGCCCGGGAGTTGCACGACGTGGTGGCCCACCACATGTCGCTGATCGCGGTGCAGGCGGAGACCGCGCCGTACCGGCTGACCGCCGTGCCGGCGCCGGTGGCCGCGGAGTTCGCCGCCATCGCCGGCTCGGCCCGTGACGCGCTGACCGACATGCGGCGGCTGCTGGGGGTGCTGCGCAGCGAGTCGACCGGCCCGCAGACCGCGCCGCAGCCCGACCTGACCGACCTGGACGCGATGGTGGACGCGGCACGCCGGGCCGGGCTGCCGGTGACTTTGGACGCCGAGCCGGCGGACGACGGGCGGGTGCCCGCGCCGGTCGGGCTGGCCGCGTACCGCATCGTGCAGGAAGGCCTGGCCAACGCGGCCCGGCACGCGGCCGGCGCCGCGGTGCGGGTCACCGTCCGCGCCGGCCGGTCCACCCTGGCGGTACGCGTGCAGAACGCGCCGCCCGACGACGTGGACGTCCGGCCGACCGCCGAGGCCGGCGCCGGGCACGGGCTGACCGGCATGCGGGAGCGGGCCACCTCGCTGGGCGGTACGTTCACCGCCGGGCCGCTGCCCGGTGGGGGTTACGAGGTGGCGGTCGAGCTGCCGTACGACGCGGAGAGCGGGGACCGATGATCAAGGTGCTGATCGCGGACGACCAGGCAATGGTCCGGCAGGGCTTCGGCGCGCTCCTCGCCGCCCAGCCGGACCTGCTGGTGGTCGGTGACGCCGCCGACGGCGCGCAGGCCGTCGCCGCCGCCCGCCGGCTCGACCCGGACGTGGTGCTGATGGACGTGCGGATGCCCGTGCTGGACGGGCTGGCCGCCACCCGCAAGCTGCTCGGCGACCGGTCGGCGCAGCGCCCCCGGGTGCTCATCCTCACCACCTTCGACCTGGACGACTACGTGTACGAGGCACTGCGCGCCGGGGCCAGCGGCTTCCTGCTCAAGGACGCCCCGGCGGCCGACCTGGTGCACGCGGTGCGGGTGGTGGCGGCCGGGGACGCGCTGCTCGCCCCGGCGGTCACCCGCCGGCTGATCGCCGAGTTCGCGGCCCGCCCGGACCGCCACCGGCCGCGCCCCACCGACCTGGCCGGACTCACTCCGCGGGAGACCGAGGTGCTGCGGTTGATCGCCCGGGGCCGCAACAACGCGGAGATCGCCGGCGACCTGGTGGTGGCCGAGCAGACGGTCAAGACGCACGTCGGGCGGATCCTGGCCAAGCTGGGGCTGCGCGACCGCGCCCAGGCCGTGGTGCTGGCGTACGAGACGGGTCTGGTCGCCGCCGGCGAGTAGCTCTGCGGAGCCAGCCCGGGAACGGCTCCCCGGGACGACGCGCGAGCGCTGCCCGCCCACGCACTCTCCCTCCGGATGACATTCCGGAGGGAGACCATGATGCGACCACGAGGTGCCGGCCGACTGGCGCTGGCCGCGCTGCTCGGCGTGAACCTGGTTCTGCCGACCCGACCCGAGCCCGTCGCGGCGGCCGGGTTCGTCGAGGCGTACCCGGTGACGGCGGCGGCGATGCGCGCGGCCGGCCCGCCGTACGCGGACTGGGCGGCCGGCGGGCGCCGGTTCCTGACGTTCGACCCGCGCGGCGACGGTCGTGCCGTCGAGGTGCTCGGCGACCTGGCCGACGCGGACCGGATCGCGGTGCTGGTGCCCGGTGTCGGCAGCACGCTGGCCGACTTCGACCGTGGACTGGGCGGGGTGGCGCGTCGGGCGCCGGCGGCGCAGGCCGGGCAGCTGTACCGGGAGCTGCGGGCGGCCGACCCGGCGGCGCGGGTCGCGGTGCTGGCCTGGCTCGGCTACGACCCACCCGACGGGGTGCTGGCCGCCGCCGCGGGCACGAGCGCCCGGCGGGGCGCGGACGGCCTGGCCGCCCTGCTGCGAGAGTTGGCCGGGCGCCGCCCCGCCGCGACCATCACCCTGGTCGGGCACAGCTACGGGGCGCTGGTGGTGTCGCTGGCCGCGGCGGACGCCCCGCCGCAGGTCGCTGACGTGGTCAGCCTCGGCGGGATCGGCGCCGGGGTGCAGCACGCGAACGAGCTGCGCGGCGGGCGGCGATTCTGGGCCGCCGAGGCGCCCACCGACTGGATCCGGCGGGTGCCGTCGGTGCGGCTGCCCGGTCTCGGGTACGGCCGGCGACCCGGCGACCCGGCGTTCGGCGCCCGGCCGTTGCCGGTGGCTGGGGTCGCCGGGCACGACGGCTACCTGGTGCCGGGCAGCGCCACGCTGGTCGCGGTGGCGGCGGTCGTGCTGGGCGGCGCCGACGCCGACCGGGCCGGGAACGCCCGGTGAGCCGCGACCGCGCGGTCGACGCGCTGCGGGCGTACGCCATCGGCGGGGTGGTGCTCGGGCACTGGCTGGTCACCGGCCTGGTGCTGACCGCCGGCGGCGGGCTGCACCAGGCCAGCCCGCTGACCGCGCTGCCTGGCCTGGCCCCGGTGACGTGGGTGTTGCAGACCCTCGGGTTGTTCTTCTTCACCGCCGGATTCGGCTCGGCCCGGTCGCTGGCACGCCACCGGGACGGGCCGGGCGGCTGGCTGGCGCGCCGGCTGCGCCGGCTGGCGCTGCCCGCGCTGGCGCTGCTGGGTGCGGGAGCCGCCATGCTGCTCGCCGCCACCGTCGCCGGCATCCCGGACGACACGCTCGCCGTCGCGCTGCGGCTCGCCGTCAGTCCACTGTGGTTCCTGCTACCGCTGCTGCTCCTCGTCGCGTCGACCGGCCCGCTGCGTGCCGCCGTCGCGAGGTGGGAGGTGATCCGCTGCGTCGCACCGGCGGTGGCCGTGGTGGCGGCGGCCGACCTGGCGGGCCGCCTGCTACCGGCCGGCACCGACCTGCCGCCGGTCACCGTGGTGGCGGCCTGGGCGGTGCCGTACCTGCTCGGCCTGGCGCACGCCGACGGTCGGCTGGCCGACCGGCGGGTGGCGGGCGCGCTTGCCGGCGGCGGTGCCGCCGCGCTGGCCGCGCTGCTGGCGCTGGGCTATCCGGCCAGCGCGGTCGGGGTGCCCGGGGAGGGGGTGTCGAACCTGAACCCGCCGTCGCTGCTGGCGGTGGCGCTGGCAGTCACCCAGGTCGGGGTGGGGCTGCTCGCCCGGCCGGCGCTGGAACGGCTGCTGGCCCGCCCGCTGCCGGGCCGGGCGGTGACCGAGGTGAACCGGAACGCGGTGCGGATCTACCTGTGGCACCAGCCGGTGCTGGTCGCGGTGACCGCGCTCGTCGCCCGCGGTGGGGTGGCCCTGCCGGGGCTGCACACCGCGCCGGACGGCCCGGGCTGGGTGCTCGCCCGGTGCTGCTGGCTGCCGCTGTTCGCCGCGGTGCTGGTCACGCTGACACGGGCGGGCCGCCGGCCGGCCCGGCTGACGGGGTGGCGACGGCCGGGCGGTGGAGGGGCGGCCGGCCGGTCGGCCGAGTGCGTCCCGTCGACAGCGCGGGTGTACGATGATCGACGTTCCGGCCCGCCCGACTTCAGGAGGTGATCGCTGTGCGAGATAGCGATCCTCCCAGTCGTGGCCGGGCCGATGGTCAGCCCCGCTGAGCCACGACTCAGTCTGGTGAGCTGACCCCGCTCCGCTCCCCCGCCACCCGGCCCACGCCGAGGTGCGCGTGCCGCGCCGTCCGAATCCGGACGGTCGCCGGGAGCCGCCCGGTCACGACTTCGTGTGCGCGTCCCCACCCCCTGCGGTCCGCCCCCGCACGCGGACCGTCCAGCCGCCACCGGAGCCGTCCATGAGCCGCTACGTCGCCCCGCTGGGCTTCACCCTCGCCGCCGTCTGGGTGGCCATCGTCTTCGTGCTCGCCGGCGGCGGGCACTGACCCCAACGCTCGCGCCCGATCTCGTCACCCGGGCAGTGGTGGCGGCGCCCGGGACCAGCCCGGGCACCGCCGGCCTCACAGCATCCGGGACGACCAGAGCAGGCTGAGCGCACCCGCGCAGAGCGCCAGCAGCAACGCCACCCCGGCGTACCACTGGGTCACCTCGCGCGGCTCGGTGCGGAACCCGATCGAACTGCCCATGTCCTGGTAGACCTGCTTCAGCTCGCTCACCGAGGCCGCCTCGTAGAAGTAGCCCTCGGTGGTCTCGGCCAGCTCGGCCAGGGCCAGCCGGTCGACCGGCACCCGCTGGAGCTGGCCGCCGATGTCGACCTGGCCGGTGTCGGTGCCGAAGGCGATGGTGGAGACCGGCACGTTGGCCGCCTGCGCGGCCGCCGCCGCCTCCTCCACCGACCGGCCGGACGTGCGGAACCCGTCGGAGAGCAGCACGATCCGGGCCGGTGGAATACCCGCTGCCCCGTCGGCCGGCACCGAGCGGATCGCCTCCAGGCAGGTGAACACGGCCTCGCCGGTCGCGGTCGCCTCGGCCAGCACCAGCCCGTCGATCGCACTGGTCACCGCCGCCCGGTCCTTGCCCGGTGGCACCAGCACGTTGGCCGCCTTGGCGAACGACACCAGCCCCAGGTTGTAGCTCTTCGGCAACTCGCCGACGAACTGCTTCGCCGCCTCCTGGGCCGCCTCCAGGCGGTTCGGCGCCACGTCGTCGGCCTGCATGGACAGCGACACGTCGATGGCGAGCATCACGGTGGCCCGCTCCAGCGGCTCCTTGGTGTCCACCGCGGGACGGGCCAGCGCGGTGGCCAGCACCAGCAGACAGAGCAGGAACGCGGTCGCCGAAACGTGGCGGCGCCAGCCCAGCCCCTTCGGCGCCACGGTGCGCAGCAGATCCACGTTGGTGAAGCGCATCGCGTACGCCCGGCGGTGCAACTGCCGCCACAGGTAGAACGCGGCGAGGGCGAGCACCGGCAGCACGGCCAGCAGCCACCACGGTTGCATGAAACGGATCATCGTGTCGTCCCCCGGGTGCGGGCGTGCCGCTGCGCGGCCACGAAACGCACCATGTCCAGCAGCCAGTCTCGGTCGGTACGCAGTCGCAGGTGGGCCGCGCCGGCGCTACGCAGCGCGGCGGCGATCGTGGCCCGCTGGGCGGCGGCAGCCTCGGCGTAGCGCTGCCGAAGCCGCGGGTCGGCGGTCTGCACCTCGTGCAGCTCGCCGCTCTCGGGGTCGACCACCGGCAGCACACCCACGTCGGGCAGCTCCAGCTCCCGCGGGTCGACCACCTCGATCGCCAGCACGTCATGCCGGACCCGCAGCTTGCGCATCGGCCGGGTCCACTGCTCGGTTGGCGCGAGGAAGTCCGAGACCACCACCGCCACCCCTCGCCGTCGGGGCGGCCGGTTGAGCATCTCGATCAGCGCGCCCAGGTCACCCCGGCCGGGCTGGATCGCGGTGCTGGCGACGGCGCGCAGCAGGCCCTGCGCCTCCTTGCGACCGGAGCGGGCCGGCAGGCGGGTGCCGGCGCCATTCGGGCCGAGCAGGCCGTAGAAGGAGTCGGCGGGGACATCGAGGTCGACGCCAGCCACTGCGATCGTTCCGTCGAACCGCT
>NZ_JBSFYP010000041.1:0-63012 GCF_053599835.1 Micromonospora sp. NPDC005163
GGTCTCGGCGCGTCGGATGCCGGCGAGGTATCCCGTGATGGCCCCGACGACGAGCGCGACAGCGATGGGGCCGGCGATTCCCCGTCCCCGCCACCGTGGCAGGGGTGGCCTACGAGGCCCGATCTCGATGACGTCCATCTCGTTGTTGCGAGATTGCGATCCGCTAGTGATGGCACCGACCTCCGGTCTGGTTGGTCCATCGGCATTGACGCCCTTCATGCACCCAAGATATGACGGACAGCCAGACCGCGTGTGCCCGAAGCAGCCAACCGAGCAGCCAAGCCTGCAAGTCGTGGCGGACACTGGCGGACGTCAGAAGAAGCTCGACAAGGACCGGGGCCACGCCGACAAGCAGGCCGCGGCGGACTCGTAATGCATAGGTCGTGGCGACAGCAACGGCGACAGCAACCGAGGCGCGTTGCACCAGCCACAGACGGGGATCGGCCGTCACGGCAGGCGAGGCGACACGGCGACGGCCATCGCTCGGTGTGTGCCTCTTAATCCGCTGGTCCGGGGCGCTGCAAGCGCTGCCGCATCCCGTCAGTGTGGGGCACACAGGGGGCACAAGACACTGTCAAACGTCGTCAACCAGTCACCAACGATGGCAGCCCGAGACGCCGTGTGAGCAGGTGTCGCGGGCCGTTCCTGCTGGTGTCGGGACAGCGGCTCTATGTTCCGCTTCAACGTCTGAATTGGCTGGACCGGCTATCTCGGCCGCATCGATCCTGACTCCCGCCCTGTCGCTCGGCGGAACCGTCGCGGAGGCAGGACGGACCGGAGCTTGTCGGCTGCCTGAGCGAAGTCGGAGATGGCGGTGACGCAGCCATGGCCGATGTGGGCGAGCCAGAGCGAGCCGTCCCGCTCGGCGACGAGCGCCTGAGACAGCGGAACGGTGTGCACGTTGCCGTCACCATCCACCGTGGAAATCGCGTCCGTGCCGATGATCAGCGAGCCCTTGTTGCCGAACCGCTTCATGAGCGTCGGCCTGACCACCTCACCTGCCGGCACGAAGCGGGTGCTGGGGCAGGAGACATCGGTGGTGCCAAGAAGATCCGGTCGCGATCCGTACGGCACGACGATCATGGCGGATGAGAGCCAGTCCGACATGACGTCCCGCGCCGCTGTCGGAGTGAGGCCAGTCAGCTCGGTGAGTGAATCGGAGTAGTAATGCTCGGTTGTGCCGAACAACTCCAGGTGGGTCGCGGGTTCGAGCTCTTGGATCGGCCGCATCCAGGCCAGCGCCTCATACGTGGGCACGAGGACCGCGGGTAGGGCCAGGTTCCTAATCGCCTCCGGGTTGGCCATGTCCACCTGGTCGAGCCCTTCGTGCACAAGTCTTCGCAGCTCGGCCCAGAGCAGTTCCGCCGCGGTAGCAGCTTCGAAATTCTTGGCTTTCCTGTCGTCCTGCGGGGTGACCCTCAGCCCGAGTTGGTGCCGCGTACTGTCGACGACCTCGAACATGAGTTCAGCGCCGTTGCCGAGCCCGGCCCGCTGTACTGCTTGGCCGACTCGCAACTGCAGCGCCCGCATCAGCAGAAGCGCTTCCACGCTGGGTGCGGCACCGACGACCAGCGCGACCCCGCGAACCTCATCGGCGTACCAGACCGGACCCGATTGGTGGTTCACGAGGTGTGTGCCGTGGGTGATTCGCGGACCAGCGGGCAATCGAAGTCGCATCGCCCCAGGCGCTTCGGCGGTCACGGCGAGGACGGCGTTGCCGCTAGTGAAGAACCTCTCCACATGTTGTCTGATCTCGTCAGCCGTGAAGAGCCGGTAATCCACCGCGGGCCAGCGCGACAGGCCATGTCCGCGCGACCCGAAACGCCGCGCGAGCAGTGCTCCCCAGGGGTCGAGCACGCCCTCGTCGATGTTGAAGATGTCCCGGCTGTCTGCCTCGACGTCCGCGACAGCATCGGACAGGTCCTCCGGCGGAAGATCGCTGATAGCCGAGCAGATGGCGGTGAAGTGTTCCGCGATCTGCTCGGGAGTGCCGGCCGCGAGGAACGACGTCTCGTTCACCCAGGTGTCGTTCGAGTATTTCTCCGCGACGTGAGGATCGGACCATTCCACCAGGTGCTGCACCAGATGATTCAGGCCGACGGAGTCGATCTCTTCGTCGCGGGTGCCACAGCCGAACGTCAGCGATGCGGCCAGCATGCCCGGCAGATTTCGTTGGAGGACCGTAACTCCATCTATCTCCTCACGGTGCATGCGCGGATCGTAAGGCGACCGGTCAAGCTCGTGGGCTGCCGCCGCGCGGGTGACCCGGTGCTACCGCTCGGCCCAGGCACCCAGCTCGTTGCCGCTGGGGTCGGTGAAGTGGAATCGCCGGCCACCGGGGAACTCGTACGGCCCATTGACGACCTGCCCGCCGGCGGCCTTCACCGCCTGCACCGACCGGTCGAGGTCGGCCGAGTAGAGCAGCACCAGCGGGCCGCCCGCCCGGACTGCCTGGTCCACGCGCAGGCCGCCGACCTCGGGCGCGGAGTCGCCCTGCGGGCTCCGGATGCCGGCGTACCCCGGGCCGTAGTCGTTGAACTGCCAGTCGAACGCTTCGGCGTAGAAGCGTTTGGCCTGGTCGAGGTCGGTGACCGTGAACTCCACATAGTCGATGGCGTGGTGTTGGTGCGCAGATGACTCAGACATGCTCCGCATCGTGCCCGCCGGGTACGACATGGCCAGTGCGGCGCAGGCCCCCAGGTGCGCGCGATCACCGGTCCGGGTGGTCGTCCTCAACGCGAGGACGGTCAGCAGGTGTGTCTGCTCGCGGTGGGCTCTCGCCGCCGAGTAGCGCCGCCCGCAGGCGGGCGTTCTCGCGTGCGGCGCGGCGGTTCGGGCGGATGCCGGCGACGATGACGCCCACCCAGGCGAGGGCTACCAGCCCCCAGCCGATCCAGTAAACCGGGCCGTCGTTGGACCCCTCCACGACCAGGCCCACGACCAACAGGATCACCGACAGTGCCCTGACGACCAGGCGGGTCCGTCTGCTCATGGCGGGAACCTCGCTTCCGCTGACGGAGGTCGACTCCGGTTCCGTGGAGGTCGGGTGTCAGTGACACCGTGACACATCGACACCACCGGCTTCCGGCCCCGGAGTCGACCAACCGCCGCTACTCCGCTCGGTAGACGGAGATGTGGGCCGTGCTGTCCGCCTCGAACGGTCGCCGGTGCCAGTCGGCGTACCGCTCGGTGAGCCGGAGCCCGGCCTGCTGCGCCATCGCGTCGATCTGGTGCGGCCAGGCGTATCGCATCGCGAACGGCTTCAGGTGTACGCCGTCGCCGTCGAAGGTGATGGTCTGCCGGATGAACCGCTGCGCCGGCCGGTCGTACCGGTGCAGCCGGATCGTCGCGGAGTCCTCGGTCACGGCGCGGACCTGCACCTGCTCGTCCCGGTCGAAGCTGCGCGGGTCGGGCACGAACGCCTCGACGACGAACGCGCCGCCGGGCGACAGCACCCGGGCGACGTTGCGGAAGCAGTCCGCCTGCCGCTCGGCGTCCACCAGGTTGAACAGCGTGTTGAAGACCAGGTACGCCAGCTGGAACTGGCCCGGCACTCCTACGTCGGCCATGTCACCGACCACCACGGGGATCTGGTCGCCGCCGGGCTTGGCCCGCAGTTGCGCCATCATCTCCTCGGACGCCTCAACGCCCTGCACGCCGAGGCCACGCCCGGCGAGTGGCAGCGCGACCCGGCCGGTGCCGATCGCCAGTTCGAGGACCGGACCGCCGTTGGCCAGATCGGCCAGGAAATCCACGGCGGGCGCCGGGTCGGGGTTGGTGCCGTCGTCGTAGCCGGCGGCCCACAGCCGGCCGAAGAGGCCGGGATCGTCGAAGACCGACATTAGCGGCCTCCGGGGTTGGTGTCAGTGGCGCCCAGCAGCGCCGTGGTCAGGGGAACAGGTGTGCTCACGAAGTCTCGATTCCTCAGGTCGGATGACGTTCGGTCGGGGGGACTTCGCTGTGTCGGGCATGGCGGCTGCTCCCTTCGCGCGGCTGTCGAGTCAAGACAGCAGCGCCTGCCGGGCCCGGCAAGGCATTTACCTCAGCCGGGGCCACGGCAGACCGGGTTGGTCAGGAGATGTGGTGCAGGATCACGTTGTGCACGTGGTGGCTCTTCTGCGCGCCACGGAACTCCACCTCGTAGGTGTGCGTGCCGACGTGGATGGCGATCGCCCCGGTGGAGAAGAACGTGCCGCCCCAGGACTTGTTGCTGACCACGCTCACGCTGGTGATCTTCGAGTACGGGATGCTGGTGATCGCATGCCGCTTCCCGACGAACGAGCGGTCCTGGATGATCACGCGCCGGTCGGTCAGCCCGATGAATCCGGTGCCGGTGCCGACAGCGTCGTAGACGGCGATGATCTGCTCACCGTCGAGGAGTCCACTCTCGATCTGCTGGACCTGCTCCTTGCGGTCGTACGCGATGTTCGCCATGCGGACCAGGCTAGGCAACCGGCGCCAGCCGGCTGCTGTGGGCGACGACCAGGAACTCGCCGTCGCCCTGGCCGACGGGCTCACGGTGCCAGCCGCCGTGGATCCGGTCCACGGTGAAACCCGCGGCGGCCAGGGAGTCGCGGAGCTGCGCTTCGGAGCGGAAGCGCAGCGACGCCGAGCTGAGCAGTTCCGCGCCGTCGGCGAAGCGGTAGTGGTGGGTGAAGCTGACCGTGCCGTCGCCGTCCGGCAGCCTGATCAGCCGCCGGGCGTCAGCGCCCGGTGCCGTAGCCCAGGTCGAGGACCCGGGCGGCCGGGGTCTCGTCGACCACCGCCCGGAAGAAGTCGTCGTCCGGCCCCCACGCGCACTCGGCGTCGTAGACCTGGACCGGGCGGGGATGACCGAACTCGCCGTGTCTCATCGGTCCGCGTTGTTCGCGTCGGTCGCCGCGCGGACGAACTCCCGTACCCGGGTGGTGGTGTTGCTGGCCAGCCACACCGGGCCTCGCTCGATGGGTGGCGCGTCGTGGATCGGCACGTACGCCACGTCGGGGCGTGGGTAGTAGCGGCGGGTGTGCTCGCCCACCGGCAGCACGCCCCGGCCCATCGCCACCAGCGTCAGCATCTCGGAGAAGGTGTTCCCGGCGGGGCCCTTCGGCACCGGCCGGCCGGACGGGGTGCTCTCCGGGGTCCGGTCCCGCTTGAACTCCGCCGACGTCACCGACGGGTACTGCACCACGGGATGGTCGGCGAGCACCTCCAGCGACACGGACCGTTGCCGGGTGAGCGGGTGATCCGCGGCCACCGCCAGCATCCGGTCCTCGGACAGCAGCGCCGGGCCGTTGACCATCCCGTCGAACGGGTACGAGGCGATCAGCACGTCGGTCGAGCCGTCGAGCAGGCCGGACCGGGTGGTGGACAACTGCGCCTCGTGCACCTCCACCCGGCAGTCGGGGTGCCGTTCGGAGAACAGGGCCACCGCACGGAGCAGCACCGGCGCCGTCCACTCGCCGAGGAACGCCACCCGCAGCGTCCCGGTGACGCCCCGGCCGGCGTCGACCGCCCGGCGGACCGCCTCGTCGATCCCGGCCACGTGCGGGGCCAGGTCGTCGGCGAGTTGCCGCCCGATCGGGGTGAGCCGGACGACCCGACTGGTCCGGGCGAACAGCGGTGCCCCGATCTGGCGCTCCAGCTTCTTGATGACGTGACTGACCCTGCCGGTGCTGACCCGTAGTCGCTCGGCGGTCCGGCCGAAGTGCAGCTCCTCGGCGAGGGTCAGGAACGTCTCGACCTCGTACCGCTCCAGCACGTCGCTCCCACCGTTGACCTGTGGTCAACGATCGTAGCGGCAACCGGTCTTGGTCCGCGGCCCCCGTCGGCGGATCGTGAAGTCGGCAAGGAAACCCGCCCGATTGAGAGGCTGCGAGATGAGCATCGACGACTACCTGGCCGGCCTGGCCGGCCCGCTCCGCGAGATAGGGGAGAAGCTGACGCCCGTCATCGCGGACGCCCTGCCCGGGGCGACCGGCGCGATGTGGCACGGCCACCCGGTGTGGAGTCTGGGCGACCGGCCCGGTCAGCGCCCGGTCTGCCTGCTCAAGGGGTACGGGTCCTACGTCACCTTCGGGCTGTGGCGGGGGCAGGAGATCGCCGACCCCTCCGGGCGACTGGTGCCCGCCGCGCGGGCGATGGCGGTGGTGAAGCTGCACGGCGTCGCGGACATCGACCCGGCCCTGTTCACCGACTGGCTGCGTGCGGCGGCCGCGCTGGAGGAGGCGTGAGCGAGCGCAGCGAGCGAACCAGCAGGCACGGCAGCGCGGTGCGGGTAACCGGCTTCGACCACCTGGTGCTGACCGTCACGGACGTGGAGCGGGCCCTGGACTTCTATTGCGGCCGGCTCGGGTTCGCGCCGGTACGGGTCGATGAGTGGCGGGCCGGAACCGTCCCGTTCCCGTCGGTGCGGATCAGTCCCGAGAGCATCATCGACCTCGTCCGGGGCGACCCGCAGGGCACGAACGTCGATCACTTCTGCCTGGTGGTGGCGCCGCTGGACTGGGCGCAGGTGATCGACTCGGGCGTCTTCACGGTGCTGACCGGGCCGGTCAACCGGTTCGGCGCCCGCGGCTCGGCAACCTCGATCTACGTGCGGGACCCGGACGGCAACTCGGTGGAGCTGCGCTGGTATCCGCAGGACGCCCGCGCCGGTGCTTAACGGAAAATGCCTCGCAACGAGCGGTCAGGACTCGGTGACCGCGCGGTAGGCGTCTTCGATGCGGGCCGCCAGCAGGACCTCGCCCTCGGTCAACGGTTCGCCGTTACCGTGCCCGACCCGGATCTGGGTACTGTCTGACCGGCGGCTGATCTCGGGACGAAGACGCAGCGCGTCGGCGACGACCTTCACCCGTTCAGTCAGCGCCGCGTGTTGGGTATCGTCGATCTCCAGAGTCCGTCGGATCTGCTCGCCCTCACGCGTCCAACCCGATAGCAAGGTCAACGCGTCGGAAAGGTAGTCGTGCTTGGCCCGGCTGTTGAACAGCACGCGCATAACCGCACCCCCCAAGCGCCGTTGCCGGCTTGTGGCCAAATCGTCGCCATCCCGTGTCTTGTCGGTGCCCTCTAGTCTGTCGTCGCTCGGAAGGGGTGTCCACGCCCACACTTCCGTGTTCTGTTGGCCTAGCGGACGGCGACGGTACCCAAACCGCCGATTGATCTGGCACCCTGGACGCCCGTGCGGACCGAACGGGCTAATGGTGGCGGGCAGACCGAACGACGGGACCTGAAGGTGATCGTGGGAGCGGCGATCATCCGGGACGGGCGGGTGCTCGCCTGTGCCCGTTCCGCCCCGCCAGAGGTGGCGGGGATGTGGGAGTTTCCCGGTGGAAAGGTCGAGCCGGGGGAGGCCGAGATTGACGCGCTGGTCCGCGAGTGTGCGGAGGAACTGGCCGTACGCGTGGAGATCGGCGACCGGGTCGGCCGCAACGTGCGGATGGCGCACGGCCGCTCGGTGCTCAAGGTGTACGCCGCCCGGCTGCTGCACGACGATCAGCCGCAGGCCCTGGAGCACTCGGGGCTGCGCTGGCTCTCGGCCGACGAACTGGACTCGGTCACCTGGCTCCCCGCCGACGCCCCCATCGTGGCCGCCCTCCGCCCCCTGCTCGCGGATCCCCGGCCACCGAGCCGTTGATCATGAGGTTGGCGGGCTCGGGGAGCTCTGAAGCGCCCGCCAACCTCATGATCAACGCTGGAAATGGGGACGGGGGCTACCGGTTGTGCCGGTAGCCCCCGTTTTGGTGGTCTTTCAGTGCTTGTCGTCCTGCTCCGGGTGGGCGAAGTTGAGGTGCTCCGGAGGCAGCGGGAAGGTCACGTCGTCGCCGAACGGCGACGGCGCGGCGGCCCGGTCGAAGGTGAGCTCGGTCAGCGGCAGCCTGCCCCGGTCGTCGACCGCCGGCGCGGTCGGGTGTGGCACCTCCCGGTGCCAGTTGACGCCGCTCTGCGCCTGCACCTCAGCCTGCGGGTCGTGCGAACCACCCGCGTGCGAGTGCATGCCACCCTGGCTCGTACTCGGCGACGTCGCCGAGCCCTGACGGGCGGTGGTCACGCTGGTCTGGGGCGTCTCGCCCCGGCGGAAGATCTTGCTACCAAGCCACACAAGGGGATCGTACCTGCCGTCGACGACCCGCTCCTTCATGGGGATGATCCCGTTGTCAGTGATCTTGATGTGCTCGGGGCAAACCTCCGTGCAGCACTTGGTGATGTTGCAGAAGCCGAGGCCCTGTTCGGCCTGCGCGTAATCCTTGCGGTCGGTCCGGGTGTCCAACGGGTGCATGTCCAGCTCGGCCGCCCGGATGAAGTACCGAGGCCCGGAGAACGCCTGCTTGTTCTCGTCGTGGTCGCGGATCACGTGGCAGACGGTCTGGCACAGGAAGCACTCGATGCACTTGCGGAACTCCTGCGAGCGCTCGACGTCGACCTGCTGCATCCGGTAGTCGCCCGGAGCCACGTCCGCCGGCGGAGCGAACGCCGGCGTCTCCCGGGCCTTCTCGTAGTTGAACGAGACGTCGGTGACCAGGTCCCGGATCACCGGGAAGGTGCGCAGCGGGGTGACCGTGACGGTCTCCTCGTCCCCGAAGGTCGACATGCGGGTCATGCAGCCCAGCCGTGGCTTGCCGTTGATCTCCATCGAGCACGAGCCGCACTTGCCGGCCTTGCAGTTCCACCGGCACGCCAGGTCGGGCGCGTCGGTGGCCTGCAGGCGGTGGATGATGTCGAGGACGACCTCGCCCTCGTTCACCTCGACCATGTAGTCCTGCAGGTCACCGCCGGTCTCGTCGCCCCGCCAGATCCGGAACTGACGCTTCGCGCTCATCGGTTGTCCGCCTCTCCAGCGTCGGGGACGAGGGCGTCGATGTCAGCCAGCTCCTCGTCGGTGAGGTACTTGGCCAGCTCCGCCCGGTCGAAGAGGCCGAGCAGCTCCGGCCGCATCTTCGGCAGCGGCTTGCGGGTCAGCCGCACGGTGTCGCCGTCCAGCGCGCAGACCAGGTTGACCTGCCGCCACTCGGGCTCCATCGCCGGATAGTCCTCCCGGGTGTGCCCGCCGCGCGACTCCTGCCGCTCCAACGCCGCCTTCGCGGTGCACTCCGAGACCACCAGCATGTTGCGCAGGTCCAGTGCCAGGTGCCAGCCGGGGTTGTAGCGCCGGCCACCGGCCGCGCTCACCTTCGCCACGCGCTCGCGCAGCTCGGCCAGCCGGCCCAGAGCGTCGGCCAGCTCGCCCTCCCGCCGGATGATCCCGACCAGATCCCCCATGACCGCCTGGAGATCCTGCTGGAGGGTGTACGGGCTCTCGCCCGTGTCCCGCTGCAGCGGGGCCAGCGCGGTCTCCACCGCGGCCTCGACCGCGTCCACGGCCACCTTCGGCCGGGCATCCAGCCCGTCGGCGTAGCTGGCCGCGTGCCCACCCGCCCGCTTGCCGAAGACCAGCAGGTCGGACAGCGAGTTGCCGCCCAGCCGGTTGGAGCCGTGCATACCGCCGGAGACCTCACCGGCGGCGAAGAGCCCCCGAACGTGGCCGAAGGCGGCACCGGAGTCCGGGTCCACCTCGACACCACCCATCACGTAGTGGCAGGTCGGCCCGACCTCCATCGGCTCGGCGGTGATGTCGACGTCGGCCAGCTCCTTGAACTGGTGGTACATCGAAGGCAGCCGCCGGCGGATCTCGTCGGCCGAGCGCCGGCTGGCGATGTCCAGGAAGACGCCGCCGGCGGGGGAGCCCCGACCGGCCTTGACCTCGCTGTTGATCGCGCGGGCCACCTCGTCGCGGGGCAGCAGCTCCGGCGGACGCCGGTTGTTGTCCGGGTCGGTGTACCAGCGGTCCGCCTCCTCCTCGGTCTCCGCGTACTGCTTGCGGAAGACGTCCGGGACGTAGTCGAACATGAACCGCTTGCCGTCGGAGTTCTTCAGTACGCCGCCGTCGCCGCGTACCGATTCGGTGACCAGGATGCCCTTCACCGACGGCGGCCAGACCATGCCGGTCGGGTGGAACTGGAGGAACTCCATGTTGATCAGAGTCGCCCCGGCGCGCAGCGCCAGCGCGTGCCCGTCCCCGGTGTACTCCCAGGAGTTCGAGGTGACCTTGTAGGAGCGCCCGACGCCGCCGGTCGCCAGCACCACGGCCGGCGCCTCGAAGAGGACGAACTCCCCGGACTCCCGGTAGTAGCCGAACGCGCCGGCGACCCGGTCACCGTCCAGCAGCAGCTCGGTGATGGTGGTCTCGGAGAACACCTTGATCCGGGCGTCGTACGAGCCGAACTCCCGGTGGTCCTCCTGCTGGAGCGAGACGATCTTCTGCTGGAGGGTGCGGATCAGCTCCAGGCCGGTCCGGTCACCGACGTGCGCCAGCCGGGGGTACTCGTGGCCGCCGAAGTTGCGCTGGGAGATCTTGCCGTCCTTGGTGCGGTCGAAGAGCGCACCGTACGTCTCCAGCTCCCAGATCCGCTGCGGCGACTCCTTCGCGTGCAGCTCGGCCATCCGGAAGTTGTTGAGGAACTTGCCGCCGCGCATGGTGTCGCGGAAGTGCACCTGCCAGCTGTCCCGGCTGTTCACGTTCCCCATCGCGGCGGCCGCGCCGCCCTCGGCCATCACCGTGTGCGCCTTGCCGAAGAGCGACTTGGAGATGATCGCGGTCTTCTTGCCGGCGAGCCGGGCCTCGATCGCCGCCCGCAGGCCGGCGCCGCCGGCCCCGATCACGACGACGTCGTAGTGGTGTCGTTCGATTCGCGTGGTAGTGGTCATGTCGGGGGCCCTTTAGTTGATGAACCGCAGGTCGGGGAACCAGTCCGCGGCGATCGCCATGATGTAGAAGTCCGTCAGCGCGAGCGTGCCGAGGGTGATCCAGGCGAGCTGCATGTGCCGGACGTTCAACGCCGAGATGAAGGTCCAGGCCCGATAGCGCACCGGGTGCTTGGAGAAGTGCTTGAGCCGGCCGCCGATGATGTGCCGGCAGGAGTGGCAGGAGATGGTGTACGCCCAGAGCATCACCACGTTGACCAGCAGGACGATGTTGCCCAGACCGAAGCCGAAGCCCTTCGGCGAGTGGAAGGCGAGGATCGCGTCCCAGGTGTTGATCAGCGAGATGATCACGGCGGCGTAGAAGAAGTAGCGGTGCAGGTTCTGACCGAGCAGCGGGAAGCGGGTCTCACCGCCGTACTCCTTGTGACCGTCCGGCACGGCGCAGGCCGGCGGGGACAGCCAGAACGACCGGTAGTACGCCTTGCGGTAGTAGTAGCAGGTGAGCCGGAACAGCAGCAGGAACGGCAGGGTCAGCGCCGCGTCCGGAATGATCCACCAGCCGGGCAGGAACCGGCCGAAGTGCGAGGCGCCCTCCACACACCGCTCGGTGACGCAGGGGGAGTAGAACGGGGTCAGGTAGTGGAACTCGTCGACCCAGTAGTAGTCGTGCATGAAGACCCGGACCGTCGCGTACGCGATCCAGGCGCTCAGCCCGATCACGGTGATCAGCGGGGCGAACCACCAGCGGTCGGTACGCAACGTCTTCGCCGCGATGGCGGCGCGCGCCCGCGCTCCCCGCGGCCTCGTTGCCGTTGATGTCATTCGAGTCGTCTCCTCGACGGGCCCGTACGGGCGGGCTGATCTTCTCCGGTCGGCACGCGGACCGGCGAACCCGCACCCGCTGCCACGTCATGCGCACACCAACAACCACGCCGGATCGACCGGCGCAGCTAAGTGACACACGTTACGCCGATCTTTGCGAGCCGTCCCCGCAAGGGACCGTCCCGTGTGTCCGACCTGCGGAAAAGCCCTGGTAAGCCGGTCAATGGCGCGGTGTTAAGAACGTCACTGTCCCGCCCCGCCCGCTCAGCCGGAGGCACCCCCGGTGAAGTGCCACGACGCCAGTCGCACCGGTGGCGCCGCCCACCAGGCACCGTCCACCCGGTCCGGTTGGCGTACCGGCCGCGCGCCCAGCCCGAGCACCGCGCCCGGCCCGAGCGCCCGCGGGTACGACTCGGTGAACCGCAGATCGCGGACCGCCCGCACCACCGTGCCGTCCTCGACCAGCCAGACGCCGTTGCGGGTCAACCCGGTGACGACGAGGCTCTTCGGGTCGAGCACCCGCGTGTACCAGAGGTCGGTGACCAGCAGCCCCCGACGTACGCCGGCGACCAGCGCCGCGGTGTCCGAGTCGACGACGGCGCCGGCCGCCGCGCCGGTGGTGCTCCGGCCCACCGGGCTGGCGGGGCCGGCCACCGCGCCGGACAGGCGCAGGTTGCGGGCCATCGGGCCCCAGGTGGCACCGCCCGCGACCGCGTGCCCGGTGGACTCCGCGCCCGCCTCGACGGCGGTGCGCCGGTCGTGTGCCACCGCCCGGGTGGTGCCCGCCTCGACCAGGGTCAGCGCCCGCCGGCCGGTGCCCTCGGCGTCGAACGGCAGCCCCGACGCACTGAGCGGGTCGTCCACCAGGGTCACCGTCCGGTCGAACTGGTCCGCCCCCGGCTCGGCGAAGGACTGCCGCTCGGCGTACCGCTTGCCGTTGAAGCCGTACCAGGAGAGGTTCTGCAGCAGGTCCGCCACGGCGGCCGGTTCGAACACCACCTCGTAGTGCCCCGGTGGCAGCTCGATCGGGTCGGCCGCGGCCTGGGCCTTGGCAGCGGCACGTCCACCCAGCTCGGCGCCGTCGATGTCGGACAGCCGGTCGGCGCACTGCCGGGCCACCCCGTCCGCGCCGGCCTGGCGGGCGATGCCGTCCATCGCCGCCTCCACCGAGCGGCCGTGCGCGGTGTGCCCCGCCGAGTTGGCGTACGCCGACGATCGGTGCGCGGTGCGGCAGTAGCCCGCCGTGGTGAGACCCCCGGCGGCGGCCACGAACGCGCGGACCCGGTCGGCCCGCTGATCCGGCTCGGCGTGCGCGGTGGCCTCGTCGACGGGCGGGGCGAGCGGCGCGGGCGTGGGCGGGGCCAGCCCCGGCCAGCCCGGGTCGGGCGGGCAGAGCCGCGCCGCGGCCAGGGTGCGCTCGACCAGCGCGCGCAACCCGTCGGCGGTGACGACGCTGCCGCTGCCGGCGGCGGTCCGCCCGTCGACGTGCACCCGTAGCCGGATTCCGACGGTCGACTCGGCGACGTTCTGGTGGATGGCCGAGTTGGCGAACCGGGTCAGCGCCAGATCGGCGCGGGTCACCACCGCCTCGGCCTGCGCGGCCGGGCCGCCGAGACGCCGGACCAGCTCGATGACCTGCGCGGCAAGCTCCAGCTCCGTCGGCCCGCTCATGCCGACACCCCCACCCGGACGTTGCGGAAGCGGGCGGGCGCGGCCGGATGGCCGGTGTGCCCGGTCTGGCCGGGCTGGCCCTTGCCGCAGTTGGGCGTCCCCCAGGGCACCGTCTCGCCGGAGAGCATGTCCATCGAGCGCCAGAAGAGCGGGCCGATCCCGGTGTAGGTGGGGTTGCGCAGCATCCGCCCGCGCCGACCCTTCTTGATCTCCCAGCCGACCTCGCAGCCGAACTGGAAGTTGAGGCGCTTGTCGTCGATCGACCAGGATCGGTTGAGGTCCATCAGCACCCCGTCGTCGGTGGCCGCGATGATCTCGTCCAGCGTGTGCGGGCCCGGTTCGAGGCCCACGTTGGTCATTCGCACCATCGGCAGCCGGGCCCACCCGTCGGCGCGTACGCTGCCGCCGTAGTCCAGGCTGGCCATGGCGGCCGAGTCCCGGCCGGCGAGCACACCCACCCACCGCCCGTCGCGGACCGCGTCCCGCTTGACCGCCGGGGAGCCCTCGTCGTCGAAGCCGAAGCTGCCCAGCGCGCCGGGGATGGTCGGGTCGATGGTGATGTTCATCAGTTCGGAGCCGTAGCGCAGCGAGCCGAGCTGGGCCAGGTCCAGCCAGGACGTGCCGGCGAACGCGGCCTCCCAGCCGAGGATCCGGTCCAGCTCGATGGCGTGCCCGACCGACTCGTGGATCTGCAGGGCCAACTGCTCGCCGCCGAGGATCAGATCCGTCTCGCCGGCGGGGCAGGGCGGTGCGGTGAGCAGCGCCCGGGACTCCTCGGCGATCTGCGCGGCGCGGGCGGCCAGGTCGAGCGACTCGACCAGCTCCCAACCGGTGGTGCCGTACTGCCCCCGGTAGCTGGGCCAGGAGCGACGCTGCGTCTCGCCGTCACCGATCGAGGTGGCCGAGATGCCGCCGCCGCACTCGCGGATCCGCTGGTCGATCCGGTGGCCCTCGCTGGAGACGAACCACTTGGCGGTGTCCCAGATCTGGTACAGCCCCTCGGCCAGGTCGGCGCCGTGCTCGGCCATCGTGCGGGTCGCGCCGACCAGCAGGTCGCCCTTGTCCGACAGGGGCACCCCGAGCGGATCGATCTGGCAGCCCGAGGCCCAGCTCGCGGTGACCGCCTCGACCGGCACCAGGTCGACCGGCGGGCCGGGCACCCGCGCGCTCGCCGTGGCGATCCGAGCCGCGCGCCGGCCGGCGTCGCGGGCGGCGGCATCCGAGAGATCGGGTACGGCATGGAAGCCCCAGCTCGCCCCGACCAGCGCGCGGACGCCGATCCCGATGCTCTCGTCCTGGGTCAGCTCCTCCACGTCGCCGTTGCGCGCGGTCATCGACTCGTAGCGGCGGTGCATCACCCGGGCGTCGGCGTATCGGGCGCCCGCGTCGAGGGCGGCCTGGACGGCGGCGGTGGCCGCGTCGAACTCGGTCATGCGACCGACCCTAGGCCAGCCGACCGACGCCCGTCAGGGGAGCAGATCCTCCGGCCGGATGGTGGCCCGCACGGGCTCCGTCAGCTCCAACACCTCGCCGGCCTTGGTCGTCGACCGCTGCACGTAGTGGGAGTTCTGCCGTTGATAGAGGTGCATCGTCAGGGTCTCCTGCTCGACGAGCAGGTACCACTCGATCCCGGCGGCGGCGTAGACGTGCGGCTTCAGCACCCGGTCAATGATCGCGGTGTGTGGCGCGGCGATCTCTCCGACCAGGAGGACGGCGCTGGCCGGCACGCAGGCTGCGGTGAAGTCGAGCTCCGCCGTCACCACCAGGTCGGGATTGAGGATCCGCCTCGCGTCCAGCCTCAGGTTGATCACCGATAGCAGGGTGCGATCTGCGGCGGCACACCCGGATTTCAAGGCTGTTGCCAGGGCACCGACGATCACCTGGTGGATGACGGTCGGCGGTGGTCCGATGAGCAGTCCGCCGTCGAGGAGTTCGATTCGGCAGGCCGTCTCACCGAGGGCGAGGTAGTCCGGTTCGGTCCAGGGCAGCGGGTGGTCGGCAATTCCCGTGGGTAGCACCTGCCAAGTGCAGCTGAGGTGGCGTCACCGAGGTCGCACCTGAGGTGCGAGCACGGCATGAATGGCCATGGATGGCGAGGTGAGGGGTGTTCAGGCCGATGCCGACTCGTTACGCTCGGGCCCGCTGACAGGTGCCGACTTTGTAGCTTATTTTCACCCTCGGGACTTTCCTGTAAGTTCTCTTCGTCACTGAGGGAGGCGGCCGTGGACAGCTCGGATCCGGCGCCGTCCGGGGAACCGGACGACCGTCCCACCGTGCCGGTGCAGCGCTCCGACCAGGACGCCTACCTGCGGGTGACCGACCTGCGGGTCCGGTTCGACACCGAGGACGGCGTGGTGCGCGCGGTCGACGGGGTGTCGTTCGCCGTCGAGCGGGGTCGCACCCTCGGCATCGTCGGCGAGTCCGGCTCCGGCAAGAGCGTCACCTCGCTGGCCATCCTCGGCCTGCACGATCCCAAGCGGACGACCATCACCGGCGAGATTTCGGTCGGCGGCCGGCAGGTGGTGGGCCTCGGAGACGAGGAGGTACGCCGGCTGCGCGGCCGCGACATGGCGATGATCTTCCAGGACCCGCTCTCCGCGCTGCACCCGTACTACACCGTGGGCCGGCAGATCGCCGAGGCGTACCGGGTGCACCACCCGAAGGCCAGCCGGCGAGAGGCCCGCCAGCGGGCGGTGGACATGCTGGACCGGGTCGGCATCCCACAGCCGGCGCGTCGCTTCGACCAGTACCCGCACGAGTTCTCCGGCGGCATGCGCCAGCGGGCGATGATCGCCATGGCGCTGGTCAACGACCCGGCCCTGCTGATCGCCGACGAGCCGACCACCGCGCTGGACGTCACCGTGCAGGCGCAGATCCTGGACCTGCTCGCCGACCTCCAGGCCGAGTTCCACTCCGCGATCATCCTGATCACCCACGACCTCGGCGTGGTCGGCCAGGTCGCCGACGAGGTGCTGGTGATGTACGGCGGTCGCGCCGTGGAGCGCGGCAGCGTCGAGCAGGTGCTCCGCTCGCCGCAGCACCCGTACACCTGGGGGTTGCTCTCCAGCGTGCCGTCGCTGCACGGCGACGCGGACGCGGACCTGCTGCCGATCCAGGGCAACCCGCCCAGCCTCATCAACCTGCCGCCCGGCTGCGCCTTCCACCCGCGCTGCCGTTACGCGGACCGCCCCGGGGACCGGGCCCGCACCGAGGTGCCCGAGCTGCGCCCCGCGGGCGCAACCGGCTCAGCCGGCGCGGACGGCCACCTGGTCGCCTGCCACCTGACCGCCGAGGAGCGCAGCACGCTCTACGCCGAGGACGTCGCATCCGTGGGGGTGGCCCGATGACCGATCAGCCGCTGCTGCGGGTACGCGGCCTGACCAAGCACTTCCCGGTACGCCAGGGGCTGCGCGCCACCGGTCTGGTGCAGGCGGTGGACGGGCTCGACTTCGACGTGCGCCCGGGCGAGACGCTCGGCCTGGTGGGGGAGTCCGGCTGCGGCAAGACCACCACCGGTCGAATGTTGGTGCGGTTGCTGGAGCCGACCGCCGGCAGCATCGAGTTCGATGGACGGGACATCACGCACGCCGGCCGGCGCGAGCTGCGCCCGCTGCGCCAGGACCTTCAGATCATCTTCCAGGACCCGTACGCCTCCCTGAACCCCCGGCACACCGTGGGCCGGATCGTGGCGATGCCCCTGCAGGTCAACGGGATCAAGCCGCCGGGTGGGATCAAGGCCCGCGTGCAGGAGCTGCTGGAGCTGGTCGGGTTGAACCCGGAGCACTACAACCGGTACCCGCACGAGTTCTCCGGTGGCCAGCGCCAGCGCATCGGCATCGCCCGTGCGCTGGCCCTGCGGCCCAAGCTGATCGTCGCCGACGAGCCGGTCTCGGCGCTGGACGTCTCGATCCAGGCGCAGGTGGTCAACCTGCTGCGGGACCTGCAACGGGACCTGGGCCTGGCGTTCGTGTTCATCGCCCACGACCTGGCCGTGGTCCGGCACTTCTGTCAGCGGGTCGCGGTGATGTACCTGGGGCGGATTGTGGAGATCGGCGACCGGGCGGACATCTACGAGCGTCCGCAGCACCCGTACACCCGGGCGCTGCTCTCGGCGATCCCGGACGTCACCCGGCTCGGCCCGGGGGGCCGGATCCGGTTGACCGGCGACGTGCCCACCCCGCTCGACCCGCCGTCGGGCTGCCGGTTCCGCACCCGCTGCTGGAAGGCGCAGGACATCTGCGCCACCGAGGAGCCGGCGCTGGTGCCGCGCGACGGCGGCGACCAGGCCACCGCGTGTCACTTCCCGGAAGCGGGAGGGGCCCCCGCAGGGGAGGCCGCCGACGCGATCGTCGAGGAGGTGTCGCCGTGAGCCTGTCCCCGGTGGAGGGTGTGGCGCTGGCCGAGATCGAGTCCGGCACGGGCGCGGGCGGTCCGGAGGTCAAGGGTGTGGTCGGCCGCTCGCCCGGCCAGCTCGCCTGGCTCCGGCTGCGCCGCGACCGTACGGCCATCGTCAGCGGCGCGCTGCTGATCTTCTTCGTTCTGCTGGCGCTCGCCGCCCCGCTGGTCGAGATGGTCTACGGGGTCGGCCCCCGTGACCAGTTCCAGAAGCTGTTGGACAACTTCGGCATGCCGTTGGGCTACGCCGGCGGTGTCACCGGGGACCACTGGTTCGGTCTGGAGCCGGGGCTGGGCCGGGACATCTTCATCCGGTTGATCTATGGGCTGCGGACCTCGCTCTTCATCGCGTTCGCCGCGGCCCTGATCACCGCGACGATCGGCATCGTGCTCGGCGCCCTCGCCGGCTACCTGGGCGGCTGGCTCGACGCGGTCATCAACTGGATCACCGACCTGACCCTGGCCATGCCGTTCCTGATCATCGCGCTGGCGCTCACCCCCACCCTGACGCTGCGCTTCTACGGCGAGCGGGGGCAGGTGTCGGCGGCCTTCGGGGTGGGCGTGCTGATCGCCGTATTCGCCATCTTCGGCTGGACCAGTACGGCCCGACTGGTGCGTGGGCAGGTGATCGCGCTGCGCGAGCGGGAGTTCGTGGAGGCGGCCAAGGCCAGCGGCGCCGGGCTCGGGCACATGCTCTTCCGGCAGTTGCTGCCGAACATCTGGGCGCCGATCCTGGTCTCGTTCTCGCTGGCGGTGCCGCAGTTCATCACCAGCGAGGCAGCGCTCTCGTTCATCGGCGTCGGCCTCAGCGACGAGACCCCGAGCTTCGGCCGGATGATCTACGACAGTCTGGACTTCCTCCAGACCGACCCGGCGTACGTGTTCTTCCCGGGCATCACGATCTTCGCGCTGGTGTTCGCCTTCAACCTTTTCGGCGACGCGTTGCGTGACGCGCTCGACCCGAAGTCGTCCCGGTAGGGGTTTTCCATGGCGCGATTTCTGATCAAGCGGCTCTTCTCCGCCACGCTGACCCTCTTCGCGGTCAGCGTGCTGACCTTCCTGATGTTCTTCGCCCTGCCGCGTGACCCGGTCACCGGCATGTGCCCGAAGAACTGCAACCCGGAGCGGCTGGAGCGGGTCCGGACCGAGTTGGGCCTGAACGACCCGCTGATCAGCCAGTACGCCGGCTACATGAAGGGCATCGTGGCCGGACGGGACCTGGGCAGCGCCCAGGGCGGCCGGTGTGACGCGCCCTGCCTGGGCTGGTCGTACGTCACCAACGAGGCGGTCTCGGACACCATCGCCCGGGTGCTGCCGGTGACGCTGAGCATCGTGATCCCGGCGGCCATCCTCTGGCTGCTGCTCGGGGTTGGTCTGGGCATGGTCTCCGCGCTGCGCCGGGGCACCTGGCTGGACCGGCTGGCGATCGGCTTCTCCCTGACCGGCGCCTCGTTGCAGCTCTACTTCGTGGGCGCGGTGCTGCTGCTGGTGTTCGTCTACAACCTGCGGCTGCTGCCGGTGCCCAGCTACACCTCGATCTTCGACAGTCCGGGGAAGTGGGCCAGTGGGCTGGTGCTGGCCTGGGTCGCGCTGGCCTTCCTGTTCTCGGCCATCTACGCCCGGCTGTCCCGAGCGCAGATGCTGGAGACGTTGTCGGAGGACTTCGTCCGCACCGCGCGGGCCAAGGGCCTGGCGAAACCCAAGGTGTACGGGCGGCACGCGCTGCGCGCGGCGATCACCCCGGTGGTGACGATCGCCGGCCTGGACGTCGGTGGCGCGCTCGGTGGCACCGTCATCACCGAGACGACCTTCGGCATCCAGGGGCTGGGGCGTACCGCGGTGGATGCGGTGCGCTCGGGCGACCTGCCCACCATCATGGCCACCGTGCTGATCGCGGCCGTCTTCGTGGTGCTGGCGAACGTGCTGGTGGATCTGCTCTACGCGGCCATCGACCCGCGGGTCCGGCTGCACTGAACCCGGCCGTCGATCTGGGTGTCCACCACCCGGATGGCGGCGAAATTTATCGACAACTGTTACACAATTCGTAGGTTTTCTTCTTTACGATCCTCGAGACGTCGGCGGTTCTCGCCCCGACGGACCGCACGGCACATTGATGAAGGAGGTACTTCATGCGACCACGCGTGGCGGCCGCCGTAGGCGGCGCGATCGCTCTGGTTGTGGCATTGGGTGCGTGCTCGGAGAACACGGGCGAGGGCACCACGGTGGACACCGAGCGGAAGCAGACCGGGGTCATCGCGACCGACCCCAAGGACTCCCAGGGCCCGGCGGCCGAGGTGAGCGGCGCCCAGAAGGGCGGCACGTTCACCATCATCCGCGAGACGCCGATCTCCCACCTGGACCCGCAGCGGACGTACTCGTTCGCCGGTCTGATGGCGAACCCGCTCTTCGCTCGCTACCTGACCACCTGGAAGGACGACGGCAAGGGCGGCCTCGTTCTCGTCGGTGACCTGGCCGAGACGCCGGGCACCAATGTCAACAAGGACTGCAAGGTCTGGGAATTCAAGATCAAGGACGGGGTGAAGTTCGAGGACGGCCGCCCGATCACCTCCAAGGAGATCGCGTACGGCATCGCCCGCTCCTTCGACCCGGACCTCTCCGGTGGCCCGACCTACATTCAGGAGTGGCTGGCCGACACCGCCCAGTTCGACACCAAGTGGGACTTCAAGAAGAACAAGACGTCGCTGCCGCCCGGGCTGACCACGCCGGACGAGAAGACGCTGCGCTTCGAGTTCGCCAAGCCCCGCTGTGACCTGCCGTTCGCGGTCTCGCTGCCGACCACCGCGCCGCTGCCTCCGGACAAGGACACCGGCGTCAACCTGGACCAGAAGCCGTTCTCCTCCGGTCCCTACAAGATCGCCAAGAACCAGACCGGCGTACAGCTCACCCTGGACCGCAATCCCAACTGGGACCCGGCCACCGACGCGGTGCGCCACCAGTACCCGGACCAGTTCGTGTGGAGCTTCGGCCCGACCGCGGACGCCGCCAACAACCGGGTGATCGCCGACAACGGGGCCGACCAGAGCGCGCTGGCCTGGAACTACGTGCCGGCCTCGCTGGTCGCCAAGGTGGCCGGGGACGCGGCGCTGAAGTCCCGCACCATCCTCTCCCCGACGCCGAGCACCAACCAGCTCCTGATCAACAACCAGCGGGTCACCGACCTGAAGGTCCGCCAGGCGCTCAACTACGCCATCGACCGGGAGGGCCTGATCAAGGCGATGGGCGGGCAGACCATCGCCGCGCCGCTGACCACGCTGATGCCGCCAGCCACGATCGGCTTCAAGGCGTACGACGCGTACCCGGCCGGTGCGAACGGCAACGTCGACAAGGCCAAGGAGCTGCTCGGCGGAAAGACGCCGGAGCTGGTCCTCGGCGTCGCCGACAACTCGACGGAGCAGCAGCAGGGCGCCCAGCTCAAGGCCAACCTGGAGCGGGCCGGCTTCAAGATCACGCTTCGCAACATCCCGGACGACGCGAAGCTCGACGAGGTCAAGAAGAAGAACAACCCCTGGGACCTGTACATCGGCAACTGGGCGGCGGACTGGCCGAGCGGCGCGTCGATCCTGCCGGTGCTCTACGACGGCCGCACCATCAAGGCCGAGGGCAACAGCAACAGCGCGTACTTCAACGACCCGGCGGTCAACACCGAGATCGACCGGATCCTCGCGCTCGAGCCGGGCGCTCAGGGGCCTGAGTGGGCCAAGCTCGATGAGCGGATCATGAAGGAGCAGGCCCCGGTGGTGCCGCTCTTCGTCGACGTGGCCTACGCGGTGCACGGGTCCAAGGCGGGTGGCGTCTTCATCTCCAGCGTCTTCGGCTACCCGTCGTTTGTCGACGCGCACGTCAAGCCGTAAGTCACATCGCAGGCAGGCAGGGTCCCCTCCCGACAGCGTCGTCGGAAGGGGGCCCTTGCCGTTCACACCGAACAGGTGCCCCAACGACGATCACCCAGCTCGCTATCGCCCTCGGGGTTTTCTGAACACGACAGTTCACAGCAGGTGGGTACGGAGGAAATCGAGTTCCAGAGGGAGCAGGCGCTCCGCGGTGCCGTTCGCGGCCATGTGGGTGGCGCCGGTCAGCGGCAGCACGGCGTGCGGCCGGCCGGTGTTCAGCAGGGCCGCGGAGAGCCGGAGCGTGTGCGCGGCCACCACGTTGTCGTCGGCCAGGCCGTGCACCAGCAGCAACGGCCGGGCCTGGTCTGGACCGGTGACCGGCTCGGCGGCCAGCTCGACCAGCGAGTGGTGCGCGTAGATGTCCGCCCCGTCCTCCGGCATCCCGAGGTAGCGCTCGGTGTACGCGGTGTCGTACAACGCCCAGTCGGTCACCGGAGCGCCGGCGATCCCGCACCGGAACAGCTCCGGGTGGCGTAGCACCGCCAGCCCGGCCAGCCAGCCCCCGAACGACCAGCCGCGCACCCCCACCCGGCCCAGGTCCAGGTCGGGGTGCTTGCCGGCGAGCGCGGTCAGCGCGTCGATCTGGTCGGTCAGGATCACGTCGGCCACCCGCCGGTGGATCGCCTTCTCGAACGACGGGGCCACTCCCGGCGTACCCCGGTTGTCGATGGTGACCACCGCGAACCCGGCGTCGGCCCACCACTGCCGTTCCAGCCAGGCGGCCCGGGCGGCCACGACCTCCTGGTGCCCCGGACCGCCGTAGACGTCCAGCAGCACGGGCAACCGCCGGCCCGTCACGTGGTTGTCCGGGTAGAGCACCGCCGCCGGCAGCCGCCGGTCGGTCACCCGTTCCAGCAGCGGCAGTGGCGAATACGGAGGGGTGGCGGCCAGCGACCGCAGCTCGGCCAACTCCTGGTCGCCGCGGCGGACCGTCCACCGCACCCCGGCGTGGTCCAGCGAGGCGACCCCGACGACCAGCACGTCCCCGCCGACGGCGGCGGTGTGCCAGCCGGAGTCGGTGGTGAGCCGGCGGGCGTCCACCCCGCCGCCGATGGTGGTGCGGACCCGGAACAGGTGCCGCTCGCTCGGCTCGCCGTCACTCGCCTCGACCAGCAGGTCGGCCGGGCCGGTGCCGGCGGGGAGCCGGCCCACCACCCGCCGCACGTACAGCGACGGCGGGGTGAGCAGGGTGCCGTCGGCGAACAGGCACCGCGCGTCGTACCCGTCGTGGGCCAGCTCGCCACCGACCAGCACCCGGCCGTCCGGCAGGTGCGCCGGTGTGCCGGCGATCGGCTCGACCCAGCGCGGATCAGCCAGTTCGGCGTGCACCTGCGTCTCACCGGTCCTGGGGTCCACCGCGAGCACCAGGCCGTGCTGCTGCGAGCGGCGCAGCACGGTGATCAGCGGGCTGCCCTCGGCCCAGCTGACCCCGGTCAGGTACGGGTAGGTCTCCCGGTCCCAGTGCACGTCGACCCAGCCGTCGTCCAGGTCCAGCAGGTGCAGGCTGACCTCCGCGTTCGGCCCACCGGCCCGGGGGTACGCGACGGCGGTCGGCGGGCTCGCCGGATCGGCCGGGTCGTGCAGGTGCCAGCGGTCCAGTCGGGACTCGTCGACCCGGGCCGCGAGCACCGAGCCGCCGTCCGGCGCCCACCAGTAGCCCCGGAACCGCCCGAACTCCTCGGCCGCGATGTGCTCGGCCAGCCCCCAGCTCACACCGGCGTCCTCGCCGGCCAGCAGGGTGTCGGTGCCGTCGGCGTCGATCAGCCGGAGCTCGCCCCGGCGGATTCCCTCGGCCGCGTCGGTCACGTACGCCAGCCGCTGCCCGGTCGGGTCCGGCCGTGGGTCCAGCACCGGGCCGACGGTGGCCACCTCCACCACGTCGCCGTGCACCAGGTCGGCCCGGAACAGCCGGCCGGCGAGCGCGAACACCGCCACCCGACCGGCGGCGTCCAGGGCGTACGAGCCGATGCCGGCGGCGCTGAGCCGCAGCCGCTCGCGTAGCGCGCGCTCACCGGGGGAGAGCGCCCCGGCGTCGCCGTCGGCGCCCAGCAGGGTGGCCGGGTCGGCGACCAGCCGCTCCTCGGCGGTGGCCACATCGAGCAGCCAGAGCGCGTCCGCCGGATCCTCCGGGCCGCCGGAGCGCAGGAAGATCACCCGGGAGCCGTCCTCGGCCACGGAGACAGCACGCGGCGCGCCGTGGCTGAACCGGCGGGTGCGGGCGGCCAGCTCCGGAAAGTCCACAGGCCAAATCGTAGAGCCGCGCCGGGCGTGATGTGGCCGACCTGGGCGGACGCGTCTACGGCCGCGGGCCGGAACCGCCGGTTAGAGTGACCGTCGTGACGATGCTGCCCGACCGCCGCCTGCTGCTGGTCCACGCGCACCCCGACGACGAGTCGATCGGCACCGGCTCGACGATGGCCCACTACGCCGCCAACGGCGCCCACGTCACGCTGGTGACCTGCACCCTCGGCGAGGAGGGCGAGATCCACGTGCCGGAGCTGGCCCAGCTCGCCGCCGCCGGGGCCGACCAGCTCGGCGGGTACCGGATCGGTGAGCTGGCCGCCGCGTGCGCCGCGCTCGGCGTCACCGACCACCGCTTCCTCGGCGGCGCCGGCCGCTACCGCGACTCGGGAATGATGGGGCTCGCGACCAACGAGCACCTTCGCGCCTTCTGGCAGGCCGACCTGGACGAGGCCGCCGGGCACCTGGTGGAGATTCTGCGGGAGGTCCGCCCGCAGGTGCTCATCACGTACGACCCGAACGGCTTCTACGGCCACCCCGACCACATCCAGGCGCACCGGGTGGCGATGCGCGCCGTCGAGCTGGCCGCCGCCGAGGGCTGCGCCCCCGCCAAGGTCTACTGGACGGCCATGCCGCGCAGCGTGCTGGAGGCCGGAATGACGCACTTCGCCGAATCCTCGGACAACCCGTTCGCCGGCATCCAGGACATCGCCGACCTGCCCTTCGGCACCCCGGACGACCAGATCGCCGCCCGGATCGACGCGACGGAGCAGCACACCGTGAAGGAGGCCGCGATGCGGGCGCACGCCACGCAGATCCCGGCCACCTCCTGGCTCTACTCGATCGCCGGCAACTTCGGCGGCGAGTTCATGGGCGTGGAGTTCTTCACGCTCGCGGTCGGCGAGAAGGGCCCCGGCGCCGGCCGGTACGGCTGGGAGGACGACCTCTTCGCCGGGCTGTCCGAGGAGGGCGCCCCGGGCCGGCTCCCGGTCGTCGCGGCCGGTCTCCGGTGACCCTGCCCGTCGCCCCGATGTCGGTCGTGCAAGGCCAGGACGCTCCGCCTCCGGCGGGGCCGCCCCCGCGCCTGCTGGACCTGGGCCTGCGGTTGGCCGGCGCGATCGTCGTGGTGGTGGCCGGGGTGCTGACCGGGGTGCTGGAGCTGTTGTTCTCCACGGTCCGGGTCGGGGGGCAGCTGATCGGCGTGTCGGCGCTGCTCGCCGTCGGGGCCAACATCGCGCTGAGCTGGTTCGCGTACGAGGTGGTCGGCCGCCGGTGGGCGGTGGCGCTGCCCGCGGTGCCGTGGTTCGTGCTGATGGCGGTGGCCGCCGTCCGGACCAGCGAGGGCGACCTGCTGCTGGCTGGCGACAACTGGGTCGGCCTGGCCATGATCGTCGCCGGGGCGATGACCTTCGCGGTGATGGGGTTCCGGCAGATCCTCGCCGCTCCGCCCGCACTGGGCGGCTGATGACGCCACCCAGGTACGGGTGGTAGATATCTCTGCCAGAGATGCGTGCCCCTCGACGGGGCGTACAGCAGGAGGTCGTGCGGTGGACGGACGGTGGCGTGACGTCGGAGTGCTCGCGGGAGCGCTGTTCGCGGTCAACGTGGTGGCCCGGCTGATCATCCGGTTCGGCTTCGACGGTGACGACACCGCCGCCGACCGGGTGTCGCTGGCGATGTTCGCGGTGATCGGGCTGATCCTGGCCGTGGTCGCCTTCCGGTGGGCTCGCCGCCGGCCGCTGGCTGACTGGGCGGCCGACATGGCCCTCGTGGTGCTGGTCGCGATGGCGCTGACCGTGCTGGTCGGGCCCCTGCTGATCGCTCACAACCCGTTCGCCGGCGGTGCGGCGACGTTCTTCGCCCAGATCTGGCTCTACCTGCTGGCCGCCGGCGCCGGAGTGGTGGTCGGCTACCTGGTCCTCACCGCGCTCGGGCGGGACTACCGCTCCCAGCAGCTCAAGCGGTACGCCGAGGTCAAGGCCGCCAAGCCGCGCCGGGTCGTCCGCCGCTGACCCGTCCGGGCAGGCGGTCCGGATGGGGCGGTCCGCGTCCGGCGGCGGCGGTGATCGACTCGACTTCGCGGAAGTCGGGGGGTCCGGCCGAAGCGGACGGCCCGACTTCCGGGAACCCGAGTTGATCACGTCCGGGGTGGGCGCCGGCTCAGTGCGGAGCGACCCGGGTCAGGTAGGTGTGGTGGGTCGTGAAGCCGAGCCGCCGATAGAGCGCCACCGCGGCGGTGTTGTGCTGCTCCACCTGGAGGAAGGCGTGCGTGGCCCCGGCCGAGCCGCCCCAGTCGGCCAGCGCCGCGATCACCGTCCGCGCCAGCCCCTGACGGCGCGCCTCCGGCAGCACCTCGATCAGGCTCAACCCGAGCCAGCGGCCCTGCCCGGTCACCGTGCCCCGGCCGATGGCCACCAGCGTGCCGTCCGCGTACACGTGGGCGAAGCGGACCTGGTCCACGGCGGTGAGCACGTGCCGGGCGGCGTCCGGCAGGCCACCCTTGCGCCCGGCGGCGATCGCCAGCCACGCCGTGGACGGCGCGGCCACCAGGTCGACGTCGGCTCCGGCGGCTGCTGATCCGGCCCCGGGGTCGAGGTCGACCAGCGGGAGCGGCGCGGTCTGCACCAGCGTGGGCGGGCGGCTGCCCCAGCCGCGGGTGTCCAGCTCGGCGCCGACCGGCGCGGCGAGCGGCAGCGGGGTGTTGATCAGCGCCGGTCGGCCCTGCTCGGCGTACCAGCGCTCGACCGCGTCCACCGCCGCCGGCAGCGTCCGGTCCGGGTCGCCGATCGGCAGCGCGGAGTTGGCCCGTCCGGTCCAGCCGTCGGCGGCCCGGAGCAGCCAGTCGCCGAGCCGACCCCGCGTCGGTGCCGGCCAGGCCTCGTCGGCGGCCCGTTCGAGGGCCACCACCGCGGCGGCGGTCGGTCGGCGGGTCGGCGGCACCCGCTTGGCCCGGTGCACCTGCGCCACCGGGACCCGCAGCTGACCCTGCGCGGTGGCCAGCGTGAGATGAGTCTCGCTCAGCTCCACCAGCTCGCCGAGGGCGTCCGAGAAGAGCGGCCGGCCTTCGCGAATCCCCACAATCCGGCGGACCACGATCCGGTGTCCCACATCCTGCTGTCGGAGCACGATCGACCCCCTCCCCGGCGAGATACTAGGCTCTAACCGTCGCGGGAGATCGCGGCGTGTCTTGCGGAGGAGAAGACCGGTGACCTACATCATCGCCGAGCCGTGCGTGGATGTGCTCGACAAGGCATGTATCGAGGAGTGCCCGGTCGACTGCATTTACGAGGGCAACCGGATGCTCTACATCCACCCCGACGAGTGCGTCGACTGTGGTGCCTGTGAGCCCGTCTGCCCGGTGGAGGCGATCTTCTACGAGGACGACGTCCCCGAGCAGTGGAAGGACTACACCGGCGCCAACTACGAGTTCTTCGAGGACCTGGGCTCGCCCGGGGGCGCCTCGAAGATCGGCAAGGTGGAGAAGGACGCCACGTTCGTCGCCGCGCAGCCGCCGCGCGGCGAGGGCCACTGAACAGCCCCGCGCCGGTCTCGTCGCGGCTGCCCGAGTACACCTGGGATACCCTGGCCGCCGCGGCCACCCTGGCCGCGGCGCACCCAGAGGGCCTGATCAACCTCTCCATGGGCACGCCGGTCGACCCGGTGCCCGAGGTGATCCGGCGGGCGCTGGCCGACGCGTCCGACGCTCCCGGCTACCCGTTGACCGCCGGCACCCCGGCGCTGCGGGACGCGATCGCGGCGTGGGTCGCCCGGGCCTGTGGCGCCGGGGTCGATGGTCTCGGCGTGCTGCCGACCATCGGCTCCAAGGAGCTGGTCGCCTGGCTGCCCACCCTGCTCGGCATCGGTCCCGGTGACGTGGTGGTGGTGCCGTCGATCGCGTACCCGACGTACGAGGCCGGGGTCCGGCTGGCCGGGGCCACCGTGGTCCGCGCCGACTCGCTCACCGCGGTCGGGCCGACCTCCCGGGTCCGGCTGGTCTGGGTCAACTCGCCCGGTAACCCGACCGGTCGGGTGCTGCCCGCGGCGCACCTGCGCAAGGTGGTCGACTGGGCCCGGGAACGCGGCGCGGTGGTGGCCAGCGACGAGTGCTACCTGCCGCTCGGCTGGTCGGCCGAACCGGTCTCGGTGCTGTCTCCGCAGGTCTGCGGCGGCAGCTACGCCGGGGTGCTCGCCGTGCACTCGCTCTCCAAGCGGTCCAATCTCGCCGGCTACCGGGCCGGATTCGTGGCCGGCGACCCGGCGCTCGTCGCCGAGCTGCTGAAGGTCCGCAAGCACGCCGGCATGATCGTGCCCGCTCCCGTGCAGGCGGCCATGGTGGCCGCTCTGCAGGACCAGCGGCACGCCGACGAGCAGCGGGAGCGCTACCGCGCCCGACGTGAGGTGCTGACCGCCGCGTTCACCGGCGCCGGCTTCACGGTCGAGCACTCGGAGGCCGGCCTCTACCTCTGGCTCACCCGTGGTGAGGACTGCTGGCAGACGGTCGACTGGCTGGCCCGGCGCGGCATCCTGGTCGCGGCCGGCGTCTTCTACGGCCCCACCGCCGGGCAGCACGTCCGGGTGGCGCTGACCGAGTCCGACGAGCACGTCGCCGCGGTCGCCGGCCGGCTGCGGGCCTGACCCCGGGTCCCGGTGATGACCGGCGAGGCGACCGGGCGGTACGCCGGCGTGCGGGCGGCGGTGGTCGGCACCGGCCTGATCGGCGGCTCGGTGCTGCTGCGCCTGGCCGACGCCGGCCTGGACGTGGCCGGTTGGGATCCCGACCCGGCGACCCGCGACCGGGCCCGGGCCGCGGGGCTGGTCGCGCCGGACACGGTCGAGCAGGCCGTGGCCGGCCGGGACGTGGTCTTCCTTAGCGGCCCGCTGCCCACCCTGCCCGGGACGCTGGCCCAGGTCTCCGCCGCGACCGCGCCGGGCTGTGTGCTGACCGACGTCGGCAGCACCAAGGTCGACGTGGCCGAGGCGGCCGAGCGGCTCGGGCTCACCGACCGGTTCGTGCCCGGGCACCCCATGGCCGGCGCGGAGTCCGCCGGCCTGACCGCCGCCTCCACGACGCTGTTGGCCGGCGCCGCCTGGGTGCTCTGCCCGGCGCCGGGCGCGGCGACGCACGCCTTCCGCTGGCTGACCGGGCTGCTCGTGGAGCTGTTCGGTGCCCGGGTGGTGCCGATGTCCGCGCCGGCGCACGACTCGGCGGCCGCGCTCGCCTCGCACGTGCCGCACCTGCTGGCCGGGGCGTTGGCCGGGGCGGTGCAGCGGGCGCCGCTGCGCGACGCGGTGCTGGCGCTCGCCGCCGGCAGCTTCCGGGACGGCACCCGGGTCGCCGGCACCCCGGCGGAGCGGACCGCGAACATGCTGCTCGGCAACCGGGCCCGGGTGCTGCACGAGTTGGCCGAGGTGAGCGAATTCCTGGACGGGCTGGCGGCGGCGCTGCGGGCCGGTGACGCCGCGGCGCTCACCGCTCGGTACGCGGAGGCCGCCGCGGCCCGGTCGGCGCTGCTCGACCCCCGGTACGCCGGGCGGGACCGGGAGTTCCCGGCCGACGGCGACCATTCCGCGGAGGTGACCTGGCTGTGGGGGCTGGGCGAGGCGGGCGGGCACCTGACCGGGTGCCGGGTTGGAGCGACAACGGTCTCCTACACCGCGTGGCTTCCCTCGGCTGACTAGGCTCAGAGGTATGGCGGTGGATGGCCCGGTGGTGCAGGTGCGCGGCGAGGCGTACCGGGAGGTGCCGCCCGAGCTGGCCCGGTTCTCGGTCACCGCGACGGCCCGGGACCGGGACCGGGAGGCCACGCTGACCCGGCTCGCTGAGCGGGCCGCCGCCGTCCGGGTTCTGCTGGACAGCTCCGAGCCGGTCGTGGTCCGGCGGGAGACCGGCGACCTGCGGGTCCGGCCGGAGACCCGGCGTTCGGGCGAGCGGGTGGTGGCCTGGCACGGGAGTGTCACCACCACGGTCACCGTCACCGACTTCACCGCCCTGGGTGAGCTGATGCTCCGGCTGGCCGACCAGGACCAGGTCGAGGTGGCCGGTCCCTGGTGGGAGCTGCGCCCGGACAGCCCCGCCCACCGCGAGGCGCGGCACGCCGCGATCACCGACGCGCTGCTGCGTGCCCGGGAGTACGCCGAGGCGCTGGGCGCCCGGGTCACCTCGCTGATCGAGCTGGCCGACGCCGGCCCGGGCGATCGGCCGATGTTCGCCCGCGCGGCGTACGACGGGGGCGGCGGCGGGCCGGAGCTGGAGCTGGACCCGCAGCCACAGACCGTGCAGGCGACCGTGCGGGCGCGGTTCACCATCAGCGACCCGGTTCTGGACTGATGCCGCCGGCCCGGGTGCTCTCCGTCGACGAGCTGGTGGCGCGGGCGCGCGTGCTGGCTGAGGCCGGTCCGCGGCAACTGCTCGGCATCGCCGGGGCGCCGGGCGCCGGGAAGTCCACGTTGGCCGAGCAGATCGTCGCCGGGGTCGGTCCGACCGCACGGCTGGTGCCGATGGACGGCTTCCACCTGGCGCAGTCACAGCTGGTCCGGCTGGGCCGCGCCGATCGCAAGGGCGCGGTGGACACCTTCGACGCCAACGGGTATGTCTCGCTGCTGCGCCGGTTGCACCGGCTGGAGCCGACCTCGGTCTACGTGCCGGAGTTCCGCCGGGCCCTGGAGGAGCCGGTGGCCGGGGCCATCGAGGTGCCGCCCTCGGTCCGGCTGGTGGTGACCGAGGGCAACTACCTGCTGCTGCCGGACTTCCCATGGCAGGAGATCCGGTCGCTGCTGCACGAGGCCTGGTTCCTCGATCTGGACGCCGAGGTGCGGCAGCGCCGGCTGGTCGCCCGGCACGAGGCGTTCGGGCGGTCGCTGGAGCAGGCGCGGGCGTGGGCGCTGGGCAGCGACGAGTCCAACGCCTCCCTGGTCACTGGCACCGCTGACGGCGCCGACCTGGTGGTGCGCCTGCCCGAGCCGCCCTCGCCCTGACCGGAGCGCCGTGCCGGCGCTGCGCCGATCAGTTGAGTTGGCGGATCGGCCGGGCCGGGTTGCCGACCGCGACCACGTTGGCGGGCAGGTCCCGAGTCACCACCGCGCCGGCGCCGACGACGGTGTTCGCCCCGATCGTCACCCCGGCCAGCACGATCGCGCCGCCGCCGAGCCAGACGTTGTCGCCGATGGTGATCGCCTTCGCCGCCTCCCACTTGTCGCGTCTCGGCTCGGGTTCCACCGGGTGCGTCGGAGTGAGCAGCTGCACGTTCGGTCCGACCTGGACGTCCGCGCCGAGGGTGATCGGGGCGACGTCGAGGAAGACCGCGTGGTAGTTGACGAAGCTCCGCGGCCCGATCCGGACCTGCCAGCCGTAGTCGCAGTAGAACGGTGGACGGATCCAGGCGCCCTCGCCCAGCTCGCCGAGGAGCTCGCGCAGCGCCGCGAGGCGAGCCTCCTCGTTCGTGGCGGAGCTGCTGTTGAAGCGTTCCATCCGGCGGGCGGCCTGGTCCCGGTCAGCGATGATCTCGGGATCGTCCGCGAGGTAGGGCTCTCCGGCGAGCATCCGGTCCTTCATGGAGGTCACCCGTCGATGATGCCGTTCCGACCGGGTAAGGGTTGGTTGGTCCGTCATTTTCTCGACTTCTTTATGCATACGCGGTATGCAACTCTGACGGTGGTCAATGCGTCTCTGTTCGTAACGACGCTCCATCAAGGAGGATCCGTTGCATCGAAGTAGCAGAATGGCCGCGGCAGCCGTGGTCGCCCTCGTGCTGGGCAGTCCGGCAGTCGCCGTGGTAGCCCCGTCGACCACCGCCGCCACCCCGGACGTCGTCGGGCGCACGTCGACCGACGCCGCGTCCTCGACCACCACCGTCACCCTGCTCTCCGGGGACCGGGTCACCGTCACCGCGTCCGGGTCCGCCGCCGTACGTCCCGGCCCCGGGCGTACCGACATCCGGCCGGCCGGACCCTGATCATCCCGGTGCAGGTGCAGGTGCAGGTGCAGGTGCAGGTGCAGGTGCAGGTGCAGGTGCAGCGGCAGCCCGGCGCCACCGGGTCGCGGGTGACCGGGTTGACCGTCGACGTCTCGTACGACGGCGGCCGGAGCTGGCAACCCGCCCAGGTCCGGCACGGCGGGCACGGCTGGACGGCCACCGTCCGGCACCCCGCCGGGCCCGGCTACGCGTCCCTGCGGGCCACCGGCCGGGACGCCGCCGGCAACACGGTGACCGAACGGATCATCCAGGCGTACCGGCTGCGCTGAGGCGTACCCCGTGGGGTCCGCGGCCGAGCGCCGCGGACCCGGCGGGGGCCGTCAGTCGTTGGCGTGCAGGGCGGCGTTCAGCTCGATGCCCCGGCCGGTGCGCGGCCGGGCCTCCAGCGCGCCGGTCACCGAGTTGCGCCAGAACAGCAGGCCGTCGACCCCGGACAGCTCACGGGCCTTGACCACCCGGCCGTCCGGCAGGCTGATCTTCGAGGCTGCGGTGATGTAGCAGCCCGCCTCCACCACACAGTCGTCGCCGAGCGAGATGCCGACGCCGGCGTTCGCGCCGATCAGGCTCCGCTCACCGATGCTCACCTTCTCCGTGCCGCCGCCGGACAGGGTGCCCATGATCGAAGCGCCGCCGCCGATGTCGGAGCCGTCGCCGATCAGCACGCCCTGCACGATCCGACCCTCCACCATCGACGTGCCCACGGTGCCGGCGTTGAAGTTGACGAAGCCCTCGTGCATCACCGTGGTGCCGGCGGCCAGGTGGGCGCCGAGGCGGACCCGGTCCGCGTCGGCGATCCGCACACCGGCGGGGACCACGTAGTCGGTCATCCGGGGGAACTTGTCCACCCCGTACACCGCCAGGTGGCGGCCGGCGGCCCGCTCGATCACCCGCAGCTCGTCCACCCGCTCCGGCGGGCACGGCCCGGCGGAGGTCCACGCCACGTTGGCCAGCTTGCCGAAGATGCCGTCCAGGTTGAGCTGGTTGGGCCGGACCAGGCGGTGGGAGAGGAGGTGCAGCCGGAGGTACGCGTCCGGGGCGTCCTTGATCGGGTCGTCCAGCGAGCCGACCACGGTGACCACCTGGACGGTACGCAGACCGGGCAGCGGCCGGTCGCCGAGCGCGGCCGGCGGCAGGTCGAGCACGTCCGTCTCGTCCTCACCGGCGACCAGCGGCAGCTCACCCAGGCCCAGCTTGCCGGTCGGGTACCAGGTGTCGAGCACCTGCTCGTCGGCCGTGACGGTGGCCAGGCCGATGCCCCAGGCGGAATCTGCGGACGTCACTGTTGCACCTCTCGGTCGCGGCCGGACCGGCCTCTGCTCACGACGGCGGGGCTCGCAAGCTCACTCCTCGCGCTGACAAGCCTGAAGGTACCGTGCGAACCATGGAGAACCCGCTGACCCCCGAGGTCCTCGCCGATCCGGTGGCGCTGACCCGCGCTCTGGTCGACATCGAGTCCGTGTCCCTCGACGAGAAGGCGATCGCCGACTGCGTCGAAGAGGTGCTGCGGGGCGTACCGCACCTGACCACCCACCGGCACGGCAACACGGTGATGGCGCGCACCGACCTGGGTCGCTCGCAGCGCGTCGTGCTGGCCGGACATTTGGACACGGTGCCGCTGAACAACAACTTCCCGTCGACCATGCGCGGCGACCTGATGTACGGCTGCGGCACCTCGGACATGAAGTCCGGCGTCGCGTACGCGCTGCACCTCGCGGTGACCCTGCCCGAGCCGCGCTACGACGTGACCTACTTCTTCTACGAGGCCGAGGAGATCGAGTCCCAGTACAACGGGCTGAACCTGGTCGCGCAGGCGTACCCGGAGTGGCTGGAGGCGGACTTCGCCGTCCTGCTGGAGCCGACGTACGGCATCGTCGAGGCGGGCTGTCAGGGCACCATGCGGTCGATGGTCACCACCACGGGGGTACGGGCCCACTCGGCGCGATCCTGGCACGGGGTCAACGCCATCCACGCCGCCGGCGAGGTGCTCCGCCGGCTCCAGACGTACGAGGCGCGCCGGGTCACCATCGACGGCTGCGACTACCGCGAGGGCATGAACGCGGTGCGGATCCACGGCGGGGTCGCCGGCAACGTGGTCCCGGACCGGTGTGAGATCGAGGTCAACTACCGGTTCGCTCCGGACCGCACCCCCGCCGAGGCGGAGGCGCACCTGCGGGAGGTCTTCGCGGGCTTCGACATGGTCGTGACCGACGCGGCGGCCGGCGCCCTGCCCGGGCTGGAGGCGGCCCCGGCGAAGGAGTTCCTGGCGGCGGTCGGCGCGGCGCCGATCGGCAAGCTGGGCTGGACGGACGTGGCCCGGTTCGCGGCCATGGGCATCCCAGCGCTGAATTTCGGCCCGGGGGACCCCAACCTGGCCCACCATCCGGACGAGCACGTCGAGATCACCAAGATCCGCGACGGGGCCGCGACCCTGCACCGCTGGCTGGCCCTGGTCTGACCCCGCGCCGGGCGCCCACCGGCCGCCCGCTCCGGTGATCAAGAGGTTTGCGTCAGCCGGGCCCGTTGTCGGCGACGCAAACCTCTTGATCAGCTCCGGATGGGGTGGGGGAGAGGGGTTCGTCCAGTTGGCGGGTGCGGCGGCGTTCGGCCACCACGTCTCGGATCCGTCGCTGCATCTGGCGACGGATCCGGATCATCTCGCTGTTGCTGATCACGCTGTCTCCTCCCCCGAAGGCGCGCGCCGGGGCATACCCGGTATGTGAATAGTAAGACGTACGAGCGAGCCGAATAGTTGCCCAAGATCTCGAACTATTTCTCTGCGTCCGCGACCCGCCCCAGCAACTGCCGGGTGGACCACTACGGTTGCTCCATGAGCCAGAGCAACGGGCGGGAGGCCAGCCGCGGTCCCGGACAGGAGCGGCATCGGGGCGCGGTGACGCTGCGCCGGGGAGCGATTCCGAGCAGCACCGCGGACCAGAGGCTGCTGGACTCGCGCGGGCGGGGTGACTGGAAGACCAGGGACGCCTGGCGGGCGCTGCGCATCCTGTCCGAGTTCGTTGAGGGCTTCGACACGCTCGCCGACCTGCCGCCCGCGGTCAGCGTCTTCGGCTCCGCGCGCAGCGGCCCGGACACCGCCGAGTGCCGCCTGGCCGAGCAGTTGGGCGGCGCGCTGGCCCGGGCCGGCTACGCGGTGATCACCGGTGGTGGGCCGGGGGTGATGGAGGCCGCCAACCGGGGGGCCAGTGAGGCCGGCGGGCTCTCCGTCGGGCTCGGCATCGAGCTCCCGTTCGAGCAGGGCATCAACGAATGGGTCGACCTGGCCATCGACTTCCGCTACTTCTTCGCCCGTAAGACCATGTTCGTCAAGTACGCGCAGGCGTTCGTGGTGCTGCCCGGCGGGTTCGGGACCATGGACGAGCTGTTCGAGGCGCTCACCCTCGTGCAGACCGGCAAGGTCACCCGGTTCCCGGTGGTGCTGATGGGGGTCGCCTACTGGCAGGGGCTGCTCGACTGGATGCGTGACACGATGGCCGCCGACGGCAAGATCGGCCCCGTCGACCTGGACCTGATCTGCCTCACCGACGACGTCAACGCGGCGGTCCGGCACATCATCGAGGCCGAGGCGACGCTCTCCGCCGAGCAGGAGGCGGTCCGCGACGAGGCCGTCGCCCGTACCGCCGCTGACCAGCAGGCCGCCGCCGAGCAGGCTGCCGAGCAGCCGCGGGAGAGCTGATGGCGGCGATCTGCGTCTTCTGCGCCTCCTCCCGTACCCTCGACCAGCGCTGGTTGGACCTGGCCGCCGAGACCGGCGCGGAGCTGGCACGGCGCGGGCACACGCTGGTCAGCGGCGGCGGCTGCGTCGGCATGATGGGCGCGCTGGCGGACGGCGCCCGGGCCGCCGGAGGGCGCACCCTGGGCGTCATCCCGCAGGCGCTGGTGGACCTGGAGGTCGCCGACCTGGCCTCGGACGAGCTGCTGGTGACCGACTCGATGGCCACCCGCAAGAACGTGATGATCGACAAGTCGGACGCGTTCCTCGCCCTGCCCGGCGGGCTGGGCACCCTGGACGAGCTGTTCGAGGTCTGGACCACCGCCACCCTCACCCTGCACACCAAGCCGATGGTGCTGATCGACACCGACGGCTTCTACCGGCCGCTGCTGGACTGGCTCGGCACGCTGGCCGACCAGCACTTCCTCAAACCAGCCGGCCTCAGCCTCCTAACCGTCGCCACCACCATCCCCACCGCCCTGGACGCCCTCGAATCCCACCTAACCTGACCCCCGGCTCCACACCCCCGCCCCCGGGCTCCCACCCCGCCGATCATGGAGTTGGCGGCGCTGCCGTCGGCGTGTCGCGCCGCCAACTCCATGATCGACGGGCTGGTGGGGTGGGGTGAGAGGGTGGGCGGGCCCGGGCGGGGTGGGGTGTCGTATGGGCGTGATGGGATGAGCTGATGCAGGCGTACCGGTTGGTGCGGCGGCCCGAGGGGCCGGCGCGGGGGGACGGGGACGTGCCTGTCGGCGGCGCCGTGCCCGCCGGTAGCGGCGCGGCCGAGGGCGGCGCCGTGCCCGCCGGTGGGGTTGCGCTGACCGGCCGGGTCGGGGCGGTCGGGCACGAGCGGGCGGTCGGGCCCGGGGCCGGCCGGCGGGTCGATCCGGTGCAGGCGGAGGTGGTCGGGCACACCGACGGGCCGATGCTGGTGCTCGGCGGGCCGGGCACCGGCAAGACCAGCACCCTGGTCGAGGCGGTCGCCGCCCGGGTGACCGAGGGGGTCGATCCCGAACGGATCCTGGTGTTGACCTTCAGCCGTCGAGGCGCCACCGCACTACGCCAGCGCATCGAGGCCCGGGTGGCGCAGGACGGCCACCGCGTGCTGCGGGAGCCCCTGGTGCGCACCTTCCCGGCGTACGCCTTCGGGTTGCTCCGCCGGGCCGCCGCCGAACGTGGCGAGCCGTCGCCCCGGCTGCTCACCGGCCCGGAGCAGGATCTGATCATCCGCGAGCTGCTGGACGTGGTGGGCGAGGAGCCCGAGGACGATCCGGTCGGCTGGCCGACGGACCTACGGCCGGCCCTGCGGACCCGCGCCTTCGCCGGCCAGCTGCGCGACCTGCTCATGCGTGCCGCCGAGCGGGGCATCGGCCCGGCCGACCTGGCCCGGCTCGGCGAGAAGCTCGGCCGCGCCGACTGGCCGGCCGCCGCGCGCTTCCTGCGGGAGTACGTGGCGGTGCTCGCGCTGCGCGACGTCAGCAACCGGGGGTCGATCGCGTACGACCCGGCCGAGCTGGTCCGTGCGGCCACCGGGTTGCTGCGCGACGACGAGGAGCTGCTGGCCGCCGAGCGCCGCCGGCTCGCCCACGTGTACGTCGACGAGCTGGCCGACACCGACCCCGCCCAGCTCGACCTGTTGTCGGTGATCGCCGGTGGCGGCAAGACGCTGGTCGCCTTCGCCGACCCGGATTCCTCCACGTACGCCTTCCGTGGCGCCGACCCGGCCGGCGTGACGACCTTCCCGCACCGGTTCCGGACCGCCTCGGGGGCGCCGGCCGCGCAGGCGCTGCTGACCACGTCCTACCGGGCCGGGCCGGGCCTGCTCGTCGCGATCGCCCGGCTGGGCCGCCGACTGCGGGGTCCGGCGGCGCACCGCCGGCTGCACCCGCTGCCGGATGCCCCGACCGGCGTGGTCGAGGTGCACACGTTCCGCTCGGCGACCAGCGAGGCCGCCTGGCTGGCTCACGCGCTGCGCTCCGCGCACCTGCTCGACGGCGTGCCCTGGTCACGGATGGCGGTGCTGGTGCGGTCGACCGCGCTGCAACTGCCCACCCTGCAACGGGCGCTGCACGCCGCCGGCGTACCGACCGTGGTGCACGGCGAGGACCTGCCGCTGCACCTGCAACCGGCGGTGGCCCCGCTGCTGCTCCTGCTGCGCTGCGCGCTGGAGCCGGACAGCCTGGACGAGGAGGCGGCCGTCGCGCTGCTGCACTCGCCGCTGGGCGGGGCGGACCCGTTGGCCGAGCGGCGGCTGCGGCAGGGCCTGCGCGCGCTGGCACTGGCCGGCGGCGACCGGCGCCCGTCCGGGGAGCTGATCGTCGAGGCGTTGCGTGACCCGGCCGAGTTGGCCGGCATCGAGCGGCGGTGGGCGGAGCCGGCGCAGGCGGTGGCCGGGCTGCTGGCCGCCGCCCGGGCCGCCGCCGCGCGGCCCGGCGCGACCGCCGAGGACGTGCTCTGGGCCGTCTGGCACGCCAGCGGGCTCGCCGAACGCTGGGCCGGAGCGATCGGCCAGGGGCGGCCGGAGGCCGGTGAGGGGGACCTCGCCCGGCGGCGGCGGGCCGAGGCGGCCGACCGGGACCTGGACGCCGTGCTGGTGCTCTTCGACGCGGCGGCCCGCTTCACCGACCGCCTTCCCGGCGCCCGCACTGAGGTCTTCCTCGACCATGTGCTCGGTCAGGACCTGCCGGCCGACACCATCGCCCCGACCGCCGACCGGGGTGCGGCCGTACGGCTGCTCACCGCGCACGCCGCGAAGGGTCTGGAGTGGGACCTGGTCGCGGTGGCCGGGGTGCAGGAGGGCATCTGGCCGGACCTGCGCCTGCGCGGCAGCCTGCTCGGCTCGGAGCGACTGGTCGACGTGCTGGCCGGTCGGTCCGTCGGCGGCGCCACCGCGGCGAACGTGGTGGGTCAGACCTCGGCGTTGCTGGACGAGGAACGCCGGCTCTTCCACGTCGCCGTCAGCCGGGCCCGACACCGGTTGCTGGTCACCGCGGTGGCGTCGGCCGCGGTGGGCGGCGACGACCACGAGGAGCAGCCGAGCCGGTTCCTGCACGAGCTGGGGCCCACCGCGCCGCCGGCCGCGCCGCCCACCCCGCCGAACGGGCCACCCACTCCGCCCGGTCCACGTACCGGCCCGACCAACGATCCCGCCGGCGGTCCGCCGCAGGCCGCGCCCAGTGGCGACGGCGCGGCCGGCGCTGGCGTCACCGACGGCGCAACCGGAAACGGCTCCCCGCACGCCGTGTCCGGTGACCGCGAAGTGACGGAGGACGGTGAGCCGGACCGGCCCGGCGCGCTGCCGGTCACCCGACCGCCGCGGGCGCTCACCCTGCCGGCGTTGGTGGCCGAGTTGCGTACCGCGATCACCGACCCGGCCGCACCGACGTTCCGGCGGCGCGCCGCGGCGGCCGAGCTCGCCCGGCTCGCCGCCGCCGGTGTGCCCGGCGCGCATCCGGACGACTGGTGGGGTCTACGCGCGCTCTCCGACGACCGGCCGCTGATCGATGACGGCGAACCGGTGCGGGTCACCCCGTCGGCGATGGAGAGCGCGTTGCGGTGCAGCCTGCGCTGGCTGCTGGAACGGCACGGCGGCAGCGGCCCGGCCAGCACCGCTCAGGGCGTGGGCAACCTGGTGCACGCCGCCGCGATGCTCGCCGAGGACGCCAGCGCCGACCGGGGCGCCCTGCTCGACTACGTGGCCGCCCGGTTCGACGCGATCGAGTTGGCCGCCCGGTGGATGGCCGGCCCGGAGCGGGAACGCGCCGAGGCGATGGTCGACAAGCTGCTGCGCTGGCTGGCCACCAACCCGCGCCGGCTGCTCGCCATCGAGCACGAGTTCGCGGTCCGCCTGGACGACCCGCACCGGCCGGTCGACCTGGCCGGCCGGGTCGACCGGCTGGAGGTCGACGAGGACGGGCGGCTGGTGGTGATCGACCTGAAGACCGGTAAGTCCACCGCCGTCACCGGCACCGACCTGGCCGAGCATCCGCAGCTCGGCGCCTACCAGGCGGCGGTGGAGGCGGGGGCGTTCCCCGAGTTCGGCGACGAGTCCGGGGGCGCCGCGCTGGTGCAGCTCGGCACCTTCGCCAAGGACGCCCGCGAGCAGAACCAGCCGGCGGTCGGCGAGGGACCGGCGGCTGGTTGGGCGACCGCGCTGGTCCGACGGACCGCCGATACGATGGCCGCTGCCACGTTCGCCGCGGTGGCGAACTCGAAATGCCGGGTCTGCCCGGTGCGCACCAGCTGCCCGGTCTCCGGGCAGGGGCGCCAGGTCGTCGAGCCGCCGACCACCCGGAGCAGCCGTGAGGGCGAGGAGTGAGCGTGCGATTCCCGCAGTCACGAACGACGTCACCGTGACCCAGCCCGCCCTGTTCGGCACCGGTCCGGCGCCGGCGCCCCGACTCGCCGACGCCGGCCCCCGGTACACCCCGGTGGAGCTGGCCAAGCTCCTGCGGCTGCCGGCGCCGACCCGGGAGCAGGCCGCGATCATCGCCGCCCCGGTGGAGCCGCTGCTGGTGGTCGCCGGGGCCGGGTCCGGCAAGACCGAGACGATGGCCGCGCGGGTCGTCTGGCTGGTGGCCAACTCGTACGTGCGCCCGGAGCAGATCCTCGGGCTGACCTTCACCCGCAAGGCGGCCGGCGAGCTGGCCCACCGGGTACGAACGCGGCTCGACCAGCTGATCCGCCGGCTCGGCCGTCAGGGGCGGGACCCGCTGGACGACCCACTCGCCGGCGAGCCGACCGTCTCCACGTACCACTCGTACGCCGGGCGGATCGTGACCGAGCACGGGCTGCGGGCCGGCTACGAGCCGTCCACCCGGCTGCTCACCGAGGCGTCCCGCTGGCAGCTGGTCGACCTGCTGGTGCGCAACTACGACGGCGACATGTCCGAGGTGGACCGGATGCCGAGCACCATCACCGACGCGGTGCTGGCCCTCGCCGGGGAGCTGGACGAACACCTGGTCGCCCCGGATGAGCTGGCCGCCTGGACCGGCCGGTTCTTCGCCGAGGTGCAGTCCCGACCGGGCCGGGTCTACGCCGACGTGCGCAAGGCGCTCGCCCTCCAGCAGACCCGGCTGCGTCTGTTGCCGCTGGTGCGGGCGTACGCCCGGCGCAAGGAGGACTTCGAGGCGATGGACTTCGCCGACCAGCTCGCCCGCGCGGCACGGGTGGCCCGGGACCACCCGGGGGTCGGCGAGATCGAGCGGGACCGCTACCGGGTGGTGCTGCTGGACGAGTACCAGGACACCAGCCACGCCCAGGTGGTGCTGCTCAACGCGCTGTTCGGCGGCGGGCACCCGGTGACCGCGGTAGGTGACCCGTGCCAGTCGATCTACGGCTGGCGGGGGGCGAGCGCCGGCACGCTGGACCGGTTCCCCACCGAGTTCGCCCGGGCCGACGGCCGGCCGGCCGAGGCGCTCGGGCTCACCACCAGCTGGCGCAACCGCCCGGAGATCCTCCGGGTGGCGAACGCGCTGTCCACCCCGCTGCGCGCGGCCGGCGCCCGGGTGCCGGAGCTGCGCTCCGCGCAGACCGTCCGGGACCCGATCCCGCACCGCAGCCCGGGTGGGGCGGCCGGCGGCACGGTGCACTGCGCGCTGCTGCCGACGTACGCCGACGAGGCGAACTGGATCGCCGACAGCGTGCTCGCCGCCTGGCGCGGCGCGGCGCGGATGCCCGGCGCGGTGCCCGAGCACATCCCGGTGGCGCAGCGGCCGACCACGGCCGTGCTGGTCCGGGTCCGCAGCCAGATCCCGGCGATCGAGTCGGCGCTGCGCGAGCGGGGCCTTCCGGTGGAGGTGGTCGGGCTGGGCGGCCTGCTGGACACCCCCGAGGTACGCGACGTGGTCTGCACGCTGCGGGTGCTGGCCGACCCGACCGACGGGGCGGCGCTGCTGCGGCTGCTCACCGGCGCCCGCTGGCGGATCGGGCCGCGCGATCTGGTGGCACTGCACCGGCGGGCCCGGTCCATCGCCAACGCCCGGCGACAGGTCGCCGCCGACGACACCTCGGCGATCACCCCCGACCTGCTGGACGAGGCGACCCTGGTGGAGGCGCTGGCCGACCTCGGCCCGGCGCAGGCGTACTCGGCGGAGGGCTTCGCGCGGCTGCGCGCGTACGGCCGGGAGCTGGCGCTGTTGCGGTACCGGCTGGACCAGGCACTTCCGGACCTGATCGCGGACATCGAGCGGACCATCGGCCTGGACGTGGAGGTCGCGGTGCGGGCCGGCCGGGACGGCGCGGGCGACGCCGGCCTGGCCCGGGGTCACCTGGACGCTCTCGGCGACGTGGCGGCCCGGTTCAGCGGGGAGACGCCCGGCGCGACGCTCTCCGGTTTCCTGTCCTACCTGGCAGCCGCCGAGGATGAGGAGCGCGGTCTCGCCCCGGGCGAGGTCGAGGTGGTGGAGGGCGCGGTGCAGGTGGTGACCGCGCACGCCGCGAAGGGCCTGGAGTGGGACGTGGTGGCGGTGGCCGGGCTGAGCCGAGGGCTGTGGCCCGGGCCGGTGCGCAACTCCGACCACTGGCTGGGTGGGCTGGGCGTGCTGCCGTTCCCGCTGCGCGGTGACGCCGACGGGTTGCCTGAGCTGGCGCTCGACGAGGCGGCGGACCAGCGGGCCGTGGCCCGGGCGGTGACCGACTTCACCGACGCCTGGCGCGCCCACGACGAGAGGGAGGAGCGGCGGCTGACGTACGTGGCCGTGACCCGGCCGCGCCGGCTGCTGCTCTGCTCCGGTTACTGGTGGGGGGAGGGGACCAAGCGTCCGCGCGGCCCGTCACTCTTCCTGCGCGAGGTGTACGACGCCTGCCTGGACGGCGGCCCGGGGCACCTGGTCGACGCGTGGGCGCCGGAGCCGACCCCGGACGCGACCAACCCGACCGCCGAGGTGGTGCTCCGCGCGGAGTGGCCGGCCGACCCGCTGGGCGGTCGTCGGCCGGCACTGGCGCAGGCGGCCGCGCTGGTCCGCCGCCTGATGACCGACGGCTCGGCGGACGTGGCGGTCGCCGGTGGGCCGGTCGAGCCGGAGGTTGATCCGGAGGTGGCGCGCTGGCAGCGCGAGGCGGACCTGTTGCTGGCCGAGCGGGCCGAGTTGACCCGGCTCTCCGGCGCGGTCGAGGTGGCCCTGCCCGGGCAGCTGAGCGTCACCCAGTTGGTCGCGTTGCGACGTGATCCGGCGGCGCTGGCCCGCACGTTGCGCCGCCCGGTGCCCACCGAGCCCAACCCGTACGCCCGCCGCGGCACCGCCTTCCACGCCTGGCTGGAACAGCGGTTCGGCGCCGACCGGCTGCTCGACGTGGACGAGTTGCCCGGCGCGGCGGACGCGGACGCCGCGCCGGACGAGGCGCTCGTCGAGCTTCAGGAGCGCTTCCTGGCCAGCGAGTGGGCCGACCGGGTGCCGGTGGAGGTGGAGGTGCCGTTCGCCACGGTGATCGCCGGGGTCGTGGTGCGGGGGCGGATGGACGCGGTCTTCGCCCGGCCGGGCGGCCGGTTCGACGTGGTGGACTGGAAGACCGGCGCGCAACCGACCGGCGCGGCGGCGGAGGTGGCTGCGGTGCAGTTGGCCGTCTACCGGCTGGCATGGGCGGAGCTGGCCGGCGTGCCGGTCGACCGGGTGGGAGCGGCGTTCCACTACGTCCGGCACGGGGTGACGGTCCGCCCCGCGGACCTGCTGGAGGTGACCGGGCTCACGGCCCTGATCGCCAAGCTGCCAGAAGATTCCGTCCAACATTGACCATGGCGCGAAAATCCGTGGTAGGTTGAACGGGTTGCAGTTTTGGTTACCAGAGACTCTGTGTGCGCCTGGCGGGATTGTGGCCCCAGGCGCTCTTTGTTGTGTCCGGAGTTCTCCGGGCGGGGCGACCAGAAGCGACAGGCGATTCGCGCATTCCCGCGCGGAGCGCTCCTCTTCGGGCTCGCAACAAGTGCGAGTCCGACGTTCCGTCAAGGAGACGAAACACATGGCTATTGGCACCGTGAAGTGGTTCAACGCTGACAAGGGCTTCGGCTTCATCACCCCGGACGGCGGCGGCGCTGACGTCTTCGCCCACTTCTCGGCGATCCAGTCCTCCGGCTACCGGAGCCTGGACGAGAACCAGCGGGTCGAGTTCGAGGTGACCCAGGGCCAGAAGGGCCCGCAGGCGGAGAACATCCGCCCGCTCTGATCTTCGGATCGGCCAGCATTACCTGTCGCGCCCTCCGGGTGCGGCGGTGACGGGACCGGCCCGCCCCGTCGTCGACCTGCTTACGCAGGCGGCGACCCGGCGGCGGGCCGGCCCGTACCCCCTTCGGTTCGTGCTTGTGAGTCCTGGCGGCCTTTTCCGCTGGCGACAGCGCCGTCTTCGGCGCCCTCCCTCGACACGTGCCGCGTCGAGGAAGGCTTCTGCGTGACCTCTGTTATTCCTTCGTTCGCCCATACCGGTCTGGCGCCGGCGCTGCTCACCGCGCTGACCGCGCAGGGCATCACCGAGCCGTTCCCGATCCAGTCGGCCACGCTGCCCGACTCGCTCGCCGGTCGGGACGTGCTCGGCCGGGGTCGCACCGGCTCCGGCAAGACCCTCGCCTTCGGGCTTCCGCTGCTCTCCCGCACCGCCGGCCGCAAGGCCCGCCCGGGTCGCCCGCTGGCCCTGGTGCTGGTGCCGACCCGGGAGTTGGCGCAGCAGGTGACCACCGCGCTGTCCCCGTACGCCCGCGCTGTCGGGCTGCGCTGCGCCACCGTCGTCGGCGGGCTGTCGTTGCAGCGCCAGGCGGACGCCCTGCGCGCCGGCGCCGAGGTGGTCGTGGCCACCCCCGGTCGGCTGCACGACCTGATCAACCGCGGCGACGCCCGGCTCGACCAGGTCGAGATCACCGTGCTGGACGAGGCCGACCAGATGGCCGACATGGGCTTCCTGCCGCAGGTCACCAAGCTGCTGGAGCAGGTCGCGCCGCAGGGGCAGCGGATGCTCTTCTCCGCGACCCTGGACGGCGGCGTGGACCGGCTGGTCCGCCGCTTCCTGAGCAACCCGGTGACCCACTCGGTCGACCCGGGCACCGCGACGGTCACCGCGATGACCCACCACGTGCTGCACGTCGACGCGGTGGACAAGCCCGACGCGTTGACCCGGATCGCCGCCCGTGAGGGCCGCACGATCCTGTTCATGGGTACGAAGCACCGCGCCGACCGGCTCGCCCGCCAGTTGCTCTCCAAGGGGGTACGCGCGGCCGCGCTGCACGGCGGCAAGTCCCAGCCGCAGCGCACCAGGATCCTTGAGCAGTTCCGCAACGGCCAGGTGACCGCCCTGGTCGCCACGGACGTCGCGGCCCGGGGCATCCACGTCGACGGCCTGGACATGGTGGTCAACGTGGACCCGCCGACCGAGGCGAAGGACTACCTGCACCGGGGCGGCCGGACCGCCCGGGCCGGTGAGTCCGGCTCCGTGGTCACCCTGGTCCTGCCCGAGCAGCGCCGGGACGTGTCCCGGCTGATGGCCACCGCCGGCATCCGGCCCGAGTCGGTCCAGGTCCGCCCAGGCGACGAGGCGCTGGCCCGGGTGACCGGTGCCCGCGAGCCCTCCGGCGTGCCGGTGACCATCGCCGCCCCGCCGGCGCCCGCTGGTCGGGGTCGCACCGCCGGTGGATCCGGCGGCCCGGTCGCCGACGGTGCCGCCCGCCCGGCGCACCGCGCGTCGGGGCGGTCCCGCCGCCCGCGCCGTCCCCGTACCGTCTGATCTCCCGCACCGCGACCGACCCGCTCCGCTTCGGCTGGGCGGGTCGGTCTGTCTGTGGCAGTTCTGTCTGTGGCAGGTCTGTCTGCGGCACCAGCGGCCGCAGGCGCACGCGCGGCCGTGCCGGGGTGAGCAACCGGCCCTCTGTGACTGCCTTTGCTCTGCTTCAACCCACGCAACGGGCACTGTCCGGATAGCGGACACCGGCTGTTGCGCGGGTTGAAGCAGAGCAAAGGTGGCAGAGCAGGTGCCCTCTGGCGCTGGCCCGGCCCTGGTGCTGGCCCGGTTCTGGCGCTGCCCGGGTGTTCCTTTGAGTCGGTAATCAGCCTCGGCTTGGTCGTTTGGCCGACTGCGCCCCGGCCGCATCTGGTCGAAGCTGGCCAGCGGGGGGAGCCGGGCGGGGGCCCGGCACGGAAGGGGTGACCATGGCGGGCGAAGCCGGCTCGGGGGCGCTGCGCGAACTGATCCTGGTGGTCGCGGTCGCGCTCGCCGGGCTGTTGCTCGCCATGGTTGCGGCCTTCGCGCCCTGGCACGCCACCCCGGTGGGCAACGCTCCCGCCGGTCTGGTGGAGCTGCACAGCCCCGGCGACCTGGGCTCCGGCCCGACGGTCGCACACGTGAGCTGAGCAGCGGCCGGACCGACCGGTGCCGGCGGAGGGGCAGGCCCGGTCAGGATCGGTACGAGGCGTGGTCGGGTCGGCGGGGCACCGGCCCGACCACGCCGCAACCTGTTGGCGAACGCACCCCGTCGGTGTCGGATGGTCACGACGCGGCGGGGGCGCGGCCGGTCGGGTCGCGGGCGAGCAGGTCGGCCAGGGTCGTGCTGTCCACCACCGTGGCGATCGCCCCGTGCACGGCCAGCCAGACGTCGGTCAGCCCGGCCGCCACCCCGTGGTAGCCGGCCCGCTCGGCCGGCAGTCCGCGTACCGTGGTCAGCGAGCCGCCGACGGCGCGCAGCACGTCCCCCACGCTGATCTCGTCGGGCGATCGGGCGAGCGCGTACCCGCCCTCGGTGCCGCGATGGCTGAGCAGCAGGCCGGCGCGGCGCAGGTCCAGCAGGATGCCCTGGAGAAAACTCAGCGGGATCTCCTGCACCTCGGCCAGGCTGGCCGCCTTCACCAGGTCACCACCACCACCACCACCACCGTCGCCACCACCACCACCGCCGCTACCTTCAGCGGCAGCGGCAGCGGCGGCGGCGGCGACGGCGAGCATGGCCCGGAGGGCGTAGTCGCTGCGCGCGGAGACGTACACGTCACTGACCAGCCTGGTCCAGCACACCCCAGCGGCGCCGGATCGCCTTGTCCGCCGCACCGAACGCGGCATCCACGACCAGGCCGAGCACCAGGATGACGATCATGGTGGAGAGCAGCCAGGGCGCGTCGGACAGCTCGCGGGAGTAGGTGAGCTGGGCGCCGAGGGAGGTCTGCGAGATGCCGACCACGATCAGCTCGCCGGCCATCAGGCTCCGCCAGGAGAAAGCCCAGCCCTGCTTGAGCCCGGCGACGATCGCCGGCAGCGCGGCCGGTGCGATCACGTACCGGTAGAGGTTGAGCCCTCGGGCGCCCAGGTTGCGGCCCGCGCGCAGGAGCAGCGGCGGCACGTAGTCCACGCCGGAGATCACGCCGTTGGCGATGGACGGCGCCGCGCCGAGCACCACCACGAAGAAGATCGCCTTCTCGCTCAGCTCGAACAGCAGGATGGCCAGCGGAAACCAGGCTATCGACGGCATGGTCTGCAACGCGGTGATCATCGAGCCGATGGCGGCCCGGAGCACCGTGGACCGGGCCACCGCCAGGCCCAGGAGCAGGCCGACCGCGACCGAGAAGATGTACCCGACGGCGGCCCGGCGCAGCGTGGTGAGCAGGCCCTCCCAGAGCTGTGGGCCCTGGGCCTGGGTCAGCAGTTCGCGGCCGACGACCAGCGGCCCCGGCAGCGAGTACGGCGGCTTCCAACCCGACCAGACCACCAACTGCCAGGCCGCGATGACGATGGCCAGCGCGGCCAGCTTGGGCCAGGTGGCGGCCCAGACCCGGGTGCCCCGGGAGATCTCCTTCTCCCGGCCGACGATCTCCAGCGCGTCGAGGCCGGAGATCTGCGCGTCGGTGCGCGCCGTGCTGGTGAGGGTGTCACTGGCCATGGCGGCCCACCTCCGTACGGAGCCGCTCGGTGACCTCGGCGGCGATGGCGGCGACCTCGGGGGAGTCGATCCGCCGTGGGCGCGGGATGTCCACAGTGGTGGAGTAGATGATCCGACCGGGTCGGCTGGAAAGCAGGATGATCCGGTCGGCCAGCCGGGCTGCCTCGCGGACGTTGTGCGTCACGAAGAGCACCGAGAGTTTGCGCTCGGACCAGATCCGTTCCAGCTCGTCGTGCAGGATGTCCCGGGTCATCGCGTCCAGCGCGCCGAACGGCTCGTCCATCAGCAGCACCGGGGTGTCGAGGGCCAGCGTGCGGGCCAGCGCGACCCGCTGCCGCATCCCACCGGAGAGCTCGTGCGGGCGCTTGCGGCCGAAGTCGGCCAGGTGCACGGTGCGCAGCAGCTCCGCCACCCGCGCGCGCCGCTCGGCCCGGGGCAGCCCGCGCAGCTTCAACGGGACCTCGACGTTGCCGTCGACGGTCAGCCAGGGAAAGAGCGCCGGCTCCTGGAACATCAGCCCGGCGCTGGCGTCGCCGGCCAGGGCGATCTGCCCACCGCTGGGCCGATCCAGCCCGGCGACCAGGTTGAGCAGGGTGCTCTTGCCGCAGCCGGAGGCGCCGACCAGGCAGACGAACTCGCCCGGCGCCACGTCCAGGGACACGCCGTCCAGGGCCAGTACGGCGTTCCCTCCGCGTCCGTACACCTTTGTCACGTCGGAGAGCGCGACCGCGGTGGTCGCGCTCCCCGGCGCCGTCGTGGTCGACGTCATGGCTGGATGACCTCGGGCTTGCCCTGCGCCTTGAGCGCGTTGTTGAGGTACGTCAGGTCGTACAGGCCCTTGAGGTCCACCGGGTCGGTCAGCTTCACCTCGACGGCGTGGTCGAGCCCGGCCTTGAGGGAGCTGGGGATCGGGTCGTTGGTGAACTCCAACGTCGTCCACGCCTGCTTGATCAGCTTCAGGTCCAGCGGCTTGCCGGTGATCTTGCCGATGGCGTCGGAGATGGCCTGCTGGGCCTCGTCCGGCTTGCTGTTGACGAACTCGTTCGCGGCCACCTGGCCGTCGACCAGCTTCTGCACCACGTCCGGGTGTGCCTTGAGGAACTTCGTGCTGACCAGCAGGTTGGTGATGACGAACTTCTTGTCCGGCCAGAGGCCGCGCTCGTCGACCAGCACCTTGCCGCCGGCGTTGACCAGCCGGGAGACGAAGGGCTCGGGCACCCAGGCGGCGTCGATCGCGCCGCTATTGAACGTCTCCACCGTCTGGGCGTTCTCCTGCGGCACGATCTTGACGTCGCCGCCGCCCTCCTTGGTGGTGGTGAGCCCCTGCTGCTTGAGCCAGTAGCGGACCGCCACGTCCTGGGTGTTGCCCAGCTGCGGGGTGGCGACCTTCTTGCCCTTCAGGTCCTGCGGGCCGTTGATGCCGGGCTTGACGACCAGCGCCACGCCACCGGAGGCGGCGCCGGAGACGACCCGGACGGCTTCACCCTTGGACTTGGAGAACGCGTTCACGGTCGGGTTCGGACCGATGTAGGTGGCGTCCAGCGCACCGGAGAAGACGGCCTCGATGGCGGCCGGGCCGGCGTTGAACGTCTTCGGGTCCAGCTTCACGTTGGCGCCGAGCTTCTCGGCGAAGATGCCCTTCTCCACGCCGACGACCGCCGGCGCGTGGGTGATGTTGGGGAAGTAGCCGAGGCGCAGCGTCACCGGGCCGGAGCCGCCGCCCGCGGCCTCGCTGTCGTCGCCGCACGCGGCGGTGCTGCCCAGGGTCGCCGCGCCGACCACGGCGAGGGTGGCCAGGCTGACCATCCGGCGCAGGGGGAGCCGCCTCATCGTCCGTCCAATCCGCAGTATTCCTACTTACTTGGTAGGAAGACTGGGGCAGGCCGCACGCAGCGTCAAGACTCATCCACATGCCGGGACAGCGCGTCCCAGATATGTCGGCATCTCCCACCAGTTTGCTAGGGCATCCGAAGTTCGGGCCGGAAGGTGCTGCCCCTGGTGGCCGATCCGGTGGAGGCGGCTCCGCGGAGGTCGCCGGTGGTGGAGGTGCCGACGCGCTAGGGTCGATCCCGTGGCGGCGCGGAGATCCAGAATTCCAGCGACGAAGTACCCGGTCGAGCGGTTCACCCTCGACAACGGCCTGCGGGTGGTGCTCACCCCCGACCGCAGTGCTCCGGTGATCGGGGTGGCGGTGGTCTACGACGTGGGCATCCGCTCCGAGCCGGAGGGGCGCACCGGCTTCGCCCACCTCTTCGAGCACCTGATGTTCCAGGGCTCGGAGAACCTGGAGAAGCTGGCCCACTTCCGGCACGTGCAGGGCGCCGGGGGCACCTTCAACGGCTCCACCCACCTGGACTACACCGACTACTTCGAGACGCTGCCGAGCAACGCGCTGGAACGCGCGCTGTTCCTGGAGGCGGACCGGATGCGCGGCCCCCGGCTGACCGAGGAGAACCTGCGTAACCAGGTCGACGTGGTCAAGGAGGAGATCCGGGTCAACGTGCTCAACCGGCCGTACGGTGGCTTCCCGTGGCTGACGCTGCCGCCGGTCATGTTCGACACATTCCCGAACGCGCACGACGGCTACGGCTCCTTCGACGACCTGGAGTCGGCGACCGTCGCCGACGCCGCGGACTTCTTCCGTCGCTACTACGCCAGCGGCAGCGCGGTGCTGGCGGTCAGCGGCGACATCGACGTGGCCGAGGCGACCGAGCTGGTCACCCGCCACTTCGGCGACGTGCCGGCCCGTCCGGCGCCGCGGCGACCCGACTTCACCGAGCCCGACCTGACCGCCGAGCGGCGTACCTCGTACACCGACGCGCTGGCGCCGCTGCCGGCGGTGGCCGGCGCCTGGCGGGTGCCGGACCCGGTCACCGACTTCGCTGCCTACCTGCCGTACGTGGTGCTGGCCGAGGTGCTCACCGACGGCGACGCGTCGCGACTGGTCGAGCGGTTGGTCCAGCGCGACCGGACGGTGACCAGCCTCGGCGGATACCTCGGCTTCATGGGCGACCCGTTCGACGTGCGCGACCCGACCGCGCTGCTGCTCCAGGCGCACCTGCCGCCCGGTGGCGACGTGGACAAGGTGCTGCGCACCATGGACGAGGAACTGGAGCGGCTGGCCACCGACGGGCTGACCGAGGGGGAACTGGCCCGGACCCAGGCCCGGATGGCGACCCACCTCCTGCGGGACACCGACGCGGTGCTCGGCCGGGCGCTGCGGATGGCCGTCCTGGAACAGCAACGCGGCGAGCCGGGTCTGCTCAACGATCTGCCCCGGCTGGTCGGCGAGGTCACCGAGGAGCAGGTGCGCGCCGCCGCGGCCACCCTGCGCCCGGAGCGCCGCGCCGCCGTCGAGGTCATCGCCGGAGGTGCCCGATGAGCGCCGCCACCACCGTCCCCACCGGGCCGCGTACGCTGCCCCCGCTCGGCCCCACCCGCAAGCTCAAGGTGCCCAAGCAGGCCGAACGCACGCTGCGCAACGGCCTCACCGTGATCGCCGTACGCCGGCCCGCCGTGCCCCTGGTCGAGCTGCGGCTCTGGGTTCCCTTCGGCCGGGCCCACCTGGCCCGCGGCGCGATGCTCTCGCAGACCATGCTCTCCGGCACCGAATCGATGACCAGCGTGCAGATCGCCGCCGAGTTGCAGAAGGTGGGCGGAGGCCTCTCGGCGGGCGTCGATCCGGACCGGCTGATGCTCTCCGGCGCCGGCCTGGTCACCGGGCTGGACCGGATGCTGGAGCTGCTGGCCGAGGTGCTGACCGGGGCCAGCTACCCCAGCGGGGAGGTGGCCATCGAGCGGGACCGGCTGGTCGACCGGATACAGGTGGCGCAGAGCCAACCGGCGCACCTGGCCCGGGAGGCGCTGCTGAAGCGGATTTACGGCCGCCACCCGTACGCGACGCAGACGCCGGAGCTGGGCCAGATCCGCGCCGTCCGACCGGCGGCGCTACGCACCCTGCACGCGGAGCGGGTACACCCGGCGGGCGCGCAGTTGGTGCTGGTCGGTGACGTGCAGCCGGAGAGGGCCCTGGACGCGGCCGAGCGGGCCCTCGGTGGCTGGGCCGGCGCGGGGCGCACGGCCGAGCTGCCGGCCACCCCGCCGCTGGAGTCGGGGCCGCTACTGCTCGTCGACCGGCCCGGCTCGGTCCAGTCCTCGGTGCGGATCGCGCTGCCGGCCGTGCCGCGCACCGATCCCGACCACGCCCCGCTGCAACTGGCCAACCTGATCTTCGGCGGCTACTTCTCCTCCCGGTGGGTGGAGAACATCCGCGAGGACAAGGGCTACACGTACGGCCCGCACTCGGTGATCGAGCACTCGGTGGCCGGGTCGGTACTGGTCGCCGGCGCCGAGGTGGCCACCGAGGTCACCGGTCCGGCGTTGCTGGAGACGACGTACGAGCTGGGTCGGCTGGCGTCGCTGCCGCCGAAGCCCGAGGAACTGGAGCAGGCCCGCCAGTACGCCCTCGGCACCCTCCAGCTCGGCATGTCCACCCAGGCCGGGCTGGCCGCGTTGACCAGCGCGTACGCCGGCAACGGCCTGCGCCTGGACTTCCTCGCCGAGTACGCGTCCCGGCTCGCGAAGGTGACCACCGACGACGTCGCGCGGGTGGCGGCCCACCACCTCGCGCCAGCTCGGGCGGCGGTCGTGGTGCTCGGCGACGCCGAGCGGGTCGCTCCGGGGTTGGCCGCGCTGACCGCGGTCCGGACCGAGCCGGTGCGGCAGTGAGCCGGACGTCCGCGCCGGCTGCGGAGGGTGCGGCGTGAGTGGGGAGACGGCGCCACCGCTGGCCCGGTCCACGCTGGACCGGGCCGCGCACCGGCGGGGCGATTCGCGGTGGCTGACCGAGGCGTGGTTGCGTGCCCGGGTGCTGCTGCTCGACTCGACGGACGAGGGGCGGACGCTGGCGCACACCGACGCGTCACCTCCGGCGCTGGTGCTGTTCGGGGCGGCGGACGTGCCGGTCGGGTCGGAGTCGATCGCGATGTTCCTCGGTGTCGAGCCGGACGGGGTGCCGGTCTTTGCGGTCGACACGCCGCTGCCGGTGCTGCCGGGCACACGGGCGGTCAGCCTGCGCGAGGTGGGGCATCTGCTCGGCGACCGGGAGGCCGGCCTCTTCACCACCGCGCTGGCGCTGGTCAACTGGCACACCCGGCACGGCTACTCGGCGGCCACCGGAGCACCGACCGAGATGGACGAGGCCGGTTGGTCCCGGGTGGACCGCAACGGCGGGCGGATCTGGCCGCGTACCGACCCGGCGATGATCGTGCTGGTGCACGACGGCGTCGACGGCCCGGACGGGCGTTGCCTGCTCGGCAACAACGCCGGCTGGCCGGGGACCCCGGGCGGCCGGCGCTACTCCTGCCTGGCCGGCTACGTGGAGCCGGGGGAGTCGGCGGAGGCCGCCGTGCTGCGCGAGGTCCGCGAGGAGGTGGGCATCGGGGTCGAGCGGGTCGGGTACGTGGGCAGCCAGGCGTGGCCGTTCCCCGGTTCGCTGATGCTGGGCTTCCTGGCCACCGCCGACCCGACCGATCCGGTGCAGGTCGACCCGTCCGAGATCGCGTACGCCCGCTGGTTCACCCGGGGGGAGATCGGGGCGGCGCTGGCCGGGAAGACCGTGGATGTGGGTGACGGGGCCCAGTTGATCCTGCCGCCGCCGTCGTCGATCGCGCTGTTCCTCATCCACCGCTGGCTGGACGGCTGGGTGGACGCCGACCGGTGAACACGGTCCCGGCCCGTGGCCGCCGTTGCCGCGGCGGTCACGGGCCGGGAACACGGGCCGTCGTGGTCGGCTGGGGCGAAAACGCGGCGGGGGAGCCGTTCCGACCACGACGGACGTCTCGTGGGTCAGGTGCTGGTGCGGCCCGGTCTGTGTCGGAACGTGGGTCGGGCTTCGCCCAGCGGCAGGACCTTGACCCGTTGCCTGCCGGCGCGGACCGCGCCGACCGTGGCGAGTGCCCGGGCCAGCAGCAGCGCGGCGTCCCGGTCCTCGGCGTGCACGATCTGGCGGCGTGGCTCGGGGGCGGTCGTCTCGTCGCGGAGTCGGTGGCCGTCCGCCCAGGCGGCGGCGATGTCCCCGTCGGCGACGGCGCGGATGTCGGTGCGAACGATCAGGAACCGCATGAGGGTCTCCGGATGAACCGCGACGAATGAGTCGGTGTGGAAGTTCCACGTACTCGATCGCCATGTTACGCCGCGTGTTCGTCCCAGCAACTGAAACGCGCCTATTGGTTTCGAGCCTCGTCCGATCGGCGGATGCCTGGTCAGCGGGGTCGGCGGTGGGTAACGCGACGGGGCCGCCGGCAGCGCGCCGACGGCCCCGTCCCGGTCACCGGATCAGTTCGGATCGAACTGGCCCTTCTTCGCTCCGGCGATGAAGCCGAGCCATCCCGCCCGGTTGAACAGCAGCACCGGGCCACCCCGGTCCTTGCTGTCGCGCAGCGCGACCGCGGACGGGCCGGTGCCCAGCGGAGCGACCTCCACGCAGTTGGAGGTCTGGCTGCGCGTGCTGGTACGCCACGGGGCGTCCGACAGCCGGTGGGCGGGGACAGACGGCGTGTTGCGGATGTCGTTCATGGTTCTGCTCCTGATGTGAACCGCTCCGATGGGACAAGTGGTGCCGCACGCCCCGACGGAGGGTCCCCCGTGGATCACCGTTCCGTCAGCCGCCCCGAGGCCCGGCGGCGTTGGGGCGGCGCCGTTGCCGGCCCGAACGCCACTGTGGAAGGGGGCACCGCCTCGGTCAGCCGTCCCGTCGCCTCGATCAGCCAGGAGAGGGTGTCCGAGGCGGTAAGTGCCGCCGTGCATAGCCACTCGAACACCACTTTATAGCGATTTAGCGCGATTGCCTCGGTCGACATGACGTCGGTGAACCCCCCTTCGATGGTCAGCGTCTCCGGATCGAGCGGATCGGCGAACCGGTAGAGGGAGAACGCGGTCGGCGGGAGGTACCAGTTGCCGATCTGGGTGTCCCGGAGCAGCACGTGCAGCGTCACGTTGGGCAGCAGCGCCAGCTCGCACAGCTGGCGAAGTTGCTCGTGCAGCACCTCGGGCGGGCCGGCCCGGCGGCCGAGGGCCGCCTCCTCCAGTACGGCGGTGTAGCGGGGCGCGTCGGGCTCCCGGGTGAGCAGCGTCTGGCGGGCCAGCCGTGCCTGCACCTCGGTCTCCGGCTCCTCGCCCGGCTCCGGCTCACCGGCGCCCTCGGCCACCTGACGGGCCGAGACGATCCGGACCTGCGCGTACCCGGGGGTCTGCAACAGCCCCGGCACCAGCACCGGGTTGTACTCGGAGATCTCCGCGCAGCCCGCCTCCAACTCGGCCCAACTGCGCTGCTGCTGCGTCATCACCGGGAAGTTCTTCAACCAGCCCCGCATGTCACCGGCCTCGCCGGTGATCCCGAGCAGCTCCTCGTGCAGTGCCGCGTCGGCACCGTAGAGGTCGAGCAGAACCCCGACGTCCTGCGGGTCGGGTCGGCTGCGCCCGTTCTCCAGCCGGGACAGTTTCGACGCGGAGGCCCAGCCGATCCGCTCGATGACCTGGTCGCCGGTGAGGCCTGCGGCCTCGCGCAGGCGGCGCAGCTCTGTGCCCAACCGGCGACGACGCAGGATCGGGCTGGGTGCGGCAGGAGGCACGTGTCCTCTTTCCCGTCGACCGCCGCAGACGCGACGGTAACTGTATGAAATTCGCCCCCCACGGTCAGTATGGACGGCGCGGCCGGCGTTGGAGGTTCCGGCGGGGGCGTGTCTTGCGAAAAATGGACCTTTGGTACGCCGACCACGGCGGGCCCCGAGGTCGCGGCCCCGTCGACCACGCCCGCCCGGGCGCGCCATCCCCGCCGGAGGGACCCATGCGCACCGTCCTGCGCCGATCCGATTTCCGTCTGCTCTTCGGGGGCCTGCTGGCCAGCATGACCGCCGAGTCGATCCTGCTGCTCGCGCTCGCGATCTGGGTCAAGGACCTGACCGGCTCCGACGGGCTCGCCGGCGCCACGATCTTCGCCGTCGTCGCCCCGATGACGCTCGCGCCGCTGGTCGGCTGGTTCGTCGACCGCTACCCGCGCCGGCCCTTCTTCGTGGCCGCGAACCTGGTCACCGCGGTGCTGCTCACCCCGCTGTTCACCGTCCGGGACGCGGGCGACGTCTGGCTCGTCTACACGGTGGCAGCCCTGTACGGCCTGTCCCACATCACGCTCAGCGCGGCACTCAGCGGGCTGATCCGGCAGCTGGTGCCGGTTGAGCTGCTGGCCGAGGCGAACGGCGTGCTGCAGACCGTACGCCAGGGGCTGCGGCTGGTCGGCCCGCTGGTCGGTGCGGCGCTCTACGCGGCGGTCGGCGGGTGGGCGCTGGCCGGGATCGGCGTGGTCGGATTCCTGACCGCGGCCGCCGTGGTGACCGCGCTGCCCACCCCGCAGCCGGCGCCGCCGACGGTACGGCTGCGCTGGCCGGCCGAGCTGGGTGCCGGGCTGCGACACCTGGCCGGCGAGCCGGCCCTGCGCCGTGCCCTGCTCGGCTACGGGCTCGGGTCGCTGGTGATGGGCTTCAGCGAGTCGCTCATCTTCGCCTACGTCGACCAGGGGCTGGGCCGGGACGCCGCGTTCGTGGGTGTGCTGGTCACCGTGCAGGGCGTGGGTGGGCTGCTCGGTGGGCTCTGTTCGCCGGCGCTGGTCCGCCGGCTCGGCGAGGTCGGCACGCTGGCCGCCGGGGTCGCGTTCTTCGGGCCGGCCGCGCTCGCGCTCGCGTACCCCGATCTGCGGCTCGGTTTCGCCGCGGTGCTGCTGGCCGGCGTCTCGCTGCCGCTGACCATGGTGGGGCTGCACACGCTGATCCAGCGGCGTACCCCTCCCGGGCTGGTCGGCCGGGTCGTCGCCGAGACCGAGGCGGTGGTCAGCGGGCCGCAGGCCTTCTCCATCGGCGCGGGCGCACTGCTGGTCGGGTTCCTGGACTACCGGGCGCTGTTCGCGCTGGTCGGGGTGGCCACCCTGGTCGCCGGCGGCTACCTCTGGCGGGGCCGGCACCTCAGCGCGCCGCCCGGCGCCCGCCCGCCCACACCGCCGCCCGGCCCGACCCTTCCGGCGCCGCGACGCCCGGCGGACGACGCGGACCAGCAGGTGGTGACCGGGAGCCACCGGTCGCCGCGCCGGTGACGGATACCGGACACGACGAGCGGCCGCCCCGATCGGGGCGGCCGCTCGTCGGAAATGACCCGGCCGGTCAGGCGGTGAGGGTCTCCAGGTGCTGCTTGACCTGGGTGATCGAGGGGTTGGTCAGGGCGCTGCCGTCGGCGAAGCGCAGCGTCGGCACCGTCTGGTTGCCGCCGTTGACGCTCATCACGAACTCGGCGGCCTTCGGGTCCTGCTCGATGTCGACCACCTCGTACCCGATGCCCTCCCGGTCGAGCTGCGACTTCAGCCGGTGGCAGTAGCCGCACCAGGGGGTGGAATACATCGTCAGCATGGTCGGGCCCTCCAACTCATCCGCCGCCGGCTTGCGGATCAAGCCGAGGCTGTTCGCTGCAACGTCCGGGACAGCTGCGATGATTCCTGGTTGTGGCGGTTCACTCAGCGTCGGAAAGCGTGCTCGCCGGGCTGGACCCGGATCAGCGCTCTGCGGTGACCGCACCCGCCGGCCCGGTCTGCATCCTGGCCGGCGCCGGCACCGGCAAGACCCGCGCGATCACCTCCCGGATCGCCCACCGGGCGCTCTCGGGTGAAATCTCCCCCCGGCACGTGCTCGCGGTCACCTTCACCGCCCGGGCCGCCGCCGAGATGCGAAGTCGACTCACCGTCCTCGGGGTGGGTGGTGTGCAGGCGCGGACCTTCCACGCCGCCGCACTGCGCCAGGTGCGCTACTTCGCGCCCCGGCTGCTGGCCGGCCGGGCCATGCCCGAACTGCTGGACAGCAAGGTGCGGCTGGTCACCCTCGCCGCGGCACGGGTGGGCCTGCGGACCGACCGGGCCGCCGCGCGGGACCTGGCCGGCGAGATCGAGTGGGCCAAATCGTCGCTGGTCGAGCCGGGGGACTACGTGGTCTCGGCCGCCCGAGCCCTGCGCGACACGCCGCACGAACCGACGAAGGTGGCCGAGGTGTTCACCGCGTACGAGCAGCTCAAGCGCTCGAACGGCGTAATCGACTTCGAGGACATGCTGCGCGCCGCGGTGTGGGGCATCGAGGAGCACCCGGACGTCGGCGAGCAGGTGCGCGGCCAGTACCGGCACTTCGTGGTGGACGAGTACCAGGACGTCAACCCGCTCCAGCAGCGGTTGCTGGACGCCTGGCTGGGCGGCCGGAACGACCTGACCGTGGTCGGCGACGCCAGCCAGACGATCTACTCGTTCACCGGGGCGACCTCGGCGTACCTGGTCGACTTCCCGCGCCGGCACCGGGGCGCCGCCGTGATCCGGCTGGTTCGGGACTACCGCTCCACCCCGCAGGTGGTCGGGTTGGCCAACGCGGTGATCTCCCAGGCCCGGGGCACCGAGGCGCGGCTGCGGCTGGAGTTGAGCGGGCAGCGCCCGGCCGGCCCCGAGCCGGACCTGCGGATCTTCACCGACGAGCCGGCCGAGGCCAACGCCGTGGCCGCCCGCTGCCGCTCCCTGATCGGCGCGGGCACACCGGCCAGGGAGATCGCCGTCCTGTTCCGGACCAACGCGCAGTCCGAGGCGTACGAGAAGGCACTCACCGAGGCCGCGGTGCCGTACGTGGTGCAGGGCGCGGAGCGGTTCTTCGAGCGGGCCGAGGTGCGCCAGGCGATGGTCGCGCTGCGCGCCGCCACCCGGTCGATCCCGGGCGAGACCCCGCTGCCGGGCGCCGTCGTCGAGGCGCTCACCGCGGTCGGTTGGGCCCCGGACGCGCCCCCGGCCGGTGGCGCGGCCCGCGAGCGGTGGGAGGCGCTGGCCGCGCTGGTCCAGCTCGCCGAGGAGTACGCGGCCACCCAAGAGGTGGTGCCGATCGGCGAGGCGGCGGCGGTCGAGCGGCCGGTCACCCTGGCCGACTTCACCGAGGAACTGGCCCGTCGGGCCGCCCAGCAGCACGTGCCGACCGTGGACGGGGTGACCCTGGCCTCGCTGCACTCGGCCAAGGGGCTGGAGTGGGACGCGGTCTTCCTGGTCGGCCTCGCCGAGGGCACCCTGCCCACCACGTACGCCAAGACCGTCGAGCAGGTCGAGGAGGAACGCCGGCTGCTCTACGTCGGGATCACCCGGGCCCGGCAGTGGCTCTGGCTGTCGTACGCCGCCGCGCGCTCGCCGGGCGGACGGGCCCGGCGGCCGTCGCGGTTCCTGCCCCAGTTGGACGGCTCCGGCGGGACCGAGCGGGCCACCGGTGGCGCCGGTCCGGCCCGCCGCCCCGAACGGCGTCGGACCCAGATCGTCTCCTGCCGGATCTGTGGCGCCACCCTGCTCGCCGGCCCGGACCGCAAGCTGGGTCGTTGCCCCACCTGCCCGTCCGACATCGACGATGAGCTGCATGAACGGCTGCGCGAGTGGCGACAGCGGGTGGCCGGGGCGCAGAAGGTCCCCGCGTACGTGGTGTTCACCGACGCCACGCTGGTCGCGCTGGCCGAGCGACGGCCCGGCCGGCCGGAGGAACTGATCGCGATCGCCGGCATCGGCCCCCGGAAGTTGGGCCTCTACGGCGAGTCGGTGCTCGCGCTGGTGGGGGGCGCGGGAGTGGACGACGTCTGCCCGGAGAAAACTTTCGAAATCTCGTCGTAAATTCGTTTGCCCTCGCCCCGGCGCGAGGAATAACCTCAGAACACACCACGCGAGCGGCGCCATTCCGGCTGCTCACGGGGGGTCGGTCCGGTCGATATACGAGAACGTGAGGGAGGTGGTACCCGTGAGGATCTTCACCTATGAGCGTCTGGCGGTGATGCCAGCTGTCCACGCTCCGTTGTCGGCTGTCCGGGTGGCCCTCGCGGCCGCACGACCGTCGGTTCCGCAGGTGCACCAGGTTCAGGCCGAGCTGAACCTGACTGTCGCCCCCATCGGAGTCGAGGGGACCAGTGGCTTCACGGGCATGGCCATCCAGGGCGCCAAGAAGCGCACGGATGTCCGCGGCGTTCCACCTCGAGGTAGACCGGTCTGACCATCAGACACCGGCTCACCTCGAGGCCGCGGAACCCGCTTACCGGGATCCGCGGCCTCAGTTTTTTGCCCCGCCGAAGTACGTCGGAATGCGATCCATGAGATCGAAGTGTGAGAGAGAGGTGACCGGGCGATGAGTCTGGCGTTGGCCCCCCTCGACGTGAGCGTCGAGATGGAGGCGAACCTGCCCTGCCGGAAGTTCGACCCCGACCTGTGGTTCTCCGACTCGCCTGCCGAGCTCGAGCTGGCCAAGTCGCTCTGCGGGGACTGCCCGCTGCGCGTCGAGTGCCTGGCCGGGGCGGTGGAGCGAGCGGAGCCGTGGGGCGTCTGGGGCGGCGAGATCTTCGAGCGTGGCGCGGTTGTCCCGCGCAAGCGGCCCCGTGGCCGCCCGCGCAAGGAGGACGTCGCACGTGACGCCGCGCTCCGGGTCGAGGCCGAGGCGCGCCTGGCGGCCAGTGGGCTGTCCGAGGTGCGTGGCGCGGTCCGGCTGGCAGCCTGACATGTTCCCGATCCGTACCAACTACGCCGGTGTCGCACCGGCAGCGAGTGAGAAGACGACCATGCTGCACGTACCGACTGGAGCTTTCGAGATGCAACTACTCAACGAAGCGTTGTCCCGGGCTCGAATGCGCCGGCCTCAGGCCGGTCGTACCACCACGAGCACTGAGGCAACCCGATCCGCCCGTACCGTCGCCATGAACAGCCGCAACCAGTCGGCACGCGACCTGGGCGTTCTCTAGTACCACCCACGCAGAAAGGGGCGGGTGCCACCGGCACCCGCCCCTTCGCCGTGCAAGGAAGGGCACCTTCTTAACGCCTGCGGTAGAGGAAGGGCCCCTTCTTAACAACCGGTGCCGGATGGCACCCGCCCTTCTTGGCGTGCGTGCTCAGGCGACCGGGGCGAAGCCGGGCAGCCAGCGCTCCAGGATGCCCCGGTACGGCGCCTTCGCCTCCAACTGGCAGAGCACCCCGATCGACCCGAGCGTCACCCGGTGGATGAGCAGGTACGACGGCGGCAGGTTGAGCTGCCGGCTGAGCTGGTAGGTGGGGGAGCGGGGGCTGGCCAGCCGGGCCGCCTCGGCCCGCAGCCAGGCCCGGGTGAAGCGGAACTCGTCGGCTGCGATGGGCTCCAGCATCGGACGGAGGAAGTCCAGCACCGCCTCGCCGTCGATCTCCTCGGTGGAGCTGACGAAGCCCTCCGACCGCAGCCCCGCCACCACCCCGTCGGCGTCGTTCCGCAGGGCCAGCGCGGCGATGCGACCGATCGGCTCCGGCGTGCCCTCCGGCATCCGGGCCACCGCACCGAAGTCGATCACCCCGAGCCGACCGTCGGGCAGTATCCGAAAATTGCCCGGGTGCGGATCGGCGTGCAGCAGCCCGGCCCGCTGCGGTGCGGAGAGGTGCAGGGTGGCCATCAGGCGGCCGGCCTCGTCCCGCTGCTCCTCGGTGCCCTCGCGGATGATGTCGGCGAGGGGTGTACCCGTCACCCACTCGGTGACCAGCACCCGAGGCGACGCGGAGACCACCGCCGGGATGTAGATCTCCGGGTCGTCGGCGTACGCGGCGGCGAAGGTGCGCTGCGACTCGCCCTCCAGCTCGTAGTCCAGCTCCTCAGTGATCCGTTCGCGCAGCTCGACCAGGAGCGGCTTGACGTCCAGGCCGGGCTGGATGGCCCGGAACATCCCGCCGAGCCGGGAGAGCTGCTTGAGGTCGGCGAGCAGCGCGTCACCGGCGCCCGGATACTGGATCTTGACGGCCACGTCGCGGCTGTTCGGCTCGCCCGAGGGGCCGTACCCGGGCTCACGCCACCGCGCCCGGTGCACCTGGCCGATGCTGGCCGCGGCGGCCGGGGTGTCGTTGAACTCGACGAACCGGTCCCGCCAGTCCGGGCCGAGCTGCTCGGTCAGCACCTTGTGCACGCTGGCGACCGGCAGCGGCGGAGCGGCCTCCTGGAGCTTGGTCAGCGCCTGGCGGTAGGGGGCGGCGATCTCCTCGGGCAGCGCCGCCTCGAAGACCGACAGGGCCTGGCCGAACTTCATCGCACCGCCCTTGAGCTGGCCCAGCACGCTGAAGAGCTGCTCGGCGGTGCGCTGCTGAATCTCCGCGGAGATCACGTCGGAGGCGAGCCCGGTGACGCGCTTACCCATGCCGAGGACGGTCCGACCGGCGAAGCCGAGCGGCAGAGCGGCGAGTTTGGCGGTCCGGGACACGGCCCGGCGCGGGATGTCGGTCACTCGGTCATTGTTACCGACCGGAGGCCCCCGCTGCTGCTGTGCCGCCGGGCTGGTGCCCACACTCGGCTCGGCGAGCACCCGCACGCCGGGTGGGGCGGCCAACCCCGGCGGCGAAACCGGCCCGGGCCGGTGACCTCCGTGGCACCGCCCAGCGTCTCCGGGCTGCCCCCGTCGAGCTGCGCGAGCGCCTCGGCCAGCGCGTACCCGGTGGCCGCGAGCAGTGTGCCGGTGGCGCCGGCGGCGGCCGGCTCGGCGGCCGCGAGTTGGGCGGCGAGCCGCGGCCAGTCCGGGTCGCGGTCGGCCCGGTGCAGCTCCACGCAGTGCAGGCAGGGCCCGGCGGGTGGGCGGACCAGCGGCCCGATCACCGGTACGCCCTCGCGCAGGGTGACCAGCAGGTGCGGCTGGCGGCGTTGGGCGAGACCGGCGGCGAGCAGCGCCGGCGGGCGGTCGGTGCCGAGCTGGATCACCAGGTCGATCCGGGCGGTGCGACCCGGTTGGGTGCCGGTGCCCGGTGCGACGCGGTCGACCGCGGCCCGTACCGCCGGAGCGAGCGGGTCGCCCAGCTCGGCGGCCGGGATGCCGGTGCCGACCAGGTCGATGGGGCGCACCGGACCGGTGAGGTGTGGGATCACCTGTCCGACGCCGGACTGGGCCAGCGCCACCGCCAGGGGCGCGCCGAGCGCTCCGGCCCCGGTGAGCAGCACCCGGGCGGCCTGTCGTCGGCGCAGGCACTGCGCGGGGGTGCCGGGCAGCCGGCCCGTGGCGAGGGCCAGCGCGCCGGCCTCCGCGGCGAGCCGGGCCCGGACCGGCCCGGTCAGCTCGCGGGGGAGCAGGCTGTGCCCGGGCATCAGCAGGCACGCCGTGCGCAGGGCGTCGAGCAGGTCGAGTGCCTCGTCGGTGGTGACCCGGGCGGTGGCCGCGTGGGCCAGCACGGCGCGCTCGCTACGGGTGCCGTCCAGCAGGTCGAGCAGGTGGGCGGCGCGCAGGTTGGCCAGCTCCAGCAGCACGGCGGGCCCGGGGCCGACGCCGAGTTGGAGGGTGTGCCGGTCCCGCCAGAGCCGGCAGAGACCGGGCAGCAGGGTCGGGCGCGGCAGGGCGGTACGACTCATGATGACGAATCGTGACCGCGTCCCTGCGCTCGGTCGATCGTTGTCCACAGGTGGTCGGGCCACTGTCCAGCGCTGTCCACAGGATTCGCCGGGTTATCCACAGCCCGCCGGTACGCGTGTCGGGCACCCGACAGACCGTGGATGACCTCCGGAACGGCAACGGGGGCGGGGGGGGGGGGGGGGCCCCCCCCCCCCCCGCCCCCCCCCCCCGCAAAAAAGGGGGTGGCGGGGGTGGGGGTGGGGAGTTTTACGAAAAACAGAACAAAAACACATGGGCAGGTGAATA
>NZ_JBSFYP010000042.1:0-62598 GCF_053599835.1 Micromonospora sp. NPDC005163
GTGGCGGTGGCCGCGCGGGCACCCGCCGCGGCGACCGCGGAGCCCACGCCACCGTCGGCGCCGCCAGCGATGGCGCCACCCTCGCGGAAACCGGCGAAGGCGCTCCCGCCCCCGGTCACGGTGGCGGTCGCGCCGGAGAGCAGCCCCGCCCCGCGGTACCGGATACACGTCCGCAACGTGGGCAGCTCGCCGGTCGACACGACGGTGCGCCAGGAGCTGCCGCCCGGCGCCTCGGCCACCTCGATCAGTTCCGGCGGGCGAGCCACCCGCGCCGGCGGGTCCGCCACCGAGGTGACCTGGCGGTTGAGGCTGCCCGCGCACAGCAGCACCACGCTCGGCACGGCGCTCGCCGCGACCGCGCCGGGCCAACCGATGACCGCGCCGGCCTGCGCGTTCACCAGCGACGGCAGCCGGCCGTACGACTGCGCCACAGCCACCTGGCAGGCGGCGGCGACGCCGGCGGCGGCCGAGGTCACCGAGGCGCCGGCCTGGCGGCGGATCCCGGTGCTGCTGGCCGGGCTGGCCGTCCTGCTGCTGCTCTGCGCCGGTGCGTTCTGGGTGTGGCGTCGCCGCCGGCGTGGGCGGCGGATGACGGCCGCCGCCCTGGCCGCCGGCGGGGCGCCCGACGACGGACGCGGGACGGTCTATCCGCGTCCGTCGTCCCCGAGCCCGGCGCGGCGTCGGCGTACCCCGCCGGTCTGGTTGCTGGTCGGCGCGGCGGTGGTCGTGCTGGCCGGCGTACTCGGTGCTGCCGGCTGGACAGCGACCCGGCGGGTGGCGGCGATCGACACCCAGAAGCAGCCGACCAGCGGCGCGTGGATGGGCACCGCGGTGTCCGGCCCGGTCGGCATGCCGCTGCGCGAGTCGGCGTTCGAGTTCACCGTGTACCGGATGTCGTGCGGTGCGGCCGGCTCCGCCGGGCCGGCCGACGGCGGCGGTACGGCGCCGGCCGCGGGTCGGCGGTGCCAGGCCACGGTCGGTGTGCGCAACGTCACCGGCGATCAGCAGCCCTGGCACGGCCAGCTGCAACGGGCCTACCTGCCGGGCGGGCGCTGGGTGAGCACCGACGAGCCGGCCACCCAGGCGGCCAACCTGGGTCGGGACGTCTTCGCCGATCCGGTGGCCGCGGGCACCCGGGTGGTGCTCCCGCTGGTGTTCACCGTCGACGGGCGGGACCCGCCCCGGCAGCTGGAGCTGCGCAGCGGGGTGTTCTCCGCCGGCGTGCGGGTGGACATGCCCTGACCGGCGGGCGGGCGGCGGTCGTACCCTGGGGTCCGTGACCGCCGCCCTCGCCCCCGCCGTGCTCGACGTGGCGGCCTGGCAGGCCCGCCGCCGGGCCCACGAGGAGCGGGTGGACGGCTGGCTGACCCCGCACCTGGCCCGCCGGCGCCGCGGCGAGCGGCACCCGGTGGCCGATTTCCTCTTCACCTACTACTCGCACCGTCCGGCCCAGCTGCGTCGCTGGCACCCGGGCGCGGGGGTCGAGCTGCGTGGCGCGGATCCGGCCGATTTCGGCCGGGACTACCGCGCCACCACCGTCGGGGTCACCCTCGACACCGAGGCGGTACGGGCGCGACGCAGCGACTCGATCGGCTGGATCCGCTCGCTGCTGGCGGCCACCGCCGGGCGGACGCCGCACTTCGGCTGCTTCGGGATGCATGAGTGGGCGATGGTCTACCGGCAGACCCGTGAGGAGCTGCGGCACAACGCCTGGCCGTTGCGGCTGGACCCGGAGCGGACCGCCGCGATCGTCGAGGAGCGGGGCGTGCGGTGCAGCCACTTCGACGCGTTCCGGTTCTTCACGCCGCCGGCCCGGCCGTTGAACGTGCTCACCCCGACCCGGGAGACCCAGCACGCGCACGAGCAGCCGGGCTGCCTGCACGCGAACATGGACCTCTACAAGTGGGCGTACAAGCTGTCGCCGCTGCTGCCCTCGGAGCTCGTCGCGGACTGCTTCGAGCTGGCCCGGGAGATCCGCACCCTGGACATGCGGGCCTCCCCGTACGACCTGGCGGCGTTGGGTCATCCGCCGGTGCGGGTGGAGACGCCGGAGGGCCGGGCGGAGTACGCCGCCGCGCAGCGCGGCTTCGCCGACCGGGCCGCCGTGCTGCGCGACCGGTTGCTCGCCGCCGTGCCAGCCTGACCTGCTCGCCGCCGAGCCAGCCCGACTCAGCTCTCCGGGCGGGTACGCAGGCCGTCGATGAGCAGCGCGACCACCGCTGCCATGTCATCGTCGAGGCCCGGTTCGCTCCACTCGGTGCGGTGGGACGGGTGGTGGAAGCGGGCGGTGGCCTGCAACAGCGCCCGGCCGGCCACCGCCGGGTCGGGCACGCTGAACTCGCCGGCCGCCAGCCCGTCCGCGACGATCAGGGTGAGCTGGCCGGCGAGGACCTCAAGGTGCTTGGCGACCGCGCCCTCGGAGAGGGTGGCGAGCTGGTGGAAGTTGTCGAACAGCTCCGGGTCCTCGCGGGCGATCCGGCGCTTGGTGCCGCTCAGCTCGGCGAGCCACCGGCGCAGCCGCTGCGGGGCCGGACCGGGGCCGGTGGCCACCTCGATCAGCGGGGTGGAGACCCGCGCCAGCCAGCGGTCGGCGACCGCATCGCGCAGCGCGGCCTTGCTGGCGAAGTGCCGGTAGACGCTGCCGTGGCTGACGCCCAGCGCCCGGGCGACGTCCAGCACGGTGGCCTTGGCGGGCCCGTACCGGCGCAGCACCTCCTCGGCGGTGTCGAGGATGCGGTCGGCCGTCAGGGCGGTGGCGTCGCTCATCCCTCCAGCCTTCCTGACCGCGCGGACGGCCGTGGCGCGGCCCCCGGCCGGCGGTCGCGCCACGGCCCGGCGGTCATGCCCGCTCGCTGTCCAGGAGCGCCATCTGCGCCTCGTCGTAGCGGCTGCCGGAGGCCGCGCCGGCCGGGACGGCGGCCTCGATCGCGGCCAGGTCCGCCGCGGTCAGGGTGATCGCGGTCGCACCCAGCGCCTCGGTCAGCCGGTCCCGACGCCGGGCGCCGATCAGGGGCACGATGCTCTCGCCCCGGGCGAGCACCCAGGCGATGGCGATCTGCGCCACGGTGACGCCGCGAGCCTCGGCGATGGCGCGCAGGGCGTCCACCAGGGCGAGGTTGCGGTCCAGGTTGGCGCCTGCGAACCGGGGCAGGTGGCCTCGGAAGTCGGCGCCGGCGGTCTCCCGCTGCGCCGTCCAGTGGCCGCTGATCAGGCCCCGGGACAGCACTCCGTACGCGGTGATCCCGACGCCCAGCTCGCGCGCTGTCGGCAGGATCTCGGCCTCGGGGTCGCGGGAGATCAGCGAGTATTCGATCTGGAGGTCGGTGATCGGGTGCACGGCGTGCGCCCGGCGCAGCGTCTCTGCGCTCACCTCGGACAGGCCGATGTGCCGGACGTGACCGGCCTTGACCAGCTCGGCTAGGGTGCCCACCACCTCCTCCACGGGCACGTCCGGCGTGAGCCGGGCGGGGCGGTAGATGTCGACGTGGTCGGTGCCGAGACGGCGCAGGGTGTACGCCAGGAAGTTCTTGATCGCGGCGGGTCGGACGTCGACGCCGTTCCAGCCGCCCTCGGCGTCGCGCAGCGCGCCGAACTTGACGCTGATGACGGCGTCGTCCCGGTTGCGACCGCGCAGCGCGTCGCGCAGCAGCATCTCGTTCTGCCCCATGCCGTAGAAGTCACCGGTGTCCAGCAGGGTGACGCCGGCGTCGAGCGCGGCGTGGATGGTGGCGATGCTCTCGGCCTCGTCGGCGGCGCCGTAGAGGTCGGACATGCCCATCAGGCCGAGCCCGAGTGCGGAGACGGTGGGGCCGGTGGTGCCGAGGATGCGGGTGTTCATGGGTCTTCCTCTCCTGGGTGACCCGTTGAGCGTACATCCTTTGGCTGACAGATTCCAGATTCTGTCATCCAGTAGCTGCAAGGACCCGGAGCCTGCCCAGGGAATTGGGACGAACTACTCGCCGTCGACGCGGCGGTCGCGCTTGCGCTGGGACTGACGCTTCTTCTCGGCCAGCCGGCGCTCCTTGGCTCCCCGGGACGGGCGCGTTGCCCGGCGCGGCGGAGGTGGGGGCGCCGCGGCCTCGCGCAGCAGCGCGGCCATCCGCTCACGGGCCGCCTCCCGGTTGGCCAGCTGCGCCCGGTGCTCACTGGCGGCGATCGTCAGCACCCCGTCCACCAGGCGGTTGGCCAGCCGGGCCAGCGCCCGGGACCGGACCGACTCGGGCACGGCCGGCGAGTTCGCCAGGTCATAGCTCAGCTCGACCCGGGAGTCGGCGGTGTTCACGCCCTGCCCACCGGGCCCGGACGAGCGGGAGAAGCGCTCCCGCAGCTCCCCGGCGGGGACGACCCACCGGTCGGTCACCCGCAGTCCGTCGTCCACGCCCCGAGGCTAACCCGCACCGCCGCTCCCGAGGTCACCGGTGCGGTGGTTCACTCTGCGTCGTCGACGGGCTGGGCGCCGGGCCCGCGGTCTCGTCGTCGGAGCCGACCGCGGCGTACGCCGCCGCGCCGACCAGCAGCAGCGCGATCACCCCGGCCTTGGTGGCGACGGCCCGGATCAACAGCCACGCGCTGCGCCGGACACCCGGCACCGACTTCTTGACGATCTGATAGTCACTCCACCCACGCCGCGCCCGGGTGTACGCCGACCCCACTGCAATTCCGATGACCAGGCCCACCAGCAGGAGGACCACGAGAAGAGGACGCTCCACCTCAGCCAGTATCCATACCGAGCGTGATATTTCCATGGCCCGATGCTCTCCGGCCGGATATCCGACAGTGGCGGCGATCCCACGGGCCCCCGAAGGGCTGTCCGGGCAGCTCAGCCGCCCTTGCCGATGATCGTGTCGGCGGTCTGCTGCACCTGCTCGATCGGAATGGCGAAGCCGATGCCGATCGAGCCATTGCCGTCGATGGTGGCTATCGCGGTGTTCACCCCGACCACCTCCCCACGGGCGTTCACCAACGGTCCACCCGAGTTGCCGGGATTGATCGACGCGTCGGTCTGCACCGCGCTGTGCCGGTTGTTGCCCAACCGCACCTGACGGTCCAACGCGCTGACGATTCCCGCGGTTACCGTCCCGGACAGACCGAGCGGCGAGCCCACCGCGAGCACCGGCTCACCGACCCGCGTGGCACCCGGCTTGGCCAGCGGCAACGGGGCGAGCCCGGCCGACGCGGGCACCTTCAGCACCGCCAGGTCGCTGCGCGGCTCCCGGCCGACCACCTCGGCGGCGTACCGGCGGCCGTCGGGCAGCTCCACCGTCACCGGTCCGCCGCCACCCTTGGCCAGGATGTGGTCGTTGGTGATGAGGTGCTGCTCGTCGTCGACGGCGAAGCCCGAACCGGTCGCGGACGAGCCGTTCGCGCCGCCGGCGAGCACCGACACCACTCCGGGTACGGTCCGCTCGGCGGCGGTGACCAACTCCGCCGGCACCGGGGCGGCGGACGCCGCCGCCTCGCCGGGAGCGCCGTCCCGACCGGCCACCACGCCACCGGCCACGGCGCCCGAGACGGCGGAGAGCGCCACCACCGCCAGCGCGGCGAGCAGTCGGCCCGGCCGCCGTCCGCCGGGGTCCCGCCCGTTGCCGGGGGCGTCCCAGAACCCGCGGCCGTCCGGGTCGAGTTCCGGCGAGATGAACCAGGGACCGCGCGGTTCGCCCAGTCCGGTCTGCACTGCCATGCGTACTCCTCACGGTCGAAGTCCGTTGCGCGCGGCGGATCAGGGAAGTCGGGAGAACCAGCGCATCGAGCCGGCGGCGGCACCCATCGCGAAGACCAGCCCGAGGCCGATGAACCGGGCCGAGACGTCCTGCCGTTCGGTGCGGTAGCCGACCGAACTGCCGATGTCGTCGTAGACGGCGCGCAGTTCCTCGCTGGTGCTGGCCTCGTGGAACATCCCGCCGGTCTCGTCGGCGACCGCCTTGAGGGTCTGCCCGTCGACCGGCACCTGGATCGGCCGCCCGCCCCGGTCCACGAACCCGGACGGGGTGCCGAACGAGATGGCGTGCACTGGCACCTCCGCCGCCACCGCTTCCGCCGCCGCCTCCATCGGGTCCATCCCGGAGGTGTTCGCCCCGTCGGAGAGCAGGATGATCCGGGCCGGCGGGGTCTCCGTGGCAGCCTGGCTGTCCAGGCTCTTGACCGCGCCGAGCGAGGTGTTGATGGCCTCGCCGATCGCGGTGCCCTGCACCCCGGTCACCCCCTCGGCGAGCCGGCCGATCCCCTCCTCCAGAGCCTCCCGGTCGGTGCCGGGCGGCACCAGCACGGCCGCGCTGCCGGCGAACGCGACCAGACCGACGTTGAACTCGTCGGGCAGGCCGTCGACGAAGCGCCGCGCCGCCTGCTTCGCCGCGGTCAGCCGGTCCGGGTCGACGTCGGTGGCGAGCATGGAGGTGGACACGTCCACCGCCACCATCACCGTGGCGCGTTCCCGGGGCACCTGGACCTCTGCGGTGGGCCGGGCGAAGCCGACCACGAGCAGGGCCAGCATGGCCAGGAACAGCCCGGCGGGGACGTGGCGACGCCACGCCGGCCGATCCGGAGCCACCCGGTCCAGCAGCCGCAGGTTGGTGAAGCGGACCGCGTACCGGCTGCGTCGGCGCTGCATCACCAGGTACGCGACGACCAGGGCGAGCACGCCGAGCAGCAGCCAGAGTCGCAGCGGCGACTGCCAGATCACGCGGCACCTCCCCGGACGACTCCCGCCGGCGCGGCGGCCAACCGACGCTGGGCGTGCACGTGCCGGACGATGTCCGCGCTCCAGTCCCGGTCGGTGCGCAACGCCAGGTGGGTGGCCCCGCTGCGCCGCAGCGCCTGGTGGACCTGGTCACGCTGCGCGGCGGCGGCCGCGGCGTACCGCTCCCGCAGCCGACGGTCCGATGTGCACACCTCGCGTCGGCGGCCGGTCTCCGGGTCGACCAGCGTGATCAGGCCGACGTCCGGCAGCTCCAGCTCACGCGGGTCGGTCACCTCGATCCCCAGCACCTGGTGCCGGACGGCCAGCCGGCGCAGGGTCCGCTCCCAGGGCGGTGGCTCGTCGGGGTCGTCGGGCAGGCCGTCGAGGAAGTCGGAGACCACCACGACCAGACCGCGTCGGTTGGCGACCCGGTGCAGGGCGTCGAGCCCGTCCGCCAGCTCGGGCGACCCGACCGGCACCCCGACCGACGGCCCGGGCCGGTCGCCGGGTGCGGTGCCGCGGGGTACGGCCAGCAGCGCGCGGAGCAGGCCGAGCAGGTGGGTACGCCCACTGCGGGCCGGGAAACGCCGGACCCCGTCGGCGCGCAGCACCTGGGCCCCGAGCCGGTTGCCGACCCCGGCGGTCAGGAAGCCGATCGCGGCGACCGCGGCCACCGCCAGCTCCCGCTTGTCCAGGTCCGCGGTGCCGAACTCCATGCTGGCGCTGGCGTCGACCAGCAGCCAGGTGGTCAGTTCCCGGTCGGCGTCGACCTGCCGGACGTGCGGCACGGCGGTCCGGGCGGTCACCGCCCAGTCCATCCGGCGGACCTCGTCCTCGCCCGGCCGGTACTCGCGACTGCCGGCCGGTTCGCTGCCCGGCCCGGGCAGCAGGCCGCGGTACTGGCCGTGCAGCAGGCCGTTCAGTCGGCGTGTGACGGTCAGCTCCAGGCGGCGCAGCCGCTGGTCCGGAGCCAGCTCGGCGAGGCCGGGATCGGCCGGCGCGACGACCGCGCGCCTCATGCCGCCGCCAGGTCGGGGGCCTGCTGCGGGTGGCTGTCGGCCAGCCGGGGCGGTGGCACGGCCTCCACCAGCCGGCGGACCACGCCCTCGGCCGAGACCCCGTCGGCCACCGCGTCGAAGGAGAGCACCAGCCGGTGCGCGAGGACGTCCACCGCCAGCTCGCGGACGTCCTCGGGCAGCACGTACTCCCGCCCGCGCAGCAGCGCCCGGGCCCGGGCGGCCGCGACCAGGCCGAGGGTGGCCCGCGGGCTGGCCCCGTACGCCAGCAGTGACGCGATCTCCGGTAGCCCGAACCGGCCCGGGTCGCGGGTGGCGAGGATGAGCCGGACCACGTACTCGGCCAACGCGTGGTGGACGAAGACCCGCTCGGCGTGGGCCTGGAGGTCTTGCAGCCGTTGCGCGTCGAGCACCTGGCGCGGGCTCGGCCGGTCGGTGCTCATCCGGTAGAGGATCGCCAGCTCGTCGGCGTCGCTCGGGTAGTCCACGACCACCTTCATCATGAACCGGTCGCGCTGCGCCTCCGGGAGCTGGTAGACCCCCTCGGACTCGATCGGGTTCTGCGTCGCCAGCACCAGGAACGGCGTCGGCACCGGCCAGCTGCGGCCACCGATGGAGACCTGCCGCTCCGCCATCGCCTCCAGCAGCGCCGACTGGACCTTGGCGGGGGCCCGGTTGATCTCGTCGGCGAGCACGAGGTTGGCCATGATCGGGCCCAGCTCGATGTCGAAGGTCTCCTTGGAGGCCCGGTAGATCCGGGTGCCGACGATGTCGGAGGGGACCAGGTCCGGAGTGAACTGGATCCGCGAGAAGGTCCCGCCGACCACGGTGGCGAGGGTCTGCGCGGCCAGCGTCTTGGCCACGCCGGGGACCCCCTCGAGGAGGCAGTGCCCGTTGGCGACCAGGGCGGTCAGCAGGCGTTCGACGAGCCGATCCTGCCCGACGATCACGCGTTTGACCTCGAAGAGGGTCTGTTCCAGCTCGACGCCGGTCGGCTCGGCTTCGACCGGGCTGGGCACGCTGGCCAGGGTGTCCGAGATGTCCGTCACGGTGCTTGCTTCCCGGGGCGGCCGCCCGGCAAACGTCGGATTATCAGCGCGCAAGTGCCCGATGGCGCCCCGACCCGGGATGAACGGTCCGGTCGGGTGACAACCGCCCCGGGACGACACGAGCCACGCGTGCGGCAGCAGACCGGGTGCAGGGCGAAGCCGCCGGGGCGGGCCGGCGGCCTCATCGGGACAACCCCGGGTGCCGGCCCCTGTCCGGGGCCGGCACCCGGACCGTCAGGAAATGTGGACGACCAGGTGGAAGCCCAGGTCCGCCGCAGCCCCCGCCGAGTTGCGGGTCTGCACGAACACCCCGTTCGGCGTGCCGAGCCGGGGCGCGACCGAGACCTCGCCGGACGGCGGGACGCAGCAGGAGTCAGCGCGGCCGACGGTGGCCGCGAAGGTGCCGGTGGTGACGATGTGACCGAACTGGACCTCGTACTGGCCGACGCCGTACTTGATCACGGTGCCAACGCCGCGCGCCTTGGTGCCGTTGGCGTTGACGACCACGATGCTCGTGCTGGCGGCGAGTGTGGTTGCGGCGCCGGACTTCAGTGCGGCTTTCGCCTTGCGTGCGGACTCCGCCGTCACCGGCGGCTGGGCGTTCGTGCTGCGGGCCGCCGGCTGGACGGTCTCCTCCGGCGCCTTCGCGGTCGGCTGGGCGACGGCGATCCCGCCGCCGGCCAGGCTCAACCCCAGGACAGCGAACGTGATTGCCGCCGCCTTACGTCGGAAAGATGTGCTCATGACAGGTCCCCCTTGTGTGACCGTGCGAATTCGGCCGACCCGCAGGGCGGGACGGATGACTGCCTGTAATAGGTGGACGACGACAATGAGACCGGAGGAAGTTATCTCACGCGCACCTGGTGAGGTTGATTTCTCAACGATCCAGATCCGGTCTGAGCTGGGATTACTACTCAGAGTTGCGTCGTTTAGGCCAGATGGAACGTAGCATCGGAAAAAGCCGAACGTCAATAGTTGATCTCGCTTTATCGAGCTGTCGGTCAGCCGTCAGATAATTGTGAGATGTGAGCGCATCACCATTCATGAAAATGGGATCCGGGGGTTACCGCTAGGCTCACCGCCATGATCGTCGACGCCCCGTCCGCACCGGCCCGACGCCGCGCCGACCGGATCGGTACGGTGCTCTGCTGGCTGGCGGTCGTACCGACGGCCGCCTGGGCCGCCGCCCGGCTGGCCGGCCTGGACCGGGGGCCGCTGGTGCAGGCGCTCGCCTTCACCCCGTACGTCGCGGGCTGGAGCCTGCTGGCCCTGACCCTCACCCTCGCCCTACGGCGCTGGTGGCCGGCGGCGGTCGCGGCGCTGGTCGCGGCGGCGCTGCTCAGCGTGGTCGCACCCCGGGCCCTGGCCTCTCCGCAACCCGCGACAGGCGGGCCCACCGTGCGGCTGCTCACCGCAAACCTGCTCGCCGGCTCCGCCGACGCGCGGACGCTGGTCGAGCTGGTCCGGCGGCACCGGGTGGACGTGCTCACCGTGCAGGAGTTCACCCCGGACGCGCAAGCCGCCCTCGATCGGCTCGGTCTCGACCAACTGCTGCCCCACCGGCAGCTCAACGCGCAGGTCGGCACGCCCGGCTCGGGGCTCTACTCGCGCTGGCCGATCACCGACGCCGGTGTCCGGCACAACCGCCGCGGCTGGGGCTTCAGCCAGGCGTACGGCACGCTGGCCGTCCCCGGCGCGCCCCCGGTCCGCGTCGAGTCGGCCCACCCCTCGGCGCCATACGCGCTGGACCAGGTCGGCGCCTGGCGTGACGACCTGACCGCCCAGCCACCGGCCACTCCGGACGGTGGCCTGCGGATCCTCGCGGGGGACTTCAACGCCACCCTCGACCACGGCCCGCTACGGGCCCTGCTGCGAACCGGCTACGTCGACGCCGCCGACGCCACCGGAGCGGGGCTGACCGGCACCTGGGGCCCGTACGACGGCGACCTGATCCCGCCGGTCACCATCGACCACGTGCTGATCGATCGCCGGATAGCCGCCCGGACCGTGACCGTGCACGACCTACCCGGCACCGACCACCGTCCCGTGCTGGCCACCCTCCGCCTCCCGGCCACCTGACCCGCGGCTCCCACGCCCCGCCCTGCCCCGATCCGGGCGGGGGTGGAGATCCGGGTCAGACGGGGGCGGGGGCCAGTCCGTAGGTGAGGGCGTCGACCAGGGCGTGCCAGCTGGCTTCGACCACGTTGGGATGCACGCCCACGGTGGTCCAGTCCCGGCCGCCGCTGTCGGCGGTTTCCAGCAGCACCCGGGTGACGGCGCCGGTGCCGTGGCTGCCCTCCAGGATGCGCACCTTGTAGTCGGCCAGCTCGAAGTCGCGCAGCTGCGGGTAGTGCCGGGCCAGCCCCACCCGCAGCGCCTCGTCCAGCGCGTTGACCGGACCGTTGCCCTCGGCGGTGGCGATCACCCGCTCGCCGCGTACCCGGATCTTGACGGTTGCCTCGGAGACCACCGCGCCGTCCTCGCGGTGCTCGACCAGCACCCGGTACGACTCCAGCGTGAACGGCCGGGCCGGGCCGCCCTCCGGAAGCTCCGAACGGACCAGCAGCTCGAAGGAGGCGTCCGCGGCCTCGAAGGACCAGCCGCCGGCCTCCAGTTCCTTGACCCGGTTGGTGACCCGGGTCAGCGCCTCCGGTCGGCCGGCCAGGTCCAGGCCGAGCTCACGACTCTTGAGCTCGACGCTGGCCCGGCCGGCCATCTCGGTTATCAGGATCCGCATGTCGTTGCCCACCACCGACGGGTTCACGTGGTTGTAGAGCAACGGGTCGACCTTGATCGCACTCGCGTGCAGCCCCGCCTTGTGGGCGAAGGCCGCGGCCCCGACGTACGCCTGGTGGGTGTCGGGGGCGATGTTGGCGATCTCGGCGATGGCGTGCGAGACCCGCACCATCTGCGCGAGGCAGCCCTCCGGTAGGACGGGCATGCCCAGCTTGAGTTCGAGGTTCGCGACGACCGCGAAGATGTCGGCGTTGCCGGGCCGCTCGCCGTACCCGTTGGCGGTGCCCTGGACGTGGCGGACCCCCGCCTCGACCGCGGCGATCGTGTTGGCCACCGCGCAGGCGGTGTCGTTCTGCGCGTGCATGCCGAGCAGCCCCGCGTCGATCCCGAGCCGGTCGGTCAGGTCGGCGATCACGGCGGTCACCTGTGATGGCAGCATGCCGCCGTTGGTGTCGCAGAGCACCATCCGCTCGGCGCCGGCGGCCAGCGCGGTCTGCACCACGGCCGCGCCGTACGCCGGGTCGTGCCGGTAGCCGTCGAAGAAGTGTTCGCCGTCGACGAAGACCCGTCGGCCCTCGCCGACGAGGTGGCTGACGGTGTCGTGGATCATCGCCAGGTTCTCCGCGCCGGTGGTGCGCAGCGCGCGCTCGACGTGCCGGGTGTCGGCCTTGGCGACCAGTGCCACCGCCGGGGTGTGCGCGTCCAGCAGGCCGCGTACCTGGGGATCGTCGGCGACCGCCACACCGGCCTTGCGGGTGGCGCCGAACGCGACCAGCACGCCGTGCCGCAGATCCAGCTCCGTGCGTGCCCGGCGGAAGAACTCGGTGTCCTTGGGCACCGCGCCCGGCCAGCCGCCCTCGATGAAGCCGGCGCCGAACTCGTCGAGCAGCCGGGCCACCGCCAGCTTGTCGACCACCGAGTAGGTGAGCCCCTCGCGCTGGGCGCCGTCGCGCAACGTCGTGTCGTAGACCTGGAACGTCATCAGGATCCTTTCTCGGAGCAACAAAAAGACCCCCCGCGGCTGCGGGAGGTCTGCGCGCTCGGCGGAGGGAGGGCCGGCGCGCTAGGTCGCAATAATCAGGGCGGTGCTGGTCACGATCGCTACTCTGCCACCGCTCCCCTGATTTTGGGAGGAACAGTCCACATCGCGGGATGGTGACGCACCGTTGGCCGACCCGGACCCTCCTCCGGTCTCGGGCACAACCCCCCGCTCGTGATCGGCTTCACAAGTCACCTGCCCGCCCACCGGCGAAAACTCGCCTACGGAAGCATCTGGAACCGATCCAGTTATCGGGCCCTGTGCCGCTCCCAAGGAGGACCCTTGCTCACTGTCGGTGACCGCTTCCCCGAGTACGAACTCACCGCCTGTGTGTCGCTGGACGCCGACAAGGCGTTCGAGACGCTCAACCACAAGTCCCACGAGGGAAAGTGGCGGGTGGTCTTCTTCTGGCCGAAGGACTTCACCTTCATCTGCCCGACGGAGATCGCCGAGTTCGGCCGGCTCAACGGCGAGTTCGCCGACCGGGACGCGCAGGTCCTGGGGGCGTCGGTGGACAACGAGTACGTCCACTACGCGTGGCGCAAGGACCACCCGGACCTGCGGGAGCTGCCCTTCCCGATGCTCAGCGACATCAAGCGTGAGCTGGCCGCCGCCTGCGGCGTGCTCGGCGAGGACGGCGTGGCCCAGCGGGCGACCTTCATCATCGACCCGAACAACGAGATCCAGTTCGCCATGGTGACCGCCGGCTCGGTCGGCCGCAACGTCTCCGAGGTGCTGCGGGTGCTCGACGCGCTGCAGACCGACGAGCTGTGCCCGTGCAACTGGAACAAGGGCGGCGAGACCCTCGACGCCAGCGCGCTCCTCGCCGGCGCCGGAGCCTGACCATGGGTCTGGACGCGATCAAGGCGGCCCTGCCCGAGTACGCCAAGGACATCAAGCTCAACCTGGGCTCCACCGTCGGCACCTCGACGCTGACCCCGGTGCAGGCCTGGGGCACCGCGCTGGCCTGCGCGGTGGCCGCCCGCAACCCGATGGTGCTGCGCGAGATCGCCGCCGAGGCGCTCGGTCACCTCATGCCGGAGGGTGTCGAGGCGGCCAAGGGCGCCGCGGCCATCATGGCGATGAACAACGTCTACTACCGGGCCAAGCACCTCATCGGCGACGAGCAGTACGCCTCGATGCCGGCCCGGCTGCGGATGCAGATCATCGCCCGGCCGGGGGTGGACAAGGGCGACTTCGAGCTCTGGTGCCTCGCCGTGTCGGCGATCACCGGCTGCGGGGTGTGCCTCGAGTCGCACGAGAAGACGCTGCGCGGCAGCGGCTTCACCCGGGAGCAGGTGCACGAGGCGCTGCGAATCTCCGCCGTGGTGCACGCCGCGGCGGTCACCCTGGACGCCGAGGCCGCGCTGGCCTGAGCAGGTACGCCCCGACGGGCCGACGCCGCACCGCGGCGTCGGCCCGTCGCCGTTTCCGGCCCCCGGCGACCGGGTAGCTCCTGCGGGGACGCACTCACCTACGCCGTGCGCATCGGCGACAGTCAGGAGTGAACGGCATGGACAGGATCGACCCGCACGCGACGCACGCCGCGCCGGAGCCGCTGCGCGGAGGCGACCAGGGCACCGTGCCCGGGGGCGCCCCGGCCGGCGCCTTCGACCCCTGGCGCTACCGCGACCAGGCCGGGGTGGCCGACGCCGACCTGGTCGGCTACGCGGTCGAGGCCACCGACGGTGGGATCGGCAAGATCGACAGCGCCAGCCACGAGGTGGACGGCAGCTACCTGGTGGTGGACACCGGCCCGTGGATCTTCGGCAAGAAGGTGATGCTGCCGGCCGGCACGGTCAACCAGGTCGACCACGACCAGCGCACCGTCTCCGTGGACCGGACCCGCGACCAGATCAAGGCCGCCCCGGAGTACGACGAGACCAGCCACAGCGACCCGCACTACCGCAACCAGCTGGGTGGCTACTACGACGAGACATACGGCGCACTCCCGCCCGGCACCGGGCGGTAGCCGATCGGACCCGACGGCCGGTGGGGCCTTGTCCCACCGGCCGTTACCGTGTCAGCGTGGACGCCATCGAGGACAACCGAAACATCTCGCTGCCCGCGACCTTCAACTTCCGCGACGTCGGTGGCTACCCCGGTCACGACGGCCGCACCGTGCGCCGGGGACGGCTCTACCGCTCGGACTCACTGCACCGCCTCAACGAGAACGACCGGGACGCGTTCGCCGCGATCGGCATCCGCACCGTCATCGACCTGCGCCGCCCGCACGAGGTGGAACGGGACGGCCGGGTGCCGTCGTACCAGGGGCTGACCTACCGGAACATCCACCCGGAGCACGCGGAGTGGGGCGAGCAGCCGTACCGCGAGGGCGACAGCCTGGCGCGCTACCTCGCGGACCGGTACGCCGCCCTCGCACAGACCGGCACCGGCGGGTTGGCCGAGGCGATCGGGTTGATCGCCGACTCGGCCAACGCCCCGGTGGTGGTGCACTGCGTGGCCGGCAAGGACCGCACCGGCATCGTGTGCGCGCTGACCCTCGCCGTGCTGGGCGTCGACGACACCGACATCGTCGCGGACTACGCCCTCAGCACCGAGGCGTCCGCCCGGTTCAGTGCCTGGCTGGCCGCCAACAACGTGGTTGTGGGGGACGTGCCGGCACCGTTCCTGGCCTCGCCCGCCGAGACGATGGAGCTCTTCCTCGCCGAGCTGCGCGAGGGGTACGGCTCGGTGGAAGGCTACCTACGCCACGCCGGGGTGACCGACGCGCAACTCACCACCCTCCGCGACCACCTGCTCGACTAGGGCGGAGGCGTCAGAGGACCCGGTGCACCCAGCCCTGCGGGTCGGTGGCCTCGCCACGCTGGATGTCGACGAGCTGTTGGCGCAGCGCCATCGTGACCCGGCCCGGTTCGCCGCCGCCGATCAGGAACTCGCCGTCGGGGAAGCGGACCCCGCCGATCGGGGTGATCACGGCGGCGGTGCCGCAGGCGAAGACCTCGCGGAGCCGGCCGCTGGCCGCGTCGGCCTGCCAGTCGGCGAAGGTGACCGGCCGCTCCTCGACCCGGTGCCCGGCCGCGCCGGCCAGCGTGAGGACCGCGTCCCGGGTGATGCCCGGCAGGATCGTGCCGGTCAGCGGCGGGGTGACCACCGTGTCGTCGTCGTAGACGAAGAAGACGTTCATGCCGCCCAGCTCGTCGACGAAGCGGCGCTCCACCGCGTCCAGGAAGACCACCTGGTCGCAGCCGGCCTCGATGGCCTCGGCCTGGGCCGCCAGTGACGCGGCATAGTTGCCACCGCACTTGGCGGCACCGGTGCCACCGGGCGCGGCCCGGGTGTAGTCCGGCGAGACCCAGACGGTGACCGGCTTGACGCCGCCGCTGAAGTACGCCCCGACCGGCGAGGCGATCACCATGTAGAGGTATTCGTTGGCCGGGCGGACACCGAGGAAGACCTCGCTGGCGAACATGAACGGCCGCAGGTAGAGACTGCCGTCCGCGCCGGTCGGGATCCACTCCCGGTCGACCTCGATGAGCTTGTGCAGCGAGTCGATGAAGACCTCGGCCGGCAGCGTCGGCATCGCCATCCGCTGCGCCGAGGCGGCGAACCGGGCGGCGTTGGCGTCCGGCCGGAACATGGTCACGCCACCGTCGGCGGTCCGGTACGCCTTCAGCCCCTCGAAGATCTCCTGCGCGTAGTGCAGCACCGCGCTGGCCGGGTCCATCGGGATCGGCCCGCGCGCCTCCACCCGGGCGTCGTACCAGCCCTTGCCGTCGGCGTACCGGACGGTGACCATGTGGTCGGTGAAGACCCGGCCGAACCCGGGGTTGACCAGCAGGGCGGCCCGGTCGGTGGCGGATACCGGCGCGGGATTCGGACGGATCTCGAAGTCGAGCTTGTCACCACCGCTCATCGCGCTGACCTCCCTGCGGGACAACGGCATGCGGGATCGCACACCGACATGGCTGTGCCAGAAACTTACCCCGAACGGTCGTTCAGCGGGTAGCGCCGCCCGGGGCATGGACGACCCCGGATGGCTCCTCGCCGGACCGACCGGCGCGCGGCCGTGGGCGGCTCAGGCTACGGCGTGTGCGGCGAGCCGGTCGCCGACCTCGGCGGTACGCAGCGCCACACCCGGCGTCCGGCCGGCCAGCTCGGCGGCGACCGCCGCGTTGACCCGGGCCGCGGCCTCCGCGTGCCCGAGCTGCTCCAGCAGCAGCGCGGCGGAGAGCACCGCGGCGACCGGGTCGGCGATGCCCTGCCCGGCGATGTCCGGCGCCGAGCCGTGCACCGGCTCGAACATGGAGGGGTACGCCCCCTCGGGGTTGATGCAGCCGCTGGCGGCCAACCCGATCCCACCGGTGACCGCGGCGGCGATGTCGGTGAGGATGTCGCCGAACAGGTTGTCGGTGACCACCACGTCGTAGCGCTGCGGCTGGGTGACGAGGAACATCGCGGCCGCGTCGACGTGCTGGTACTCGGTGGCGATGTCCGGGTGCTCGGCGGCGACCGCGTCGAAGGCCCGCGCCCAGAGCGAACCGGCGTGGGTGAGCACGTTGGTCTTGTGCACCAGGGTGACCTTGCGCCGCTCCCGGCGGCCGGCCCGGGCGAACGCGTCGCGGATCACCCGCTCCACGCCGTGCCGGGTGTTCAGGCTCTCCTCGGTGGCGACCTCGGCGGGTGTGTCGCGGTGCAGCGAGCCGCCGGCTCCGGCGTAGAGCCCCTCGGTGCCCTCACGCACCACTACGAGGTCGACCTCACCCGGCTTGACGTTGCCCAGCGGGCCGGCGACCCCGGGCCAGAGCCGGGACGGGCGCAGGTTGACGTACTGGTCGAAGGCGAACCGGAGCTTGAGCAGCAGCCCCCGCTCCAGCACTCCCGGCGGGACGGTCGGGTCGCCGACCGCGCCGAGCAGGATCGCGTCGTGGCCGGCCAACTCCGTCAGCACCGAGTCGGGCAGCACCTCTCCGGTACGGTGCCAGCGGGCCGCGCCGAGGTCGTACTCGGTGGCCTGCACGCCGGGCAGCACGGCGTCGAGGACCTTGCGGGCCTGCGCGACCACCTCGGGCCCGATGCCGTCCCCGGCCACCACCGCGATCCGCGCCACGCCCGCACTCCTCTGTTCGACTGCACCGTCGCCGCAACGGTACGTCTCCGTCCCGCCTCCCGGTACGCAGCTTCCACGATGTGGGAAGGACGGATACACAGCACCCTCTCAGGCGGGACTCATGTGGCGGTCATCTCCGCTGCCTACCGTGGGGATCAGCGGGTCACGGGGGCCTGCGAACCGGGGGTCACCGACGACGCGACCCCAACTGCGAGGGGGCAGATGCCATGCGCATCGACGAGCAGCCGCGGACCCGCTGGCCGGACCCGTCGGCGTTCCGGAACCGCCGGCCGGACCTCCGGCTCGGCAGCCGGCGGCAGCGGATCGACCCGGCGGCCGCCAGCCAGGGCCGGATCGCGGTGCAGCACACCGTGCGCACCCCGACCGCCGAGTACACGCTGCTGCTCAACGCCCCCGAGCGGCTCGGCCGCCGGGGCGTCGGCGAGGCACTGCGGGACAGCGTCGCGGAGCTACGCGCCATCGACCTCACCTACGGCCCGAACCGGCCGGAGAGCCTGGTCTCCAGGCTGCGTCGTGGCGAGATCAGTCCCGACTCGTACCCCCCGCTGGCCGACCTGGTGGACCGCTGCACGGCGATGCGCGCCGCCACCGACGGGTGGTTCGACGCCTGGTCGGTGCCGGGCGGCTTCGACCCGGGCGGCCTGCTCGGCGGCTGGGCGGTGGAGCGCGCGGCCGCCCGCCTGCGCGCCGCGGGCATCCACGACTACGCCGTGCTCACCGGCGCCGACCTGGTGGTCCGCGGCCGGGCGCCGCACGGCGGGCCGTGGCGGGTGGCGGTGCACCACCCGACCGCGCCCGAACGCGCGCCGCTGCTGCTGGAGATGACCGCCGGCGCCGTCGGCACCTCCGGGGTGACCGGACGACAGGGGCACGTGGTGGACCCGCACACCGGCGAGCCGGCCAACCACCTCGTCGCCGCCACGGTTGTCGGCCCCGACCTGACCGTGGCCGACGCCTACGCCACCGCGCTCTACGCCGCCGGCCCCACCGGGCTGGCCTGGTTCCGCGGCGGCTCCGACTATCGCGCGCTCTTCGCCCACCGGCGCTGAGCGGGACGTCGTCGCACCGAGCCCGCCTCCCCGCGGTGCTCCGGCCCGGTTGGCACCTCGGCCGGTCGGGCTGCGATCGGCCCCCACAGCCTCGGCAACGGCCGTGGGGGCCGGTCAGCGACGAGTGCGCGTGGCTCGCACAATCGAGGGGTGCGGACCGGTCGGGGCCGGACGTCGACCGCGCCACCCGAAGACGGGCCGACGCCGCGAACTCGGCCAGTGACCGCAGTCGGTACGCTAGCGAATCGACGCAACTCGACGCAAGAGTCTCCACAGCGGACCGTCGCGGCCGGAGCGTGGCAGATCAGTGATTGGCCTGCGGCGAGGCAGTTTCGACATGGTGAACGACGGATGGCACGCTGTCCGCCGTGAGTTTCGATCTGAGCGTGTGGGCCCTGGAGGACGGGGCGACGCCCGAGGACGTGCGGGCCGCGGTCGAGGGTTGCCGGCAGGGGCGGCACGTGGACCGTTACCCGGACCCCCGAGTGGTGGCCTTCTACCGGGCGATCACCGCCTCGTACCCGGACCGGCACCCCGGCCCGGACAGCCCGTGGGCGGTGGCGCCACTGCACGCCGCCCACGACCATGTCGAGCTGAACCTGCATCCGACCTGCGCGGACCAGGTGCTGCTGGACATCGAACGGCTGGCCGGCGAGCACGGGCTGATGCTGTTCGACCCGCAGGACGGCTCGGTCTACCCGCCCCCGGCCCGGCTGCCCGGCTGACCCGGGCGGGCGGCAGGACCACCCGAGCCCGGGTACGACAAAGGGGCCCAGCGGATCGCCGGGCCCCCCGTGGTGCTGCCGTGACTACTCGTCGCGCAGGTCCGCCGCGCTGGCCGCCGTCGCGCCGATCGAGTCGGCCGCCGAGGTGAGCAGGTCCGCGCCGAGCGCCTGGTCGACGGTGAGCGTCATCAGCGTCTCGCCACCCGCCTCGCGCCGGGCCACCTGCATCGCGGCGATGTTGATGCCCGACTCGCCGAGCAGGGTGCCGACGGTGCCGACGACGCCGGGCCGGTCGGCGTAGCGCAGGAAGAGCAGGATGCCCTCCGCGCCGATCTCCACGTCGAAGCCGTCCACCTCGGTCAGCTTCAGGACGTCGCGAGCGCCGGAGTGGGTGACCGTGCCGGAGACGCTGACCGTCCGGCCGTCCGGCAGCGCGCCACGCACCGTGACCAGGGTGGGCTGCTCCGCCGTCTCGGCCAGGCTGGCCAGGGTGACCTCGACGCCACGCTCGGCGGCCAGGTGCGGGGCGTTGACGTAGGTGACCTGCTCCTCGACGACCGAGCTGAACATGCCCTTGGTGGCGGCGAGCTTGAGCACCGACACGTCGTGGCTGACGATCTCGCCGCGGACCTCGACCGTGACGCTGGCGGCGACGCCGCCGGCGACCGCGGTGAAGGCGCGGCCGAGCTTCTCGGCCAGCGGGAGCAGCGGCCGCACGTCCTCGGCGACCATGCCACCGGCCTGCACGTTGACCGCGTCCGGGACGAACTCGCCCTGCAACGCCAGCTTCACGCTCCGGGCCACCGCCAGGCCGGCCTTGTCCTGCGCCTCGTGCGTCGAGGCACCCAGGTGCGGGGTGGCCACCACGTTGTCGAAGGCGAACAGCGGGGAGGAGGTGCAGGGCTCCTTGCTGTAGACGTCGACGCCGGCGCCGGCGACCCGGCCCTCGGCGATGGCGTTCGCGAGCGCCTGCTCGTCGACCAGACCGCCGCGGGCGGCGTTGACGATGCGCACGCCCGGCTTGACGATCGCCAGTTCCTTCTCACCGATCAGGCCCACGGTCTCGGGGGTCTTCGGCAGGTGGATGGAGATGAAGTCGCTCTCCCGGAGCAACTCCTCCAGGCCCACCAGGCGTACGCCGAGCTGCGCCGCCCGGGCCGGCTGGATGTACGGGTCGTACGCGATCAGCCGGGTGCCGAACGCGGCGATGCGCTGCGCGAAGAGCACCCCGATGCGACCGAGCCCGACCACGCCGACGGTCTTGCCCTGCACCTCGACGCCGGTGTACTTCGACCGCTTCCACTCCCCCGCCTTGAGCGCGGCGCTGGCGCTGGCGGTGTTGCGGGCCACGGCGAGGAGCAGAGCGACGGCCTGCTCCGCGGCGGAGACGATGTTCGAGGTGGGCGCGTTGACGACCATGACGCCCCGCGCGGTCGCGGCCGGCACCTCGACGTTGTCCAGCCCGACGCCCGCCCGGGCGACCACCTTGAGTCGCGGTGCGGCGGCGATCGCCTCGGCGTCGATCTGGGTCGCGCTGCGCACGATGACGGCGTGGGCCTCGGAGAGCGCCGAGAGCAGGGCCGGACGGTCGGTGCCGTCGACGTGCCGGACGTCGAAGTCGTGGGCGAGCACCTCGATGGCGGCGGGGGCGAGTTCTTCGGCGATCAGTACGACAGGATTCATCGGTCCTCGTAGAGGTCGTGTTTACGATCGGCGCGGGCGGCGAGGCGCCGCACTGCGCCCTGCGCTGATCCGTGCCGTGGCCGTCAGGTGCCGGCTGCGCACCTACCCGCGATCGTAGGGGCCCCGCTGGTCGGCATGTTCGGGTCTTCGGGGTGAGGGCCCTCACACGCCGGGGCGGACGCCGGACATCGCCCGTTCACCCGACCGTCATCGCTGCCGGGCCCGGCGGGTCGCACGCTCAACGGACATGTCCCGGGCGGCCGACGCCACCGGCTCGGTGCTCAGCGTCACTCGGTCCAGCATGTGAGCATCGACAAGCTGGACGCGCGGGGCCGTCCGGCCGCGTCAGGACGACCGGACGGCCCCGCGGCGGCGTCAGGCGGTCTCGGTGATCGGGCGGTCGACCCAGCTCATCATGCCGCGCAGCTTCCGGCCGGTCTCCTCGATCGGGTGCGCCGCACCCTCGGCCTGCCACTTGGTGAAGTTGGGCCGGCCCGCCTCGTCCTCGGCAACCCACTCGCGGGCGAACTCGCCGGACTGGATCTCCCCGAGGATCTTGCGCATCTCGTCCTTGACCCGGGAGTCGATGATCCGCGGGCCACGGGAGAGGTCGCCGTACTCGGCGGTGTCGGAGATGCTGTACCGCATCTTCGCGATGCCGCCCTCGTACATGAGGTCGACGATCAGCTTCAGCTCGTGCAGGCACTCGAAGTAGGCCACCTCGGGGGCGTAGCCCGCCTCGGTGAGCACCTCGAACCCGGTCTGCACCAGCGCCGCCGCGCCGCCGCAGAGCACCGCCTGCTCGCCGAAGAGGTCGGTCTCGGTCTCCTCGGTGAAGGTGGTCCGGATCACGCCGGCGCGCGTGCCGCCGATCCCCTTGGCGTATGCGAGGGCGAGCGCGAGCGCGTTGCCGCTGGCGTCCTGCTCGACGGCGACCAGGCAGGGCACGCCCTTGCCGTCGGCGTACTGGCGGCGGACCAGGTGGCCGGGGCCCTTCGGGGCGACCATCGCCACGTCGACCTCGGCCGGCGGCTTGATCAGCCCGTACCGGATGTTGAAGCCGTGGCCGAAGAAGATCGCCTTGCCCGGGGCGAGGTGCGGGGCGATCGACTCGGTGTACAGGGCACGCTGGGCGGTGTCCGGCGCGAGCACCATGATCACATCGGCCTCGGCGGCGGCCTGCGCCGGCGTGACGACCCGCAGGCCCTGCTCCTCGGCCTTGGGACGGCTCTTCGAGCCCTCCGGCAGACCGATCACCACGTCGACGCCGGAGTCGCGCAGCGACAGCGCGTGGGCGTGGCCCTGGCTGCCGTAGCCGATCACCGCGACCTTCTTGGCCTGGATCAGGCCGAGGTCGGCATCGTCGTCGTAGTACACCTCAACGCTCATGAGACTTCCCTTTCGTACGACGGCCCGGACGGCCCGTCGTGGTCTGTGCGGATGGGTCAGGCGGCCCGCAGCGCGGGACCGGCGGTGATCGAACGCGAGCCGCGCCCGATCGCCACCAGCCCGGACTGGACCATTTCCTTGATGCCGAAGGGCTCGAGGTCGCGCAGCAGCGCGTCGAGCTTGTCCGGGGTGCCGGTGGCCTCGATGGTCAGCGTGTCCGGTGCCACGTCGACCACCCGGGCGCGGAACAGGTTGACGGTCTCCAGCACCTGGGTCCGCGCGGACCGGTCGGCGCGGACCTTCACCAGCAGCAACTCCCGGGCGACCGAGACCTGCGGGTCCAGCTCGACGATCTTGAGCACGTTCACCAGTTTGTTGAGCTGCTTGGTGACCTGTTCCAGAGGGGACGACTCCGCGTTGACCACGATGGTGATCCGGGAGACGTCCGGGTTCTCGGTCTCACCGACGGCGAGGCTGTCGATGTTGAATCCGCGCCGGGAGAACAGGCCGGAGACCCGGGCGAGCACGCCGGGCTTGTTCTCCACGAGCACGGACAGGGTGTGCATCGTCATGCCACGACCTCGCTTCGCCCGGTCGCGCCCTGACGACGCGCAGCACTGAGCCTGCTGATTCGTTCGCTTCGCTCACTCATGTCAGATGTCATCCTCGTCGAAGGCCGGGCGGACGCCGCGGGCGAACATGATCTCGTCGTTGCTGGTGCCGGCGGCGACCATCGGCCAGACCATGGCGTCCTTGCCGACCACGAAGTCGATCACCACCGGGGCGTCGTTGATCTCCATGGCGGCGGCGATGGTCTTGTCAACGTCGTCGGCGTTCTCGCAGCGCAGCCCGACGCAGCCCAACGCCTCGGCGAGCTTCACGAAGTCGGGGATGCGGTGCTTGTGGGTGCCGAGGTCGGTGTTGGAGTAACGCTCGTTGTAGAACAGCGTCTGCCACTGCCGGACCATACCGAGGTTGCCGTTGTTGATCACGGCGATCTTGACCGGGATGCCCTCCAACGCGCAGGTGGCCAGCTCCTGGTTGGTCATCTGGAAGCAGCCGTCGCCGTCCACCGCCCAGACCACCGCGTCCGGCTTGCCGACCTTGGCGCCCATCGCCGCCGGCACCGCGTAGCCCATCGTGCCGAGCCCGCCGGAATTCAACCAGGTCTGCGGCTTCTCGTAGGAGATGAACTGCGACGCCCACATCTGGTGCTGGCCCACCCCGGCCACGTAGATCGCGTCCGGGCCGACGATCTCGCCCAGCCGCTTGATCACGTACTGCGGGGAGAGCGTGCCGTCGGCCGGCTCGTCGTAGCCCAGCGGGTAGCGGTTGCGCAGGTCGTCGAGCTGGGTCCACCAGTCGCCCAGGTCGCTGTCGTGCCCGGCAGCACGTTCGACGGTCACCGCCGCGATCAGCTCGTCGATGACGTGCCGGGCGTCGCCGACGATCGGCACGTCCGCGTGCCGGTTCTTGCCGATCTCCGCGGGGTCGATGTCGGCGTGCACCACGGTCGCGTCCGGGGCGAACGAGTCCAGCTTGCCGGTGACCCGGTCGTCGAACCGCGCGCCCAGCGCGACGATCAGATCCGCCTTCTGCAGGCCGTAGACCGCGGCGACGGTGCCGTGCATGCCGGGCATCCCCAGGTGCTGGGGATGCGAGTCGGGGAACGCGCCGAGCGCCATCAGCGTGGTGACCACCGGGATGCCGGTCAGCTCGGCCAGCCGGCGCAGCCCGTCGGTGGCACCGGCCTTGAGCACCCCGCCACCGACGTAGAGCACCGGCCGGCGGGCGCCGGCCATCAGCCGGGCCGCCTCCCGGATCTGCTTGCCGTGCGGGTGCAGGGTGGGCCGGTAGCCGGGCAGGTCGAGGGTGGGCGGCCAGGCGAAGGTGGTCGGCGCCTGGAGCACGTCCTTGGGGATGTCGACCAGCACCGGGCCGGGCCGGCCGGTGCTGGCCAGGTGGAACGCCTCGGCCAGCACCTGCGGGATCTCCTCGGCGCTCTGCACGAGGAAGTTGTGCTTGGTGATCGGCAGGGTGATGCCCTGGATGTCCGCCTCCTGGAAGGCGTCGGTGCCGATCGACTGGCGGGCCACCTGACCGGTGATCGCCACCATCGCCACCGAGTCCATGTACGCGTCGGCGATCGGGGTGACCAGGTTGGTCGCGCCCGGGCCGGAGGTGGCGATGCAGACGCCCACCTTGCCGGTGGCCTGCGCGTACCCGGTGGCGGCATGACCGGCGCCCTGCTCGTGGCGGACCAGGATGTGCCGGACGGTGGAGTCGTAGAGCGGGTCGTACGCCGGCAGGATCGCGCCGCCCGGGATGCCGAAGACGACGTCCACGCCGAGCGCCTCAAGGGACCGCACGAGCGAGCCGGCGCCGGAGACCTGCGCCGGAGCGGGTGTCCGTACCGCCGGGACGGCCGGGGTGGCCGCGGCGCGCGCGGCGGTGGAGTCGACGTCGCCGCCCGGCTCGGCGGCGGCGCGGGCGCGCCGGGCGGTGTGGGCGAGGGTCTCTGGCGTGGGTCTCGTCATGGCGGTTCTGGCCTTCGGCTGGAATGGCTGGGGCTTGTCAAGCGAAGCGACGCGGGCGGGCCCGCCCCGACAGGTTCCGATGGCAATAAAAACGGCCCTCGTGCAGATGCACGGGGCCAGCGCACTCTCGATGAGGGAGAGTGCGCTCAGGTAAGTACTCGCGACCGGTACGACGACATGTGGCTAAGCCTGACGCATCTCACGCGATGAGTCAACTGATCCCACATGTTGGTTAACGGAGCGCGGCGAGTCGGGCGGCGACGCGCCCTCGGCGACCGGAGTGACCTGCCCCGACCCCCCGGAAACCCGGCGTGGCGTGGGCAGCGGGGTGGGCCTCGCACCTGGCGAGGTCGCCGCCTCCAGCATCGCCTCCAGGTGCTCGGCGGGCACGCCCCAGCCGAAGAGCGCGCCCTGGCCGAACCGGCAGCCGGCGGCCACCACCGCGGCCAGCTCGGTGGGGGTGGTCACCCCCTCGGCGATCACCTCCAGCCCCAGCTGGTGGCCCAGTCGCATGACGATGTCGACCATCGGCGCGAACGCCGGACCGTCCGCGCCGACCGGGCGGACCGGCTCGTGCTCGGCGACCAGACTGTGGTCGATCTTCAGGATGTCGATCGGCAGCCGGCGCAGCTGCCCCAGTGAGGAGTAGCCGGCGCCGAAGTCGTCCAGCGCGATCCGGACACCGGTCAGCCGCAACGCGGTCAGCCGCCGGATCAGCTCGTCCAGGTCGGTGGCGACCGCGTGCTCGGTGACCTCCAGCACCAGCCGCTGCGGCGGCACGTGGTGGGCGCGCAGCGCCTCGGCGACCTGGACCACGTACTCCGGGGCGTGCAGCTCGCGTGGGGAGACGTTCACCGAGACCCACACGTCGTGCCCGTCGGCCAGCCAGCGGGAGAGCTGGTAGCAGGCCTGGTGCAGCACCCAGGCGCCGAGGGTGGCAATCATGCCGCACTCCTCGGCCAGCGGGATGAACTCGTCCGGGCGGACGTTACCCAGCTCGGGGTGGTGCCAGCGGAGCAACGCCTCGGCGCCGACCGGCCGGACCGACGGCAGCGAGGCCACCGGCTGGAAGGCCAGCCGCAACTCGTCGCGTTCGATGGCGCCGCGCAACTCGTGCTCCAGCGTGGTGCGCCGACGCAGCAGCTGGTCGTACGTGGCGTCGTAGCGCTCGATCCGGTTCTTGCCGCGCTGCTTGGCGTAGCGCAGCGCCAGGTCGGCATGGCGCAGCAGCAACTCCACGTCCGGCTCGCCGGCCCACCCGGCCACCCCGATGCTCACCGAGAGGAAGACGGGCCCTTCGGGCTGGTCGTACGGCCGGTTGAGCACCCCGAGCAGCCGCTCGGCGACCCGGTTGGCGTCTGCGGGCCGGCCCGCCATGAGCACGGCGAACTCGTCGCCGCCGAGCCGGGCCGCCACGTCGCCGGGGCGCAGGTTGCCGCGCAGCCGCCGGCCCACCTCGGCCAGCACGGCGTCGCCCACGTCGTGGCCACGCATGTCGTTGACGTTCTTGAAGCCGTCCAGGTCCAGACCGAGCAGCACGCACGGGGTGCCCGCCGCGGCGCTGTCGTGCAGCGCGCGCAGCAGCCCCCGCCGGTTGGCCAGCGCGGTGAGCGGGTCGGTGTGCGCCAGCTCGCGGAAGTGCGCCTCCCGCTCGGCCAGCCGGCCGGCGTAGTCGCGGACGTCCTTGAGGGTGAGGTACTGCCGGGCCACCAGGGCGAAGCCCTCCACGCTGCCGGCGACGACGCCCGCCGCGGTGAACCGGCCGTCCTGGAGGAGGTGGTACATCGCCGAGGCGGCCATCGCCAGCATCGGGGCGATCGCGTACTCGCCGTCGCGACCGATCAGGTCCAGGTCGACCTGACCCGGCCGGTCGGCGCGGTGCACCGCGAGCGCGACGGTCAGCAGACCGGCGGCGAGCACCGCCGCGCCGGCCAGGGCCATGTTCGGTCCGGCCTGGCAGAGCCCGGCGGCGAGACCCAGCCCGCCGCAGGCCACCGCGCTGATGCCCACGCCGAGCGCGGCGAGCCGCCGACGCGGGGCGGCGGCCCGGAAGACGACGATCACGCTGAGCCCGGCGCCGAGCGCGGCGCTCACCGTGGCCAGCAGGATCGCCGGGCACGCCATCGGAGTGGCGGCGCCGAGCAGCCGGGTGGGCTCGGAGAAGAGCACCCAGCCGACGAACCACAGCGCGGCGGCCATGATCAACCCGTCCAGGGCGAGCCGGGCGGTCCCCGCCGCGGTGGCCGCCAGCCCGGGCAGTCGGAGCAGGCCGGCGGCGAAGGCCAGCCCGCTCACCGCCGTGCCGATCGCCACCGCCGTGGCCCACCCGGTGCGCTGCCCCTGCTCGTGCGCCCAGTGCTCGCTGCTGGCGAGCACGGTCGCCACCCCGACCAGGAGGCTGAGCAGGGCGACGCCGGCGGCAGCGGCGAGCAGCACGTGCGCCGGGCGGCGGGGCCCGGCGCGCCGCCGGGCGACCACGGTCAGCAGTGCGGCGGCGGCAACGGCGACGAGCCCGCTCAACGCCGCCACAGCGACCATGCCCGGGGGAAAGTGCACGCACTCAAGAGTGCCGGATGCGCGCTCGCCGTGGGGACCGGGTGTGCATCTGTTGGGACACGGCGCCCGCTCCGGACGGCCGGCGCCCCGGCGGTGTCATGCTGGTGAGCATGCCTGAGCTGCGGTCGAGGACCTCCACACACGGTCGGACGATGGCCGGCGCCCGGGCCCTGTGGCGGGCCACCGGGATGACCGACGACGATTTCGGCAAGCCGATCGTCGCCATCGCGAACAGTTTCACCCAGTTCGTGCCGGGTCACGTACACCTCAAGGACATGGGCGGCCTGGTCGCCGACGCGGTGGCCGAGGCCGGCGGGGTGGGGCGGGAGTTCAACACCATCGCGGTCGACGACGGCATCGCGATGGGCCACGGCGGCATGCTCTACTCGCTGCCCAGCCGCGAGCTGATCGCCGACGCGGTGGAATACATGGTCAACGCGCACTGCGCGGACGCCCTGGTCTGCATCTCGAACTGCGACAAGATCACGCCCGGCATGCTGCTGGCCGCGCTGCGGCTCAACATTCCGACCGTCTTCGTCTCCGGTGGCCCGATGGAGGCCGGCAAGACGATGGCGATCGAGGGCGTCGTGCACAGCAAGATCGACCTGATCGACGCGATGATCGCCTCCTCGAACGAGGCGGTCACCGACGACCAGCTCGGCGAGATCGAGCGCTCCGCCTGCCCCACCTGCGGCTCCTGCTCCGGCATGTTCACCGCCAACTCGATGAACTGCCTCACCGAGGCGATCGGGCTGGCGCTGCCCGGCAACGGCTCGACGCTCGCCACCCACGCCGCGCGCCGGTCGCTCTTCGTCGAGGCCGGCCGCACCGTCGTGGAGATCGCCAAGCGCTGGTACGACGGCGACGACGACTCAGTCCTGCCCCGCACGGTCGCCTCCAAGGCCGCGTTCGAGAACGCGGTCGCCCTGGACGTGGCGATGGGCGGCTCCACCAACACGGTGCTGCACCTGCTCGCCGCCGCCCGTGAGGCGGAGATGGACTTCGGTGTCGCCGACATCGACGCGATCTCCCGGCGGGTGCCCTGCCTGGCCAAGGTCGCGCCGAACTCGCCGATGTACCACATGGAGGACGTGCACCGGGCCGGCGGCATCCCCGCGATCCTCGGCGAACTGGACCGGGCCGGGCAGCTCAACCGGGACGTGCACGCCGTGCACTCCCCCTCGCTGGCGCAGTGGCTGACCGACTGGGACGTGCGCGGCGGTTCGCCGACACCGACCGCGGTCGAGCTGTTCCACGCCGCCCCCGGCGGGGTGCGCACCGTCGAGCCGTTCTCCACCACCAACCGGTGGTCGTCGCTGGACACCGACGCGGCCGGTGGCTGCATCCGGGACCGCGAGCACGCCTACTCCGCCGACGGCGGGCTGGCCATCCTGCACGGCAACCTGGCGCCGGAAGGCAGCGTGGTGAAGACCGCCGGCGTGCCGGACGACTGCCTGACCTTCCGCGGCCCGGCCAAGGTCTACGAGTCGCAGGACGACGCGGTGACCGCGATCCTCGCCAAGCAGGTGGTCGCGGGAGACGTCGTGGTGATCCGGTACGAGGGGCCCAAGGGCGGCCCCGGCATGCAGGAGATGCTCTACCCCACCTCGTTCCTCAAGGGACGTGGGCTGGGCCGATCCTGTGCGCTGCTCACCGACGGCCGGTTCTCCGGCGGCACCTCCGGGCTCTCCATCGGGCACGTCTCCCCCGAGGCCGCCTCCGGTGGGCTGATCGCCCTGGTCCGAGACGGCGACGAGGTCGTCATCGACATCCCGGGCCGGTCCATCGAGCTGAACGTGCCCGCCGAAGAACTGGAGGCGCGACGGGTGGCCGAGGAGAAGCGTGACAAGCCGTACACCCCGACCGACCGGCAGCGGCCGGTGTCGGCGGCGCTGCGCGCGTACGCGTCGATGGCCACCTCGGCCAGCGACGGCGCCTACCGCCGCGTCCCGGAGTAGGCCCGGGGCACGCCGTGTGATCAACACACGAGCGAGTCAGCTGGCCGCGACGACGTGGTCGATCACCAGGTGGGCGGCGCCGGTGATGCCGACGTCCTGGCCGGTGGTGACCCGCTCGATGAGCAGGGTCTGGGTGGCCAGTGGCAGGCACCGCTCGTAGAGGGTGGCCCGCATGCTGGCCAGCAGCGGTTCACAGTCGGCGAGTCGGCCGCCGATGGCCACCACCTGCGGGTTGAAGAAGTTGACCACGACGGCCAGGATCTCGCCGATGGCCCGGCCGGCCTGCCGGGCGAGCGCCGTGGCGTGGCGGTCGCCGTCGTCGATCAGGCGGATGACCCCGGTCAGGTCGGAGACCGGGACTCCCTGGTCGCGTAGCGCGGTGACCAGGGCGGCGCCGCTGGCCACCGCCTCCAGGCAGCCGGCATTGCCGCAGCTGCACGCCGGCGCGGGGTCAGCTACCACCCGGCAGTGACTGATGTCCCCGGCCGACCCCTGGGGCGGCGTTCGGAGAGATCTTCCGGTCCGGCATCCTGGCCCTGGACCGTGGACAGACCGAGGCCGGCCTCGCCGTCGGGCTGCGCCGCGGACAGGTGATGGCGCTGGTGGTCCTGCCCCAGGCGCTGCTCCAGCTCACCCCGTCCCTGGTCAGCCAACTGGTCGGGTTGCTCAAGGACACCTCGCTCGGCTTGGTGGTCAGCTACACCGAGCTGCTCTACAGCGGGCAGGTGCTCTCCTCGTACACCCACCTACTGATCCAGACGTTCCTGGTGGTGGCGCTGATCTATCTGGTGGTCAACGCCTCGCTGTCGAAGTTCGCCCGCGTCCTTCAGGCCCGCAACGGCCGCTTCGGCGGCCGACGTGGACGAGGCAACGCAGACCTGCCCCCACCACTCATCGAAGGGAGCAGCACCCGGTGACCGCTGCCCGATATGCCGAACTGGCCCGGGTCGTTCGCAACGGCTTTGTCGAGAGCAGGCACTACGGCAGCGTCGTCGTGCTCGCCCCGGACGGCGAGGTCGTCCTCGCCGCCGGCGTACCCGACGAACCGGTGCTCCGCCGCTCCACCCTGAAGCCGGCGCAGGCGTTGGCCTGCCGGGTCGCGGCGGCCCCCGGCCTTGACGGCGCCGACCCGCTGACCGGCCCGGCGCTGGCGCTCGCCGCCGGCAGCCACACCGGCGACGACCGGCACGTCGAGGTGGTCCGGGCGATGCTGGCCGGCGCTGGCCTGACCGAGGACGCCCTCGGCTGCCCGGTGGACTGGCCGGAGGACGAACTGACCCGGGACCGGCTGATTCGCGCTGGCGGGCAGCGCGACCGGATCCGGATGAACTGCTCCGGCAAGCACGCCGCGATGCTGGTCGCCTGCGTCGCCCGGTCCTGGAGCACACACGACTACCTCGACCCCGATCACCCGCTGCAGCGGGAGACCGCCGCGACCGTCGCCCGGCTGGCCGGCACGCCCATCGCGCACCACGCGGTCGACGGCTGCGGCGCGCCACTGTTCGGCCTGCCACTGACCGGCCTGGCCCGCACGTTCCAGGCGTTGGTCACGGCGCCCGCTGGGACCGACGAGGCGCTGGTCGCGCAGGCCATGCGCCAACACCCGGAGTACGTGGGTGGGTGGCGCGGGCACTCGAACACCGACCTGATGCGGGCGCTACCCGGCGTACTCGCCAAGGGCGGGGCCGAGGGCGTGCTCGCGCTGGCCACCCCGGACGGTCACGCCGTGGCGGTGAAGGCGATCGACGGGTCACCCCGCGCCACCACCGTCATCGCGCTCGCCGCGCTCGACGCCGTGGGCGTACCGGTGGATGGGGCCGACGCGCTGCGTCGGGTACCGGTGCTCGGCGGCGGCGAACCGGTCGGCGCCGTCACCGCCGCCATCGATTGGACCGCGGCATCGTCTCGTACCGAAGCGGCATCGTCTCGCACCGAAAAGGAAGAGTCATGAGCACATTCGAGATCTGCATCGACAGCGTCGAGGGGGCGGTAGCCGCCGAGGAGGCCGGCGCCGACCGGGTGGAGCTGTGCTCCGCGCTCTTCGACGGTGGACTGACCCCCAGCCTGGGCACCATCGAGACGGCCCTGCGCGCCGTCACCCGGATCCGGGTGCATGTGATCGTCCGGCCCCGGGCCGGCGACTTCATCTACTCGCCGTTCGAGATCGAGGCGATGGAGCGGGATGTGCGGGCCGCGGTCGCGGCCGGCGCGCACGGCATTGTGATCGGCGCGTTGACCGCCGAGGGTGACGTCGACGTGCCGACCACCCGTCGCCTGATCACCGCCGCCGGCGACGCCAGCATCACCTTCCACCGTGCGTTCGACATGACCCGCGACCCGCACGCGGCGCTGGAGCAGCTGATCGAGTTGGGCGTGCACCGGGTGCTCACGTCGGGTCAGGAGGTCAGCGTGCTGGAGGGTGCTCCGCTCATCGCCGACCTGGTCCGCCGGGCCGCCGGGCGGATCGTCATCATGCCGGGTGGCGGCATCACCCCGCGCAACATCGTCCGGATCGTCGAGGCGACCGGCGCCGACGAGTACCACTTCGCGGCCCTGGTCAGCTCGGACAGCCCGGCCGTGCATCGCAACCCGGCACCGCTGATGGGTGGCAGCCTGAGCCGGCCCGAGTACGAGCGGTCGGGCACGTCCGGCAGCCTGGTCGGCCAGGTGCTCGCCGCCGCCCGGGCCTGACCGGCAGCGGGTTTCGACGAGCGGCGGGCCTGGAGGAATTTCCTTCAGACCCGCCGCTCGCGCGTGTCAGCGGACGGCGACCGGCCTCAGTAGGCCAACAGGGCGATGAGCAGCGAGGACACCGCCGCTGCCAGGAGCACGCCGCCGGTGCCGAGCCCGACCACCGCGCTCACCGCCACGGCGCGTGCCCGGGCCACCGGGACGGCCGCGACCGCCACCACGGTGACGAGCGCGGCGACCAGGTGAATCAACGGGTAGTCGATCAGCGCCGCGACCGGGAAGAGGTGCACGCCCACGACGAGGGCGATCCAGGGGGCGGTCAGCTCACGACGCCGCAGCAGGGCGAGCAGCCCGGCACCGAGCGCGGCGGCGGCGAACTCGATGCCGACGACGATGCCGAAGGTGGGGCTGGTGTCGGCGTCGAACGCCGTACCGTCCGACCAGTGACGCCAGGCGAGCAGGGCCCCGGCGGCCGCCGTGAGCAGCGCGAGAACCGAACCGACGATGAGCACCGGCCGCCACCTCTTCGGGGGCGCCTCCTGCGCCCAGCCGAACCAGCTGGTGGCGAAGAAGCCGAAGACGAACGCCGTCGCCGCCGCGTCTCGGACATGTTCGGTGATCATTTGCGCTCCCCGGGGTACCGCCTGGGCGAGACGTCTGTCTTCGCCTCTTCGGTCGGCCGCGTTGTGAGGCGACGGCCACGGCGGTAGATCATGCCGTAGCGGGGCGGGCTGCCCTACCCGCACCGGCCCCGGTCGCACTTCTCAACCGTCACGTCCGGCCGGCCGGGCCGCCGGTCACGGGCAGCGCAGCCCCGCGGGCGTGCCGGATCGCCGCCGGGGTATCGGAGAAGACCAGCCCCTCGCGGCGCAGGTCGTCGGCCACTCCGAGGGTGGCGAGGACCTGGTCGTGGGCGGGGGTGATGCCGGAGAGCAGGACGGTGATCCCGCGTCCGCGTAGCCGTCGGATCGCGTCGCCGAGGACGTGCGCGCCGGTGGCGTCCATGGTGGTCACCCGGGACATCCGCAGGATGACGACACGGACGTCGGCGACCTCGGACAGTTCGAGAAGGAAGGTGTGGGCCGCGGCGAAGAAGAGCGGCCCGTCCAGCCGGTACGCGACGATGTGTTCGCTGAGCAGCGCGTACTCCTCGGCGCTGTGTTCCTCGGGGTCGAGGGGCACCTGTTCCAGCCGGGCGCTGCGGGCCACCGCGCGTAGGGCGAGCACCACGGCGACGCCGACGCCGACCGCGACGGCGGTGACGAGGTCCCAGATCACGGTGACGGCGAAGGTGAGCACCAGCACGACGGCGTCGCCCCGGGTGGCCCGCGCCAACGCCCACAGCGACCCGGCCTCCACCATGCGGACCGTGGTGGCCAGCAGCACCCCGGCCAGGGCGGCGAGCGGGATCCGGCCGACCAACGGCGCGGCGGCCAGCACGATCGCCGCGAGGGCGACGGCGTGGGTGAGGGCGGCCAGCTTCGAGGCCGCCCCGGCGCGGACGTTGACCGCCGTACGGGCGATGGCGGCGGTCGCCGGGATGCCGCCGAAGAGCGGGGCCGCGAGGTTGGCCAGCCCCTGACCGAACAGCTCCCGGTCCGGGTCGTGCCGTTCACCGACGGTCATGCCATCGGCGACCGTGGCGGAGAGCAGGCTCTCCAGGGCGGCGAGCGCGGCGACGGCGAGCGCGCTGGGCAGCAGCACGCCGAGCGCGCCGAGGTCGAGGAAGCCGAGCGAGGGGGCGGGCAGGCCCTGCGGCAGCGCGCCGATCCGGACCAGGTCGACCGGGACGATCTCGGCGAGGACGGTGGCCGCTGCCACGCCGAGCAGCGAGAACGGCAGGCCGGGTCGCCACCGGGCGCCCAGCAGCATCAGCGCCGCGACGGCGAGGGCCACCGCGAGCGCGACCGGCCGCGGGTGTACGACGAAACGGGCGACCGCGTCGGCGGCGACGGCCCAGACCTTCTCCCCGTGGGCGTCGGTGACGCCGAGCGCGGCGGGCACCTGTTGCAGGGCGATGACCACGGCGATGCCGGCGGTGAACCCCTCCAGCACCGGAGTGGGCAGGTAGCGGACGTACCGGCCCAGGCGGGCCACGGCGAGCGCGATCAGCACCAGGCCGGCCATCGCCCCGACCATGAGCACGCCGGTGGCTCCGAACTGCTGCACCACCGGCACCAGCACCACGGTCATCGCCCCGGTCGGCCCGGAGACCTGGAGGTTGGAGCCGCCGAAGACGGCGGCCACCGCGCCGGCGATCACGGCGGTGATCAGCCCGGCCTGGGCGCCCAGCCCGGAGGTGACGCCGAACGCCAGGGCCAGCGGCAGCGCCACCACCGCCACGGTGAGCCCGGCCAGGAGGTCCCGGCGCGGTGAGCGGTGGACGGCCGCCCAATCGGCCCGGCCGGGCAGCAGCCCGAGTAGCCGCTCGCGGACGACAGGAATGGCGCCGCTCACCTGTCCCCGCCGGTGGCGCGCAGCTCGTCGAGGAGGCCATCCCGGTCGGTGAGGACCGCGCCGAGGATCCGCCGCCCGGCGGCCAGCAGGTCGGCCACGTCCGGGGTGCTGAGCGCGTACATGACGAGGGGGCCGTCGCGGTGTGAGGTGACCATTCCGGCGCGGCGCAGCACGGCGAGCTGCTGGGAGAGGTTGGACGCCTCGACCTCGATCACGGCGAGCAGGTCACGGACCGGTTTCGGGCCGTCCTGGAGCAGTTCGAGGACCCGGATGCGCACCGGGTGCCCGAGGGTGCGGAAGAGTTCCGCCTTCGCCTGGTACAGCGGGACCGACATGAACACCCTCCCCGGATCGATGCGAAGACTTTAGCACTTGAAGAAGTCTTCAATCGCTGAGGTGCGAGCGTCCGACGGTCCGCCCCCGTTGTTAAGAAGGGACCCCTCCTCTACCGGAGGCGTTAAGAAGGGGCCCTTCCTTTCAGATGTCGTTGACGGTGCGGAGGACTGGGCGGGTGGTTAGCGCTTGCTCGTTGAGGGGGGCGTCGGCGCGCACCGTGAGGGTGACCGACTCGCCGGGCAGCAGGGTGACGAGCGCCCTGTCCACGGACGCCGACGGGTCCAGACGGTCCGGGAAGAGAGTCAGGTCACGCAGCACCGTGCGGGCCGTGACCCGGACCCGCTGCCCGCCGTCGACCGGCTCCACCGTCGCGTCCCAGGCCGCGGCCGGCCAGTCGACGTCCCGGTCCTCGGCGAAGAACCACAGCGCCCGTTCGGCGCTCTCCCCCGCCTCGGCGACCAGCAGCTCCCGCCGGGTCTCCTCCGCATCGGCCAGCTCCACCGGCAGCGCCAGCGTCACCGCCGAGTACGCGGGGACGTCCAGCTCCATCGTCGTCTTCGCCCGGGGCTCACCCGCGACGGTCAGCCGGGTCACCGACGCCGACGTCCGCCAGGGCGTGCCGCCGTCGTTCACCGCGACAAGCGCCAGGCCCCCGTCACGGGGCTGGACGGTGAGCAGCCGGTCCGCGTACGCGTGGCGTAGCGCGTACCACAGGGGTTTGCGCCGGCCGTCGCCGTCAACGGCCGACCAGGAGGTGACCGGCCAGCAGTCATTGAGCTGCCAGACGATGGTGCCGGCACAGACGTCCCGGTGCGAGCGGAAGTGCTCCACTCCGAGCTGGATCGCCCGGGCCTGGTTGAGCTGCGTCAGGTAGTGCCAGTCGTCGAAGTCCGCCGGGGCGGGCAGGTGCGCGTCCAGGCCCCGCTGGAGCTTCGCGTCCCCGTCGGCGGCCTTCTGGTGGTGTGCCATGCCCGGTGAGTCGTGGGCGAGGGGTTCGTCGCTCAGCGCCCGGCGCAGGGTGGCGTACGCCGGCGGGCCCTGGTAGCCGAACTCGGCGACGAAGCGCGGCACGTACTCCCGGTATTTGATGTAGTCGTCGGTGTTCCACACGTCCCAGATGTGTGTGGTGCCGTGCGCCGGGTCGTTGGGGTGGATCTCCTCGGTGCCCGACCAGGGGCTGCCCGGCCAGTACGGGCGGGTGGGGTCCAGCTCACCGACGATGCGGGGCAGGACGTCCAGGTAGTAGCCGCGCCCCCAGGTGCGCCCGGCGAGGGCCTCCTGCCAGTCCCAGTCGTGCCAGCCCCAGATGTTCTCGTTGTTGCCGGTCCAGAGCACCAGCGACGGGTGCGGCGCCAGCCGGGTGACCTGTTCGGCGGCCTCGGCGGCCACCTCGCTGCCGAACGGCTCCTCCTCCGGGTACGCGGCGCAGGCGAACAGGAAGTCCTGCTGGACCAGCAGCCCGCGCTCGTCGGCGAGGTCGTAGAAGTCCGCCGACTCGTACCGGCCACCGCCCCAGACCCGCAGCAGGTTGATGTTGGCCTCGGCGGCCTGGTCGAAGCGCCCGGCCAGCCGTTCCCGGGTGATCCGGGTGGGAAACGCGTCGTCCGGGATCCAGTTGACCCCCCGTACGAAGACCGGGACGTCGTTGACCGACAGCGCGAACGAGGTGCCGTGCTCGTCGGGGGTGGTGTCCAGCCGGACCGAGCGGAAGCCGATCCGCCGGGACCAGCTGTCCAGGGTGTCGCCGTCCGGCGCGTGCAGGCTGACCTCCAGCAGGTGGCGCGCCTGCTCGCCGTACCCCTGGGGCCACCACAGCGCGGGCTCGCGGACGGCGAGCGTCAGCACGGCCGTGCGCTGCCCGGCCGGGACGACCACCTCGGCGCGGGCGCCGGCGACGGTGGCGCGGACGGTCAGCGGGACGTCCGCGACCCGCTCCACCTCGACGTGCAGCTCGACCCGCCCGTCCCGGCCGGCCAGGGTGACCAACGGGCGGACGGTGGCCAGCCGGGCGGTGGACCAGGCATGCAGGCCGATCTCCTGCCAGATGCCGGCGGTGACCAGCGTCGGCCCCCAGTCCCAGCCGAAGTTGCAGGCCATCTTGCGGATGAAGTGGAACGGCTCCGGGTAGGCGTTGGGCCGGTCGCCGAGCCGCTCCTGCTGCGCCTCGGCGTAGCGGTAGGCGGAGTCGAACGCGACCACCAGGTCGTTGTCGCCGTCCCGCAGCAGCGAGCGGACGTCGAACCGGTAGCCACGGTGCATGTTCTCGGTGCGGCCGACCTCGACACCGTTGACGGTGAGGGTGGCGACGGTGTCCAGGCCGGCGCAGACCAGGTCGACCCGGTCGTGGTCGCCCGGTGGGCGGCGAAAACTCGTCCAGTAGCTCCAGTCGGTGCGCCCGATCCAGGCCAGCGCCACCTCGTTGTCGTCGAGGTAGGGGTCGGGGATCAGGCCGGCGTCGAGCAGGTCGGTGTGCACGCAGCCGGGCACGGTGGCCGGCACGGACCGGTCGGCGATCTCCGCCGGGACCTGTGCTCCGGGCGCCGCCCGCAGGGTCCAGCCGTCGTGGAGTGCCTGTCGGCTCAAGATTTCACCGCACCTTCCATGATTCCGCGGACGATCTGGCGTCCACCGATGAACAGCATGATCAGCAGGGGGATGGTAGCCACGAACGCGCCGGCGAGCACCCGCCGGTAGATGACGTAGTTGCCGCTGGCCAGGTCGGAGATGGCGACCATCGAGGTCGGGTAGTCGGTGCCGCCGAGGGTGATCAGCGGCCACTGGAAGTCGTTCCAGGTGGACACGAAGGTGAGCAGGCCGAGCACCGCGAGGGCCGGCCGGATCGCCGGGAGGACGATGTTCCAGTAGACCCGCATCGTCGTGGCACCGTCCATCCGGGCCGACTCGACCAGCTCGTCGGGGACCGTGTTGAGGATGAACTGCCGCATGTAGAAGACGCCGAACGCGGTGACGAGGCCGGGCACGATGACCGCCAGGAGGGTGCCGTTCCAGCCCAGCTTGCCCATCACGATGTAGAGCGCGACGACGCCGAGCTGGTTCGGCACGGTCAGGGTGAGCACCACGAACAGCATCAGCCACCGGCTGCCGGCGAAGCGCAGCTTGGCGAAGGCGAAACCGGCCAGCGAGCAGAAGAACAGCATCGCGGCGGTCACCACGGTCGAGACGATGACGCTGTTGATCAGCGAGGCGGCGAAGTACACGTCCTGGAGGGAGAAGACCTCGTCCAGGTTGACCAGGAACCGGTCGCCGGGGATCACCGCGGGCGGGATCTGGGCCAGTGCCTCGTCGTTGCTGGTGGCGATGACGAACATCCAGTACAGCGGGAACGCCGCGAACAGCATGGTGGTGGCCAGCAGCAGGTACGTCCCGATGCCGGCCGGGGTTTCCTGCGGCGCGCGACCCATCAGGGCGGCCCGCCTGCGGCGGTTCGTGGTGACCGCCGGCGGCGGCGGTGCGGTGTCGACGACGCTCACCTGGATCGCCCTCCGGAGATTCGATTGGTCAGCAGCGTGTTGATCCCCGCCACGACCAGGATGATCAGGAAGAGAGCCCAGCTCATCGCGGCGGCGTAGCCCAGGTTGAGGTCCTTCCAGCCGACCTTGTAGATCAGCTGGGCGATGGTCTGCCACTCGCCGTTGGGTCCGCCGGTGGCGGCCTGGGAGTTGAGGTCGAACAGCATCGGCTCGATGAAGAGCTGGAACCCGCCGATGGTGGAGAGGATGACGGTGAAGACGATCACCGGCTGGATCATCGGCACGGTGATCCGCCAGAGCTGCCGCCACGGGCCGGCCCCGTCGACCGCGGCGGCCTCGTAGACGTCGCGCGGGATGGACTGCATTTCGGCCAGGTAGAGCAGCGCGTTGTAGCCGATCCACTTCCAGTTGACCATCGTGGCGATGGCGATCCAGGCGTGCAGCTTGTCGGCCCGCCAGTTGATCGGTTCGTCGCCGCCGATGCCGAAGAGGCCGAGCACCCAGTTGGCCATCCCGAAGTCGCGGGAGAAGAAGACGCTGAACACCATCGTCGAGGCGACGATCGGGGTGACGTACGGCAGCAGCACGCCTACCCGCCACCAGGTCTGCGCCCGCAGCCGGCGGTTGAGCAGCGAGGCCACGATCAACGCGAGCAGCAGCTGCGGCACCGACGAGAGCAGGAAGATGCCGAAGGTGTTGTAGAGGGCGTTCCAGAAATCCTCGTCGCCGAAGAGCTGGCGGAAGTTGGCCAGGCCGGCCCAGCCGGTCAGCGTCGGGTCGTCCAGTCGATAGTTGCGCAGCGCGACGACGCCGTTGAACACGAGCGGGAACAGCCCGAAGACCAGGAAGATCAGGAAGAAGGGCGCGATCAACACGTACGGCATGTAGCGCATGTCGAAGCGGTACAACCGGTCCCGCCAGCTGAGTCGACGGTGGTCCGGGTCGGTGCCGTGGCCGTGCCGCCCGGCGGCGGTTCGGCGGCCCGACGACGCGGGCGCGGCGCGGGTGGTGGACATCGGGACACTCCAGGGCCGAAGAGACGGGGTACGCGCGCGGGCGGCGCGGGGGCGGCACGGTGCCCGGCGCGCCCCCGCGCCGACGGCTCAGGACTTGCTGGCCTTCTCGGCTTCCTTGATCGCCTCGGCCCAGGCGGCCTCCGGCTTGAGGGTCTTGTTCTGCACGCGGGTCAGCACGTTCTCCACCGCCACCCGGGTCGGCCCGTTCTTCTTGCCCAGGTACTGCGGCGTGAGGCCCTGCGCCATCTTCGGGAAGATCTGCCCGACCGGCGCGTTGCTGAAGAACGGGTTCGTGAAGTCGGCGATGGCCGGGTCGCTGTAGAGGGCCGGCTGCGAGGGCAGGTTGCCGACCTTCTTGAAGATCTCGATCTGCTGCTCCGGCTGCACCAGCCACTCCAGCAGCTTGTACGCCTCGTCGACGTGCTTGCTCTGCTTGGGGATGGTCAGGAACGAGCCGCCCCAGTTGCCGCCGCCACCGGGCACCGCGGCGATGTCCCACTTGCCCTCGGTGCCGGGGGCGGTGTCCTTGATGTGCCCGAGCATCCACGCCGGGCAGGCGAGCACGGCGAAGGAGCCGCTGGTGAAGCCCTTGTCCCAGTCGGCCTGGAAGCTGGCCAGGTTGGCGGAGAGGCCGGCCTGGATCGCCTTGATGGTGTAGTCGAAGGCGATCTTCGGACCCTGCTCCATCTGGAGCTGGTCCTGCTCGTTGTAGAAGCCGACCGGCTGCTGGCCGAGGATCGGGTTGAACAGGTTGCTGCCGGCGTCGATGAACTTCTTGTTGGTCTTGCCGGTGTACTCCTGGCCGACCTCGATGAATCTGTCCCAGGTGGGCCAGAGAGCGGAGACCTGGTCGCGCTCGGTGGGCAGCCCGGCGGCCTTGAACAGGTCGGTGCGGTAGCACATGGCCAGGCCGCCGGTGTCGGTGCCGAGGCCGATCTGGGTCTTGCCGTCGGCGGAGAGCGACTGCTTCCACTTCCAGGGCAGGTACTTGCTCTCGTAGGAGCCGGCACCCTTGTCCAGCAGGTTGACGAACTTGTCCGACTGGCTGCGGAACTGCACCATGAAGCCCTCGTCGATGGCCGCGATGTCGGCCGCGCCGGAGCCGGCGACCAGCTTCTTCTGCAGGTCCTCGTGCTGGGCGTTGTATTCGCCGGAGTTCAGCTGGATCTTGACGTTCGGGTTGGCCGCCTCGTACTTCGTCTTGAGGTCCTGGAGGCCGAAGTCGCCCCAGAAGTTGATTTTCAGGGTGACCTGGCCGTCCGTCGCGCCGGAATCCTGCCCGCTCTTGCCGCTGCACGCGGCGACCAGCGCGAGGCCGACCGTGCCCGCGGCGACGGCGCGGGCCCATCGGGTCCAGGACCGTTTCATGGCATCCTCCGAGCAAATGGGAACGCTCCCGGGATCGAGAGACGTTGACTGAACCGGATAAGTGAGGCCACCGTACGGGCCGGCTCCGGGGGTGTCAACGGCTTGTTACAACATGCTCGTCCGGCGCTCGAAAGGACCCGTGGGAGCGCGAACATGCGTGGTAGAGCGCCTTCCGCCGCAGCTCGGCGGGCCGGCCCCCACCCCGACATCGAGCAACCATCGGTACGCTGAACCGTGCAAGCACATCGCACCGAGCGACGACGTGGAACGTGGACGCCGGTCATCAACCACCGGCACCGGTTGCGCTAGGTTGATGCCGCCGACACGCCCCGCGCCCCGCTGGCCGGGCCGCGCGTGTGACGGCAGGCCAGAAGACCCGGCCCGTGGGGGCGGAGAGCAAAGGAGCACGCCGGTGAAGCGGCCGACCATCGCCGACGTCGCCCGACGCGCCGGGGTGTCCAAGGGCGCCGTGTCGTACGCGCTGAACGGGCAGCCCGGCGTCTCCGAGGCCACCCGGCAGCGCATCCTGGCCATCGCCGCCGAGATCGGGTTCAGCCCGAGCAGCGCCGCCCGGGCGCTCTCCGGCGCCACCGCCGAGGCGGTCGGCCTGGCCCTGTGCCGGCCGGCCCGGATACTGGGCATCGAGCCCTTCTTCATGGAGTTGATCAGCGGCGTCGAGGCGGAACTCTCCGCCCGCTCGTACGCGCTGACCCTGCAGGTGGTGGCCGACCAGGACGCCGAGATCGCGGTCTACCGACGCTGGTGGGGCGAACGCCGGGTGGACGGCGTACTCGTCTGCGACCTACGCACCGACGACCACCGCATCCCCGCTCTCGAACAGCTCCCGCTACCCGCGGTGGTGATCGGCGGGCCGGGCGGCACCGGCGACCTGGCCAGCGTCTGGTCCGACGACGCGGCCGCACTGACCGAGGCGGTGGAGTATCTGGTCGCGCTCGGGCATCGGCGCATCGCCCGGGTCGGCGGCCTGCCCGACCTGCGGCACACCGAGATCCGCACCGAGGCCTTCGCGGCGGTGTGCCGGCGACTCGGCCTGGTCGACGCGGTCACCGTCTGGTCCGACTACACCGGCGAGGAGGGCGGCCGAGCCACCCGCCGCCTGCTCAGCTCCGCACAACGGCCCACCGCGGTCATCTACGACAACGACGTGATGGCCATCGCCGGGCTCTCCGTGGCCCAGGAGATGGGGCTCACCGTGCCGGGCGATCTGTCCATCGTGGCCTGGGACGACTCCCCGCTCTGCCGGCTGGTGCACCCGTCACTGACCGCGTTGGGCCGCGACATCCCGGCGTACGGCGCGCACGCCGCCCGGCAACTTCTCGCCGTCATCGCCGGAGAGCCAGCCACCCGGGTCCAGGACGAGACGCCGCACCTCACCCCGCGCGGCAGCACCGCACCGCCCCGCGACAGGTGAACCGGTTCACCCCAGGGAGTCGTCAGCGGGACGCCGAGGGAAACTCCTCGAAGTACGCCTCGACCCGCTCCGCGGTCGCCGGGCGGGCCAGCGCGAAGCCCTGCCCGTACCGGCAGCCGGCCCGGTGCACCCCCTCGACCTGGCCCGGTGACTCCAACTCCTCGGCGACGATCTCGACCCCCAGCCGCTCGCCGACGTTGACCACCACGTCGATCAGCGGCGGCTGCCCGTCCGGTCGGGCGCCTACCAGCTCCGGGCCTACCTTGAGCAGGTCGATCGGCAGCCGGCGCAACTGGGCCAGCGAGGCGTGTTCGGCCCGGAAGTCGTCCAGCGCGGTGCGCACGCCCAGCGACCGCAGGCCGGCCAGCCGGGCCACAACGGTCGGCAGGTCGGCGGCGACCCTCGGCTCGGCCACCTCCACCACCAGCCGCTCCGGCGACACCCCGTACGCGGCCAGTACGGCCGCGGCACGCTGCACGAAGTCGGGTGTGGTCAACTCCCGGGTGGTGACGTTGACCGCCATCCACAGCTCGCGGGTGCCCGCCGACCAGTCGGCCAACTGGCGGCAGGCCCGGTCCAGCACCCACCACTCCAGCTCGCCGACCAGGTCCAGGTCCTCCGCGACCGGCAGCAGCTCGGCCGGGAGCACCGTGCCGAGCGCCGGGCTGCGCCAGCGCAGCAGCGCCTCGGCACCCACCGGCTGCCGGCTGGCCAGGTCGAGCACCGGCTGGTAGACCAGATCCAGCTCGCCGCGCGCCACCGCACCCGGCAGCTCACGTTCCAGGTCGAGCCGGCGGACGAGCTGCTCCTCGAGGAACGCGTCGTACCACTCGACCCGGTCCCGGCCCAGCTGCACGGCCCGCCGCCGGGCCAGCTCGGCCTGGCGGAGCACGTCCGCCGGCCCGGCGCCGCTCACCTCGGCCAGCCCGATGCTCGCCTGCACCCGCAGCACCGTCCCGGCCAGCCGGTAGGGCGGGGTGAGCGCGGTCAGCAGTCGGGTACCCAACGCGTACGCCACAACCGGGCCGGCGGCGGTGACCACCGCGAAGCCGGCACCCGCGCAGCCGGCGACCAGGTCACCGGGGGCGACGACCGCGCGGGCCCGGCGGACCGCCTCGGCCAGCAGGTCCTCCCTGGCCGCCGGGCCGATTCCGTCCGCGCCGTGCAGGTCGACCAGCAGCAGCGCGCCGGCCGGCGCCGGCACGTCGCCGATCGAGGCGAGGGCATCCAGCAGGGCAGCCCGGTTGCAGGGACCGTCGCCAGCCGACACGGACCGGGGGCTGAGCGCCGACCACGACACCTCGCCGTCGGGCGGCCAGGTCGAGCCGGCGCCGTTCGAGGTGGCCGGCCCGTCGTCCGGCCCGCCGAGCCAGCGGGTCGCGCGGCGGTGCCGGACGGCGCGGCCGGCACGCCGGCGGTGTGCGGCACGGCGGTCGGGGGTGGCCGCGTCACCGGAGCGCAGCAGCTCACGCAGCACCAGTGGCGGCACCGCGGCCACGGCCAGCAGCACGCTCATCCGGTCCGGTGAACGGCCGGCGCCCAGGTGCAGACCCGCCGCCAGCAGCAGCAACGCCGCCGGGAGCACCGACCGGGGCCAGGCGGACACGTGCTCACCCGCCGCCAGCTGCACACCGCCCGAATCCGTCGCGTCGCCCGCGCCGAGCGCGGTGAGCAGCATTCCGAGCACCAGCGGCGGTACGGCCAGCAGTGCCGCCCGACCGGCCGGCGCGGGCGGCAGGGTCGCCAGCAGCGCCAGCCCGGCCAGGGTGAGCAGAACGCCACCGCGGCAGATGGCGGCGCCCGAGCGCCGATGCGGGCCGGTGAACGCACTGAGCGCGGCCATGCCCAGCCCGCCGAGCCCCAGGGCGGCGACGAGCCGGCCGGGCAGCGGCAGGATGTCGCGGGGCAGCAGCAGCCAGGCGGCGAGGGCCAGCCCCACCGCCGGGCCGGTCGCCTCGATCAGGTGACGCAGCCGGACCCGGACCGGTGGCCGCGCCCGGCCGGGGAGCCGGCGCAGTCCGGCCGTGGACAGGACGGCCGAGACCAGCAATCCGGTCAGCGTGGCGGTCCGGTGCCCGGTGGCGGCCAGCGGCAGCACGGCGGCGGTGAGCCCGGCCGCCACCACCGCCGCGTCGAGCAGTACGCCCGCCGCACGCCGGGCCGCACGCCGCCTGGTGGCTCGCCCGGCCGCACGTGCCGCCGGCACCCCGCAGGACGCCCCCACGCCCTGCGGGGGCATCCCGGCAGCGGGATGGGCTGCGGTCGGCCCGCCAAGCGGTGGGTCGGCGCGCCAGGGTTCGGCGGTCGACGGGTCGGCGGGCGTCAGCTGGGCGGGCGACAGCTCGGTGGGCGACGCCGGGGTGGGCGACGCGTCGGCGGGGCGGCGGGTCGCCAGCCGGGAGAGCCGCACCCCGGCGAGCGTGGCACCCGCGCCACCGGCCAGCGCGATCACCACCGAGGTCGGGACCAGGTCAGCGGCACCGGCGAGGACGAGCAGCGCCACCGCCGCGGAGACGGCGGCCTCCGGCGCCGCCCGGCGGGGGACGAGGAGGCGGAACGGGTACGCGAGGAGCACGGCGGTCGCCTTCGTGAGGGGGCACGGGGGCGGTGCGGCGGTGTGGGCGACCGGACGTTGCGGTCCGCTGCCCAACAATCGAGAACGAACGGCGGCCAGATCGGTTATGGGTCGATCACCCGAAGGAGCCAGTGACCCGTGTCACTGTACGGCCTGACGGGCTGGCCGGGCACCGCCCGCCGCGAGCCGGACCGGCCGGTGGTGGGATCATCAGAGGGTGAGTACGCCCGACACCGTCCGCTTCCGGTACAACCAAGCCATCCTGGTGGCCTCGGTCATCGCCTTCATCGGCGCACTGCCGCTGGCCAACGCCCGGGCGTACCTGCTGCCGGTGCTGCTCGTCCCGCTCGCCGTCGCGGTGTGGGCCTGGCGGGCCGGCACCGACGCCGACGCCCGGGAGCTGCGCCTGCGGGCGCTGGCCGGGCAGCGCCGGATCGGCTGGGACCGGGTCGTCGAGCTGGCCACCGACCCGCGCGGGCGGGCGGTCGCCCGGCTCGACGACGGCCAGCAGGTCGTCCTGCCGGCGGTACGCGGCGCGGACCTGCCCCGCCTGGTCGCCGCCACCGGCCAGCCTCTGCCCGACGCGGCCGGCTGAGACCCCCCGTCAGTACCCGTCGACCACCGTGTTGATCAGCGGCTGGCCGGCGGCGAACCGCCGCACCTGATCGCCGACCAGCCGGTAGGCCCGCGGCAGCAGCCCCCGCACCGACCCGGCCACGTGCGGGGTGAGCAGCACGTTCGGCATCGTCCAGAGCGGAGAGTCGGCGGGCAGCGGTTCCGGGTCGCTGACGTCCAGCGCCGCCGAGATCCGGCCGGTGCCCAGCTCGGCGACGAGCGCGTCGGTACGGGCCACCGGCCCCCGGGCCGCGTTGACCAGCAGCGCCCCGTCCGGCATCGCGGCGAGAAACTCCTTGTCGATAAGGCCGCGGGTCTGGTCGGTGAGCGGCACCAGCACCACCACCACGTCGGCCTCGGGCAGCAGCCCGGGCAGCTCGTCGACGCCGTGCACCCCCTGCCCGGGCCGCGCGGTCCGCGCGACCAGGGTGAAGCTCACCTGGAACGGGGCGAGCCGGTCCCGTACCGCGGTGCCGATCGACCCGGCCCCGACGATGAGCACCCGCTTGCCGGTCAGCTCGTCGGTCGGGGCGGCCTCCTGGAACGCCCACCGCCGGTCGGCCTGCGCCCGGACGAAGACCGGGAACGCCCGCAACTGGGCCAGGATCGCGGTGACGACCCACTCGGCGGTGGACGGGTCGTGCACGCCCCGGGCGTCGCACAGCGTGACGCCGGGCGGCATCCGGCCGACCCAGGCGTCCGCCCCGGCGGAGAGCAGCTGCACGGCCGCCAGATCGGGCAGCTCGTGCAGCAGAGCCGTCGCGTCCGAACCGGCCAGGAACGGCGGCACCCAGAACCGCACGTCGGCCACCGCCGAGGGCAGCCGGTCGGCGTGCTCGACGACCTCCACCGTCACGTCCGGGGGCAGCTCGCCGATGAGGTTCAGGCCGACCTGGTGCGGGATCCATACCTTCACGTCCGCCGACGATAGCCGCCGCCGCGGCGGCGGGTGCGGGCACGGCGGCAAACGGGGGGGGTGGCGCCGGGGGGTTAGCGAGCCTCGGCACAGCGATGTTAGACCCGGGCGCGCGCGAGGTATAACGAAGGCTCGGAGCCCAGTTCGGCCTCCACCCCGGCAGACAGGTTCGCGATGACCGACGGCTCCCCCGCCCGCCCCCGGCGCGTGATCGCCCCACCCGCGGCGCTCAGCGACCCGGCACGGTTGCGAGCGCTCGCCGACACCGGGCTGAGCGCCACCCCGGACGAGGCGTTCGAACGGTTCGCCCGGCTGGTCAGCGACCTGTTGGACGTCCCGGTCGCGCTGGTCTCCCTGGTCACCGCCGACCGGCAGTTCTTCCCGGGCGCGGTCGGGTTGCCGGATCCGTGGGCGGAGCGCCGGCACACCCCGTTGAGCCACTCGTTCTGCCAGCACGTGGTGGACATCGAGGTGCCCATGGTGCTGCCGGACGCCCGGCTCTACCCCCGGGTACGGGACAACCTGGCAATCGACGACCTCGGCGTGGTCGCGTACGCGGGGATGCCGCTGACCGACCTCTCCGGCCGGGTGCTCGGCTCGCTCTGCGCCATCGACAGCAAACCGCGGGTGTGGACCGCCGGGCAGCTGCGGACGCTGGCCGACCTGGCCGCCGCCTGCTCGTCCGAACTGCGGCTGCGGATCGCCCTGGACGGCGCGAAGGAGGACCGCCGGCGGGTCGTGCAGGCGCACGAGCGGCTGGAACTGCTCGCCGGGGTGAGCGAGACGCTGGCCGGCACGCTGGACGTGGGCACCGCGTTGCGCCGGCTCGCCGCCACCATGGTGCCGCTGCTCGCCGACTGGTGCCTGCTCACCCTGGTCGGGCCGACCGGCCTGCCCCGCGAGGTGGTCGCGGTGCACCGCGATCCGGCCCGCGCGGCGGACATCGACCGCTTCGCCACGCTGCTGCGTACCGGGCTGAGCCCGGAGTCGATCATCCGGGCGGTGCTGCGGACCGGTCAGCCCCGACTCGGTGGCGTGGCGTCGCTGGCCGACGTGACGCGGGGGACCACGAACCCGGAGATGGCGTCGATCGCCGACCGCCTGGGCATCGCCTCCTACCTGACCGTGCCGGTGCGGGCCGCCGGCGGAACCGTGCTGGGCGCGATCACCCTCGTCAACGACCCCAGACGCCAGCAGTTCGACGACCGCGACCTGCTCACCGCGGTCGACATCGGCCGCCGGGCCGGGCAGGCGATCGGCAACAGCTCGATGTACGGCGAACAGCGGCACGTCGCCGAGGTCCTCCAGCACAGCATGCTGCCGCGGCTGCCGGTCGTACCGGAGCTGGAGCTGGCGGCCCGCTACCAGCCGGCGGCCGACCGGGTGGAGGTGGGCGGCGACTGGTACGACGCCTTCGTCCAGCCCGACGGGGATCTGATCGTCGCGATCGGGGACGTCGCCGGGCACGACATCGAGGCGGCGGCGACGATGGGTCAGCTGCGCAACCTGGTGCGCGGCAACGCGTTCGGCCGGCCGGACACGGTCGGCGAACTGATGACCCACCTGGACGGCACGATGCGCGGCCTGCGGCTGCCGATTCCGGCCACCGCGACGCTGGTCCGGATCTGCCCCGAGCACTCCGGCACCCGGGAGATGACGTGGTGCAACGCCGGGCACCCGCCGGCCCTGCTCGTCCGCGCCGGCGGGGCGGTGGAGATCCTCGAAGCGCCGCCGGAGCCGCTGCTCGGCCTGGCTCGCCCGTCGCGGCGAACCAGCCGGTCGACCAGCCTGGCCTCCGGCGACACCCTCCTGCTCTACACCGACGGGCTGATCGAACGGCGGGACCGGCCGATCGACGACGGGCTGGCCGAGCTGGTGACCCGGCTGACCGGCACCGACACGCTGCCCCTCGACGACCTGTGCGACCTGCTGCTCACCTCGATCCGGCACCGTGAGGACGACACCGCGCTGCTGGCCGCACGGGCACGCGGAGCGGGCCACCCGGGCTGACGGCACCGCCGGTCGGATCCCGTCGGGCCCGGCCGGGCCGGCCTTCGGGCTACCCTGGGCCGGGTGAGCGTCCGTCCCCCGTACTTCCGCACCCGCCGCTTCCGGGCGGCCCTCGCGGCGTCCTGCGCGGCACTGCTCCTCACCGCCGGTTGCAGTTTCGGCGAGCCGGAGCCGGACCCGGCCGGTGAGCCGCCCAACCTGCCGACCCCATCGACGTCGGCGAGCCCCGGCGCCGCCGGCCAGCAGGCGGTGGCGACCGTGCTCGCCAAGGGGCTGCGGGTGCCCTGGGCCATCGCCTTCCTCCCGGACGGCGGGGCGCTGGTCACCGAGCGGGACAGCGGTCGGATCCTCCAGGTCGGCCCCGAGTCCGGGCCGGACGGGCTGCGGGTCCGGGTCGTGCAGACCATCACCGACGTCGCGGCGGCCGGCGAGGGCGGCCTCCTGGGCATCGCCGTCTCCCCCGGCTACGAGCGGGACCGGACGGTGTTCGTCTACTACACCGCCGAGCAGGACAACCGGGTCGTCCGGTTGCGACTCGGCGGGCAGCCCACCTCGATCCTCACCGGCATCCCGAAGGCCAACGTGCACAACGGCGGCGGGCTCGGCTTCGGCCCAGACGGGCAGCTCTACGTCAGCACGGGCGACGCCGGGCAGCGCCCGAATTCGCAGGACGTGAAGAGCCTCGGCGGCAAGATCCTGCGGATCACCCCGGACGGCAAGCCCGCCGCGGGCAATCCGTACCCCGGCTCCCCGGTCTGGTCCCTCGGGCACCGAAACGTGCAGGGCTTCGCCTGGGACGCCGCCAAACGGATGTACGCCGTCGAGTTCGGCCAGAACACCTGGGACGAGATCAACCAGATCACCAAGGGTGGCAACTACGGCTGGCCGCAGGTCGAGGGGCGGGCCGGCGACAAGCGGTACACGGACCCGATCAGCCAGTGGGCGACCTCGGACGCGTCCTGCTCCGGTCTGGCCGCCACCGACCAACTACTGGTCACCGGCTGCCTGCGCGGCAAGCGACTCTGGGTGATGGAGCTGACCGACACCGGCACGCTGCTCGGTCAGCCCAGCGAGTTGCTCACCAACCGGTACGGCCGGCTGCGAGCGGTGGCCGCCGCGCCAGACGGGTCACTCTGGGTGAGCACCTCCAACCACGACGGGCGGGGCGACCCGGCGGCCGACGACGACCGTCTCCTGCGGGTGGTCTTCGCCGGCGGCGACGGCGGCCGCAGCTGATTCGCGTCACCATCCGGTCAGGTTCGCCAAGATCCTCCGACGGGCAGGTCAGACTCTCAGCATGGACGGGCAGCACGACGACCAGCACGACGGCACCGGCGACCGGGACGAGCCGGTGACCGACGCCGCGCCGCGCCGGTCGGTGGGTCGGTCGGCCAACCGGCCCGGCCCCGTACGCCGCACCGGTGTCATCCTCGCCGTGCTCGCCGTGGCCCTGGCCGGAGCGGTGCTCGGGGTGCTCGCCGGCGGTCGGGTGGACACCGACATCGGGCCGTTCCGGGCCAACCTCACCCTCACCCCCGCCAGCGCGGGCGGCACCACCGTCGACGTACCGCCGCTCGGCGCGCTGCTGCTCGACAGCCACGACGGGCCGACGCACCTCACCGTGCGACTGGGCGCACTGGACCAGGGGCGCACCGAGGCGCTGCTCGACGACCCGGCGAGCATCAGCCGGGCCAGCCAGAGCGCCGTCGAGGACGTCCGGTCCGGGGTGATGCGACTCGGCCTGCGGACCCTCGCCTCGGCGGTGCTGGTCACCCTGATCCTGGCCGGGCTGGCCTTCCGCGACGTACGACGCACCGCCTGGGCGGGCGGGCTGGCGCTGCTGGTCACCGCCGGCAGCCTCGGCACAGCGGCGGCCACCCTGCGCCCGCAGGCGATCGAGGAGCCGCGCTACGAGGGGCTGCTGGTCAACGCGCCGGCCATCGTCGGTGACGCCCGCCGCATCGCCAACGACTACACCAAGTACGCCGAGCAGCTGCAACGCATCGTCGGCAACGTCAGCCAGCTCTACACCACGGTGTCGGCGCTGCCGGTGTACGAGCCGGCCCCGGGCACCACCCGGGTGCTGCACGTCTCCGACATGCACCTCAACCCGACCGGCTGGCAGCTGATCCGGACGGTGGTGGAGCAGTTCGACATCGACGTGGTGATCGACACCGGGGACATCACCGACTGGGGCAGCGAGCCGGAGGCGTCCTTCGTCGGCTCGATCGGCCTGCTGAAGAAGCCGTACGTCTTCATCCGGGGCAACCACGACTCCGGCCGGACCGGCGCCGCGGTGGCCCGCCAACCGAACGCGATCGTGCTGAACAACACGACGACCACCGTCGCCGGGCTGACCATCGCCGGCATCGGCGACCCGCGCTTCACCCCGGACAAGAACACCTCCCCAGCCGGCAGCGGGCTCACCCAGCAGGTGGCCGACCAGGTGATCGGAGCCGGCGAGCAGCTCGCCACCACGGTGCGCCGCTCACCGCGGCCGGTGAACATCGCGCTGGTGCACGACCCGGCCTCGGCCGGTCCGCTCGCCGGCACCTGCCCGCTGGTGCTGGCCGGGCACACCCACGCCCGGCAGGTCTCCAAGCTGCCCCAGGCCCCCGGGCAGCAGCCCACCACGCTGATGGTGGAGGGCTCCACCGGCGGCGCCGGGCTACGCGGCCTGGAGGGTGAGAAGCCGACCCCGCTGTCGATGAGCGTGCTCTACTTCGATCAGCAGAAGATGCTCCAGGCGTACGACGACATCACCGTCGGCGGCACCGGGCAGGCCCAGGTCAACCTGGAACGGCACGTGGTGGACGGCCCGACCGCCGGGCCGTCCCCCTCGGTCACCCCCACCCCGACCCGCTGAGCACGGGCCGGAGCGTGACCTCGGGGTTCAGCGCAGGGCGATGGCGGCCAGGGCGGCGTTGACGATGCTGCCGGGCAGCAGGTCGTGCAACTCGTACAGCTCGGCCACGCTGCCGGACTGGCCGAACTCGTCCACCCCGAGCGGCACCGCCGGCGCGCCGAGCGCCGAGCCGAGCCACGCCATCGCGTGCGACGCGGCGTCGTGCACGGTCACCACCGGCACCCGGTCGGCGAACGCCGACCGCAGCGCGCCCGGGACGCTCGGCACCGTCGCCGTGCGCACGCCCTGGCGCAGCGTGCGCTGCCAGGCGCGGTAGAGCCGATCCAGCGAGGTCACGTCCACCACGTGCCCGGCGACGCCCTCCTCGGCCAGCTCCGCGGCGGCGGCCAGCACCTCGGGCAGCACCGCGCCGGAGGCGGCCAGCTGCACCACCGGGGCGTCGGCCAGGTGCGGGTACGCCTGGTGAGCGTCGACCAGCCGGTACGCCCCGGCCACCACCTGCCGGCGCAGCACCGCGTCGCCGAGCCGGGCCCGGGCCGCCTCGAACGGCGCCTGCTCCAGCGGCCGGGTGCTCAGCCGGAAGTAGTACGCCCCGTCCTCGGCCGGCGCGGCGGTCGCGGCCGGGGCCGACCCGCCGGCGATCTGCCCGAGCGCGTCGCAGAGCAGCCAGTCCAGGCTGGTCGCGTACGCCGGCTCCAGGAAGGTCACCCCGGGCAGCTCCAGCCCGACGGAGGCGGTGATGGTGGACTGGTGGGCGCCACCCTCCGGGGCCAGCGTGATGCCCGACGGGGTGCCGGCGACCACGAACCGGGAGCCGGAGTAGGTGCCGTACAGGAACGCGTCCAGGCCGCGCAGCACGAACGGGTCGTAGACCGTGCCCACCGGCAGCAGCGGCTGCCCGGACAGGTCCCACGACAGACCGAGCTGGCCGAGCAGCAGGAACAGGTTCATCTCCGAGATGCCCAGCTCGATGTGCTGCCCTGCGGGGCTCTCGGTCCAGCGCAGCATCCGGTCCTCGGTCCAGGAACGCTGCTCGGTGGGGGCGAACACCCCGGTCTTGTTGATGAACCCGGCGAGGTTGGTGGAGGTGGCCACGTCCGGTGCCGTCGTCACCAGGTAACGGCCGACCTCCCGGTCCCGGGCCAGGTCCACCAGCACCCGGCCGAAGACCTCCTGTGTGGAGATCGGCTTGTTGGCGCGTACTCCCGTGCTCTCCGGAACGGTGACCCCCAGCGCCCGCTCGCGGGGCGCGCGGGACAGCGCCTCCCGGCGAGCGCCGGCCCGGATGCCGGCGGGTGACGCCGGGTCGATGCGGTCCCACTCGGTCTCCCGGGTCAGGCCCTGCGCGGCGCGCAACGCGTCGACCTGCTCGGTGCTGAGCAGCGCCGAATGGTTGCGCGGGTTGCCGGCGAGGGGCAACCCCCACCCCTTGACCGTGTACGCGAAGACGACGCTGGGCCGGTCGGTGACTGCGTCACACTGGGCGTACGCGTCGAGCATCGCCTCCAGGTCGTGCCCGCCGAGGTCGGTGACGAGCGGGCCCATCTCCTCGTCGCCGATGCCCTCCACGATGGTGCCCACCTCAGCCGGCGCGCCGTCCAGGAACTGCTTGCGCAGTGCCGGGCCGGCCAGCCCGAACAGCGACTGGTACTGCTCGTTGGGCATCGCGTCGATCCAGTCGCGCAGCGCCTCGCCGCCCGGCCGGGCGTACGCCTCAGCGAGCCGGCGGCCGTACTTGACCTCCACGACGTGCCAACCGGCAGCCTCGAACTGGCCGCGCCACTGGTTGATCCGGATGCCGGGCACCACCCGGTCCAGCGACTGGCGGTTGAAGTCGACCAGCCACATGACGTTGCCCAGACCGGTGGTGGCGGGGTCGGCGACCGCCTCCCAGATGTTGCCCTCGTCCAGCTCCGCGTCACCGATCAGCGCGACGAACCGGGAGTGCGGGCGGGCGCCGAAGTGCGCGTCGACGTAGCGCCGGGTGGCGGCGGCGAAGAGCGGGGCCGCCGCGCCGAGGCCGACCGAGCCGGTGGAGAAGTCCACCTCGTCGGGGTCCTTGGTGCGCGACGGGTACGACTGGAGGCCGCCACGGGCCCGCAGCCGCGGCAGGTACGAGCGGTCCAGGTTGCCCAGCAGGTACTGGATGGCGTGGAACACCGGGGAGGCGTGCGGCTTGACCGCCACCCGGTCCTCGGCGTCCAGGTGCGCGAACCAGAGCGCGGTCATCGCGGTGACCAGTGACGCGCTGGACGCCTGGTGCCCGCCGACCTTCACCCCGTCGCCGGTTGCCCGGTCGTGGTTGGCGGCGTCCACGATCCGGGTGGCGAGCCAGAGCACCCGCCGCTGGATCACGTCGAGGACATCGAGGTCGTGCTGGTTCACGGTGACTCCATCCGGGCGTCGCCGTTGACGCCCTCGCGAGGGGTGTGCGGGGTTCACGCCGCCCGGCGCCCGGCGCGGGGTGAGATGTTAGGAAGGGCCCCTTCCTATGCACGAGGCGTTAAGAAGGTGCCCTTCCTTCCATCGTTCAGCTTTGGACGCCGAGGCGCTCCAGGACCAGCTCGCGGACGGTCTTCGCGTCGGCCTGACCGCGCGTGGTCTTCATGACCGCGCCGACCAGCGCGCCGGCCGCGGCGACCTTGCCGCTGCGGATCTTGTCGGCGATGCCGGGGTTGGCGGCGATCGCCTCGTCCACGGCGGCGGTGAGCGCGCCGGTGTCCGACACGACCTCCAGGCCGCGGTTGGTCATGATCTCGGTGGGCGAACCCTCGCCGTCGACCACGCCCTCCAGCACCGCGCGCGCCATCTTGTCGTTGAGCTTCCCGGCGTCTACCAGGCCCTGCAACTCGGCGACCTGGGCAGGGGTGGCGCCGATGTCGGCCAGCTCCCGGCCGCTCTCGTTGGCCCGGCGGGACAGCTCACCGAGCCACCACTTACGGGCGGCGGCCGGCGTGGTGCCGGCGGCGACGGTCGCCTCGATCAGCTCGACCGCGCCGGCGTTCAGCACCGACTGCATGTCCAGGTCGGACAGCCCCCACTGCTCCTGGAGTCGGCGCCGGTGCACCCGGGGCAGCTCCGGCAGGGCGGCCTTGAGCTCGGCGACCCAGGCCGGGTCCGGGGCGATCGGCACCAGGTCCGGCTCCGGGAAGTACCGGTAGTCGGTCGCGGTCTCCTTGGAACGCCCCGGCGTGGTGTCGCCGGTGTCCTCGTGGAAGTGCCGGGTCTCCTGCGTGATCCGGCCGCCGGCGTCCAGCACCGAGGCCTGCCGCAGCATCTCCGAGCGGACCGCCCGCTCCACCGACCGCAGCGAGTTGACGTTCTTGGTCTCGGTGCGGGTGCCCCACTCCTGCCCCGGCAGGTTGAGCGAGGTGTTCACGTCACAGCGCAGCGAACCCTCCTCCATCCGCACGTCCGAGACGCCGAGGGTGCGGATCACGTCCCGCAGCTCGGTGACGTACGCCCGGGCCACGTCGGGAGCGAGCGCGCCGGTGCCCGGAATGGGCTTGGTGACGATCTCGACCAGCGGAATGCCGGCCCGGTTGTAGTCGACCAGCGACTCGGTCGCGCCCTGGATGCGACCGGTGGCGCCGCCGACGTGCAGCGTCTTGCCGGTGTCCTCCTCCAGGTGCACCCGCTCGATCTCGATCCGCACCGTCTCGCCGTTGACCTCGACGTCCAGGTAGCCGTCGACGCAGATCGGCTCGTCGTACTGGCTGATCTGGAAGTTCTTCGGCATGTCCGGGTAGAAGTAGTTCTTCCGGGCGAACCGGCACCACTCCGCGATGGAGCAGTTCAGCGCCAGACCGATCCGGATGATCGCCTCGATGGCCGCCTTGTTGGCCACCGGCAGCGACCCGGGCAGGCCCAGGCAGACCGGGCAGACCCGGGTGTTCGGCTCGCCACCGAAGTCGGTCGGGCAGCCGCAGAACATCTTGGTGTTCGTGCCCAGCTCGACGTGGGTCTCCAGGCCGATCACCGGTTCGTAGCGCGCGACGACCTCGTCGTACGCGGGCAGCGTCGTCGTCATCTGGGCTCCTGCCTCACAGTGCCGGTGGGGTGAACGTGCCGACCGCGGACTCCAGCGCGGCGGCGACCCGGTACATCCGGTCGTCGGCCAACGTCGGGGCCATCACCTGCAGGCCGACGGGCAGCCCCTCGGAGAGGCCGCAGGGCACCGAGATGCCCGGCCCGCCGTACAGGTTGCTCGGGATGGTGAACAGGTCGGCCAGGTACATCTGGTACGGGTCGCCGGTGCGTGCGCCCATCGGGAACGCCACGGACGGGGTGGTCGGCGAGATCAGTGCGTCGACCTGCTCGAACGCGGCGGTGAAGTCCCGGGTGATCAGCGTCCGGACCTTCTGCGCCTGCCCGTAGTAGGCGTCGTAGTAACCCGACGACAGGGCGTACGTGCCGATCATGATGCGGCGCTTGACCTCCGGGCCGAAGCCGGCCTCCCGGGTCAGCGACATGACCTCCTCCAGCGACCGGTTGCCGTCGTCGCCGACCCGCAGGCCGAACCGGACGCCGTCGAACCGGGCCAGGTTGGAGGAGCACTCGCTCGGGGCGATCAGGTAGTACGCGGGCAGCGCGTAGGCGAACGTCGGGCAGGACACCTCGACGATCTCCGCACCCAGCTTCGCGAGGGCGTCCACCGCCTCGCGGAACGCGGCCATCACGCCCGGCGCGGGGCCCTCGCCGACGAACTCGCTGACGATGCCGAGCCGCACGCCGGTCAGGTCACCGGTCGCGCCGAGCTTCGCCGCGGCCACCACGTCCGGCACCGGCTGCGGGATCGAGGTGGAGTCGCGCGGGTCGTGCCCACCGATCACCTGGTGCAGCAGGGCCGCGTCGAGCACCGTACGGGCGCAGGGGCCGGGCGTGTCCAGCGACGAGGAGAAGGCGACCAGCCCGTAGCGGGACGTGCCGCCGTAGGTGGGCTTCACGCCGACGGTGCCGGTGACCGCGCCGGGCTGGCGGATCGAGCCGCCGGTGTCCGAGCCGATGGCCAGCGGCGCCTCGTACGCGGCCAGCGCGGCGGCGCTGCCGCCACCCGAGCCGCCCGGGATCCGGCTGAGGTCCCACGGGTTGTGCGTCGGGCCGTACGCCGAGTATTCGGTGGAGGAGCCCATCGCGAACTCGTCCATGTTCGTCTTGCCGAGCATCACCGTGCCGGCCTCGCGCAGCCGCTGCACGATCGTCGCGTCGTACGGCGGGCGCCAGCCCTCCAGGATCTTCGAGCCCACGGTGGTCGGCACGCCCCGGGTGGCGAGCACGTCCTTCACCGCGACCGGCACGCCGGCCAGCGGGCCCAACTCCTCGCCGGCCGCCCGACGCTCGTCCACGGCGCGGGCGGTGGCCAGCGCGCCGTCGGTGTCCACGTGCAGGAAGGCGTGCACCCGGTCGTCGACCGCGGCGATCCGGTCCAGGTGGGCCCGGGTCACCTCGACGGCGGAGGCCTCGCCGCCAGCGACCAGGGCGGCGATCTCCACCGCGGTCATTCTGGTCAGATCGCTCATGCCGTCACTCCGCTTCGCTCCGTGACGCCATGAGGCACCACCGCGCTGCACTGCTGATTCGCTCGCTGGCGCTCACTCATGAGGCCACATCCTCGCTCAGGATCCGCGGTACGCGGAACCGCTGGTCCTCGGCGTCGGGCGCGCCCGACAGCACCTCCTGCGGGGTCAGACACGGCGTGACGACGTCCTCGCGGAAGATGTTGGTCAGCGGCACCGAATGCGACGTCGGCGGGATGTCCGCCGCGGCGACCTCGCCGACCTGGGCGACCGCCTGGAGGATCACGTCGAGCTGGCCGGCGAAGATGTCCAGCTCCTCCTCGGTGACGGCGAGCCGCGACAGGCGCGCCAGGTGCGCGACCTCCTCGCGGGAGATGGCGGCCATCCGTGCCCCCTTCTGATGTCCTGCTGGTCGGGCGGTGTGCCGATCGCGCGACGGGTGGAGCGTGACGCGCGGTGACCGGAGCGAGTCTATTGTTCCGCTCCGGTGCCGCGTCCACGACTCCCCCTCCGCCAGCCTCTCGCGTCGGATCGGCGGGCGGGTCAGCGGGTGGGTCAGCGGGTGGGACGACGGCCGGCGTCCGGCTCCGGGCCGCCGCTCGGACGGACCGGCCGGTACCGGGCCAGCCAGGTGACCAGTTCCTCGGCGGGCATCGGTCGGGCGTAGAACCAGCCCTGCGCGGCGTCGCAGCCGGCGGCGTGCAGCATCCGCCAGGTCCGCTCGTCCTCCACGCCCTCGGCGACCACCCGCAGCCCCAGCGCGCCGGCCAGCTCGATCATCGACCGGACGATCGCCGCGTCGTCGGCGTCGTCGGCCATGCCCAGCACGAACGAGCGGTCCACCTTCACCTCGGACAGCGGCAGCCGGCGCAGGTGCTGGAGGGACGAGTAGCCGGTGCCGAAGTCGTCCAGCGCGATGGCCACCCCGATGCGGTGCAGCCGGGAGATGGTGGCCAGCACCCGGCGCGGGTCGGCCATCAAAGCACCCTCGGTGATCTCCAGTTGCAGCCGCTCGGCCGGCACCCCGTAGCGGGTCAGCCGGTCGGCGATCTGGTCGGCGATCTCGCCGGTGTGCAGGTCACGCACGCTCACGTTCAGTGCCGCCCGCAGCCCGATGCCGGCCGCCGACCACTTGGCGAGCTGCTCCACCACGTCGTCGACGACCCGGCGGGTGAGCAGTCGCATCACCGCGCTCTGCTCGGCGACCCGGATCAGCTCCTCCGGGTCGACCATCCCCCGCCGTGGGTGCCGCCAGCGCAGCAGGGCCTCGACGCCGACCACCTCGCCGGTGGCGATGGCGATCTGCGGCTGGTAATACATGGTGATCTCGCCAGCGTCGTCGGCCGGTTCGGCGTCGGAGTGTGCCCACCCGGTCGACCCGGGCGGCTCGTCCGGGGTGCCCGGCCCGACGTCGCGTCGCGGGCCGGCGCCGCCGCCGGCCAGCGCGGGCGCGCCGTTCGGCGATCGCCGCCCGTGCCCGCCGGCACGCCGGCCCCGGTCCGGGCGGGTGCCGGTGACCGTGGCCCGGGTGTTCCGGCCACGGATCGGGTCGGCGCCGGTGGCGATCCGGTTGATCAGCTCGTCGGCGTGCATCAGCTCGGTGCCCGGCCGCCGGCGGCGACCCCACCACCGGCCGCCGGCCGGCGGGGCCCCGGCGACCACCGGCGACGCGCCCGCGTGCGACGCCGCCTCGGCGGGGTGCAGGTCACCGCTGGGCAGCGCCGCACCATCCCCGCCGCGCACCTCCGCCGCCGCGCCGAGGGGTACGTCGACCGGCCGCTCGGCGCCATCCGGCTCGGTCAGCCCCGCATCCCGGCCGTCCCCGTCGGCCGTCCCCGTCGGCCGTGCGGGTCCCGCCGGCTCGGCGTCCAGCGGGTCGTCGACCGACGGGCCGGACTCCAGTACCCGGCGCAGATCGGCGAGCAGGCCGAGCCGCTCGGCGGAGTTGTGATCGGACTCCGGGGCGTAGACGGCGACCGTGTCGTTGCGGTGCTTGGCGTCGTACATGGCCACGTCGGCGTGGCGCATCAGGGTGGCGAAGTCCTCGCCGTGCTCGGGGAAGAGAGCGATCCCGATCGAGCCACCCACATCCAGCGGCAGCCCGTCCAGCGGCACCGGCTCGGCCAGCGCCCCGACCACCCGGTCGGCCAGGTCACGCGCCTGACTCGCGTCGGTCAGCCCGGTCATCACGATGGCGAACTCGTCCCCGCCGAGCCGGGCGATCATCTGCGGGCGGGGCTCCACATCGGTGAGCCGGGCGCTGACCTCGACGAGCAGCCGGTCGCCCACGGCGTGCCCGAGCGCGTCGTTGACGTTCTTGAAGCGGTCCAGGTCGATCAGCAGCAGCGCCAGGTGCCCGTCAGGTTCGCCGCGCGCGGTCCGCTCGGCGTGCAGGTGCACCTGCTCGGCCACCTCGGCCAGGAGCGCCTTGCGGTTGGGCAGCCCGGTGAGCGGGTCCGCAGCGGCGAGGTGCTGCTGCTCGACGGTCAGCCGGGCCATCCGGTACACGGCGAAGAGCGGCACCAGCACCAGCGGGATCAGCGCCGCGCTGACCCGCGCGGCGGCCACCAGCACCGGGGCGAGCAGCAGGAGCGAGCCCGTGGAGAGCAGTTCGAAACCGAGGCCCTGCCGGACCGTGGGCCACCACCGGTCGCCGAAGCGCAGCCGTACCGCCCAGCTCACCAGCCCGTAGTTGACCACGAACCAGGCCAGCGTGGCGCCGCCGACGGCGACCACGTCGGTCCAGTGCAGCCGGCCGCCGGAGAAGACGATGCCCGGCCCGAGCTGGAGGACGCCGTACGCGGCGGCGAGGGCGCAGGCGTACTGGCCGACGTTGAACGCCGTCCGCCACGCGGCGTGCCGCATCCGCCAGCCGGAGACGACCACGCCCGCCGCCTGCACGGCCACCGCCGGGCCGAGCCCCCAGCCGAGCAGGATCGCGAAGGTGAAACAGGTGGACGGGAAGACCGCGGAGGACTGCCGGCGGCCCGGATGCACGAACGGGCGGGCGTCGCAGACCAGCGCGAGCGCGGCCATCGTCCAGAACGCCACCGGCAGCCGGGACAGCTCGGCCGGGAGTGTCGCGAGTGGACCGGCGGCGGCCAACACGGCGACCACCAGGATGCTGACGATGAAGGCGGTGAACGGCGCCACCCGTCCGGGCGGGACGGAGTTTCGCGGGTCGGCGACCTCCATCACACCTCCCGAGCGACGACTGGCGTGCCGTGTGCACGCCCGTGACCCAATGAAACGCCCTCAGCCCCGGGTTTCCCGGTATGACAGTCACGAATCGGTCGTAGTCGTAATTAAGTTGGTATGCGCGGCCAGCGGACGCCGGAGCCGGTCAGCTCTCCAGCCGGGCGACGTCCCGTGCCGCGTCCGGACCCGCGTCCAGCAGCACCCGGAACCCGTCCTCGTCGAGTACCGGCACCTTGAGGCTGGCCGCCTTGTCGGCCTTGGACCCCGGGTTGTCGCCCACGACCACGAAGCTCGTCTTCTTGGAGACCGAGCCACTGACCTTGCCGCCCCTGCTCTGCACGGCCTCGGCGGCCTGGTCCCGGGAGAAGCTGGCGAGCGTGCCGGTCACCACCACGGTCAGCCCCTCCAACGGGCGCGGCCCCTCGTCGCCCGCCTCCTCGGCCATCCGTACGCCCGCCTCGGCCCACTTGCGGACCACGTCGCGGTGCCAGTCCACGGCGAACCACTCCCGGATGCTGGCCGCGATCGTCGGACCGACCCCGTCGACCGAGGAGAGCTCCTCCTCGCTGGCCGCGTCGATGGCCTCCATGGAGCGGAAGTGCCTGGCGAGCGCCTGGGCCGCCGTCGGGCCGACGTGCCGGATGGAGAGCGCCACCAGCACCCGCCACAGGTCGCGTTCCCGGGCGACCGCCAGATTGTCCAGCAGCTTGACCGCGTTGCTGCCCAGGCTGCCGTCCTTGTTGACGAAGAACGGGGACCGGGACAGCTGCTCGGCGTCGAGCTGGAAGAGGTCCCCCTCGTCGGCGATGATCTCCGCGTCCAGCAGAGCCGCCGCGCCCTTGTAGCCGAGCACCTCGATGTCGAACCCGCCGCGACCGGCGAGGTGGAACACCCGTTCGCGTAGCTGGGCGGGGCAGCTGCGGGTGTTGGGGCAGCGGATGTCGATGTCGCCCTCCTTGGCCGGCGCGAGCGGGGTGCCGCAGGCCGGGCAGGTGGTCGGCATGACGAACGGCCGGGCGTCGGCGGGGCGCAGGTCGACAACCGGGCCGAGCACCTCGGGAATCACGTCGCCGGCCTTGCGCAGCACCACCGTGTCGCCGATCAGCACACCCTTGCGCTCCACCTCACGGGCGTTGTGCAGGGTGGCGAGCGCGACGGTGGAGCCGGCCACCCGCACCGGTTCGAGAACGGCGAACGGGGTGACCCGCCCGGTGCGCCCCACGTTGACGTCGATGTCGAGCAGCTTGGTGGTGACCTCCTCCGGCGGGTACTTGAAGGCGATCGCCCAGCGCGGGGCGCGGCTGGTCGACCCGAGCCGGCCCTGGATGGACACCGGATCGACCTTGACCACCACTCCGTCGATCTCGTGCTCGACGTCGTGCCGGTGCTCGGCGTAGTAGGCGATGTATTCGGCCACGCCGGCCAGATCCGGCACCACCCGCCACCGGTCACTGGTCGGCAGGCCCCACGCCTTGAGCGCCGCGTACGACTCGGACTGCGCGGTGGGCTGGAAACCACGGCGGGCGCCGATGCCGTGCACCACCAGGCGCAGCGGCCGTGACGCGGTGACCCGTGGATCCTTCTGGCGCAGGCTGCCGGCGGCGGCGTTGCGGGGATTGGCGAAGGGCGCCTTGCCCTGCTCCACCAGGCCCGCGTTGAGGTCGGCGAACGCGGCGATCGGGAAGTAGATCTCGCCCCGGACCTCCAGCAGCTCGGGAATCTCCGGGAACTCGGCGGACGGGGTGAGCTGGCCGGGCACGCCACGGATGCTGCGCACGTTGGCGGTGACGTCCTCGCCGGTGCGGCCGTCACCGCGGGTGGCCGCCCGAACCAGCCGGCCGGCCTCGTAGGTCAGGTTGATCGCCAGCCCGTCGACCTTCAGCTCACACAGGTAGGGCACCGGGCCGCCGGCGTCCCGCTCGACCCGCTCGGCCCAGGCCGCCAGCTCCTCGTCGGCGAAGGCGTTGTCCAGAGAGAGCATCCGCTCGGCGTGGGTGACCGGGGTGAAGTCGGTGGAGAACGTGCCACCGACCCGTTGGGTCGGCGAATCCGGTGTGCGCAGTGCCGGGAACTCGTCCTCCAGCGCCTCCAGCTCGCGCAGCTGCCGGTCGAACTCGGCGTCCGCGATGATCGGCGCGTCCAGCACGTAGTAGCGGTACTGATGTTCGGTCAGCTCGCGGCTGAGCGTGGCGTGCCGTTCCCGCGCATGCGGCGTCGGCTCGACGCCGGCCGCCGCCTCCTGCGCCGGGCTGACCTGCTGACCGATCTGCTCCTCAGACACACCGCCACCTTCGGACACGCCTGCGACCTCCCTGATCACGCTACTCCGGCACGGTATCCGCCCGGTGGGACAAACAGTCGCCCACCCACGCACCGCGTTCTCGCGATCACGATCGGCGGCGCGCGCCGCGGTGATCGGCATGCGAGGATCGCCGGACGACGGGGGCCGGTGGGCCTCCGGACGACGGCGGAGGTGGCGATGCCCGAGGCCCTGCTCTGGGCGGTGGCGATCCTGCTGGCGGTGGCGGCCGGTTGGGCGTGGAGCGCCTGGCGGCACCGGGTGGCGAGCCGGCGCCCGGGCAGCCGGCCGGGCCGGGGCCCCAGAA
>NZ_JBSFYP010000043.1:0-56612 GCF_053599835.1 Micromonospora sp. NPDC005163
CACGCTCCGGCCGGGCGCCCCGCGAGCGCCCGCACCCCTTCGCCGCCGGGCACGCCACCCTGGTCACCGCCCTCGCCGACGCCGCCGAGCCGGCCCGTCCGGACACCGCGCTGCTCACCCTGCCCACCCGGGGCGGCGCGCCGACCGACTCACCGGAGCTGATCCGGACCGCCGTCGCGCCCACGGCCCGGGGAAAGCTCACCCTGGCCGGGTGGCGGGTCCCCGTGCTGGTGTACGCCCCGGACGACGCGCTGCCGCTGCTGCGCGCCCTGGACGAGCTTGCGGTGGTGCCTGGCGCCACCCTGCGTCACCTGGCAGAGCTGGCCGATTTCGCCGCCGACCTGGTGGCCCGGGGCCGTGTCCTGCCCGGCGTCGGCGCGATGCCGGGTGCGGGCGTGGCCGAGTCGGGGGACCGGCCCGCCGGAGCGTCATCGGCGGACGCTGACGTGCAGGTGCCGGCGCGGGCCATCTGGCGACCGCTGCTGACCGGCACCGATGCCGCGTGGGCGCGGTCCCTGGCGCTGGCCCTGCCGCCAGCCGCCCGGGCCGTCACCGTGCCGGCCACCACCGCATCGGCCGCTGCCTCGGACGCGATCGCGCCGGCCGCTCCCGAACCGGACAGCACCGAGTTGACGGCCGGTGCGCTGGTCGCGGACGCGCTCGACGCGCTGACCGACGCGGCCGCGCGGGCCGCCCTGGCGACCACCACGCTGGCCCGGGGGCTGCGGCCGGGCGGCCCGGCGCCGGCGTGGCTGGCGGCGCTCGCCGGCCCCCGTCGCGACTTCACCGTCGATCCGGCGGCGCTGGCCACCCTCCGCGTCGAACTGGACGCCTGGCAGCGCGACGCCGCCGGCGGTCCCGTCCGGGCCAGTTTCCGGCTGGTGGAACCGGCGCCCGACGAGGTCACCGAACCGATCCTGGCCACCCGCCCGGTGCCGGCCGGCACCGCGCCGTCGACAGCCGGAGTCGGCCTGGCCGAGGGCGGCCCGGTCGAGGCTGAGCCGGTCGGGGCTGGGCGGTGGCGGCTGGAGTTCGGGTTGCAGGCGGCCGACGAGCCGGGCCTGCACGTCGACGCCGGGCAGGTCTGGCGGGCACCGCAGACGCTCGGCGGCCTGGCCGGTCGTACCGCCAGCCCGCAGGAGACCCTGCTCGCCGAGTTGGGCCGTGCCAGCCGGCTCTGGCCGGACCTCGACGCCGCGCTGCGCACCGCCGCCCCCGAGGCGATGGACTTGGACGTCGAGGGAGCGCACCGGTTCCTCAGCGAGGGCGCCCCGGTGCTGCACGCCGCCGGCTTCGGGGTGCTGCTGCCCTCCTGGTGGCAGCGCCCGTCAGCGCGGCTCGGCGCCCGGCTGCGTGCCCGCAGCCGGACCGCACCCGGCACGGTGGCCGGCGCCGAAGCAGGGGTCGGCCTGGACGCCCTGGTGGACTACCGCTGGGAGGTGGCGCTCGGCGACCAGCCGTTGTCCGCCGAGGAGTTGGCCGCGCTGGCCGAGGTGAAGACCCCGCTGGTGCGCCTGCGCGGCAGGTGGGTGGAGCTGGACCCGGGGCGGCTCGCCGCCGGGCTGCGCCTGCTCCGCTCGGCCGGCGAGCTGACCGTCGCCGACCTGCTCCGCCTCGGGCTGGCCGACGGCGAGGACACCGGAGCGCTGCCGGTGCTGGAGGTGACCGCCGACGGGGCGCTGGGCGACCTGCTCGCCGGTGCGGTCGAGCGACGACTCACCCCGCTGGACCCGCCACCGGGCTTCGAGGGCACGCTGCGGCCGTACCAGCGGCGCGGGTTGGCGTGGCTGGCGTTCCTGCGGTCGCTGGGCCTGGGCGGCGTGCTGGCCGACGACATGGGGCTGGGCAAGACCGTGCAGTTGCTAGCGCTGCTGGCCGGGGACCCGCCGGACGCCGGACCGACCCTGCTGGTCTGCCCGATGTCCCTGGTCGGCAACTGGCAGCGGGAGGCGGCCCGGTTCACCCCGGGGCTGCGGGTGCACGTACACCATGGGGCGGAGCGGGCCCGGGGTGCGGAGTTCACGGCGGCCGCGCACGGTGCGGACCTGGTCCTCACCACCTACTCGGTGGCCGCCCGCGACGCCGTCGATCTGGCCGGCATCGACTGGCACCGGGTGGTGGTGGACGAGGCGCAGGCGATCAAGAACGCCTCGACCCGGCAGGCCGAGGCCGTCCGTGCGTTGCCCGCCCGGCAGCGGGTGGCGGTGACCGGCACGCCGGTCGAGAACCGGCTCGCCGACCTCTGGTCGATCATGCAGTTCGCCAATCCGGGCCTGCTCGGCCCGGCCGCGACGTTCCGCAAGCGGTTCGCCGAACCGATCGAGCGGCACGGCGACGCCGAGGCCGCCGAGCGGTTGCGCCGGATCACCGGCCCGTTCGTGCTGCGCCGGCTCAAGACCGACTCGTCGATCATCTCCGACCTGCCCGAGAAGCTGGAGATGGAGGTGCTCTGCAACCTCACCGCCGAGCAGGCCGCCCTGTACCGGGTGGTGGTCGACGACATGCTCGCCCGGATCGAGTCCAGCGACGGCATCGAACGGCGAGGGCTGGTGCTGGCCACCATGACTCGCCTGAAGCAGGTCTGCAACCATCCGGCCCAGATGCTGCGGGACGGTTCGCCGCTGGAGGGTCGCTCCGGCAAGCTGGCCCGGCTGACCGAGATCCTGGAGGAGGTGCTGGCGGCGGGGGAGCGGGCGCTGCTGTTCACCCAGTACGCCGAGTTCGGCGCGATGCTGCGCGGTCACCTGTCGGCCCGGTTCGGGCGGGAGGTGCTGTTCCTGCACGGTGGGCTCGGCAAGGCCGAGCGGGATGCCATGGTGCAGCGGTTCCAGTCGGCGGACGGGCCACCGCTGTTCGTACTCTCGCTCAAGGCCGGTGGCACCGGGCTCACCCTGACCGCCGCGAACCACGTCGTGCACGTGGACCGGTGGTGGAACCCGGCGGTGGAGGACCAGGCGACCGACCGGGCGTTCCGGATCGGGCAGCGGCGGCGGGTGCAGGTCCGCAAGTTCGTCTGCGCCGGCACGGTGGAGGAGAAGGTGGCGGCGCTGATCGCCGACAAGCGAAGCCTCGCCGAGCGGGTGGTCGGCACCGGCGAGCAGTGGATCACCGAGCTGTCCACCGGGCAGCTGCGCGAGCTGTTCGCCCTGGAGGCCGGGGCGGTGGTGGAGTGAGTACCGACCGGTTCGCCGACTACGGCCGTCCCCGGCGCGTCGACGGCGGCCTGCGGGCGCGCAGCGCCCGGGGAGCGATCGGCCAGTCCTGGTGGTCCCGGCGCTTCCTGGAGGTGCTGGAGTCGTTCGCGCTCGGCACCCGGCTGACCCGGGGTCGGTCGTACGCGCGAGCCGGTCAGGTGCTCCGGCTCGACATCGCGCCCGGGCTGGTCAGCGCCGTGGTGCAGGGCTCCCGGCCGAAGCCGTACCAGGTCTCCATCGCGCTGGCGCCGTTCCCGGCCGCGCTCTGGTCCCGGATCGAGGTGGAGCTGGCGGGGCAGGCGTTCTTCAGCGCCCGGCTGCTCGCCGGGGACCTGCCCGACGAGCTGGAGGAGCTGTTCGTCGCCGCCGGCGCTCCGCTCTTCCCGACCGGCGTCAAGGAGCTGACCCAGCGGTGCAGCTGCCCCGACTTCGCGGTGCCCTGCAAGCACCTTGCGGCCACGTTCTACCTGCTGGCCGAGGCGTTCGACGCGGACCCGTTCGAGCTGCTGCACTGGCGCGGCCGGGCTCGCGCGGAACTGCTCGAGCGGCTCCGGGCCCGACGCGCCGAGGCCACCGGCGCGGAGCTGTCCGGACCGGTCACCACCCCGCCCACGGATGCGGACGACGGGTCCCTTCCGGACCGGGACTTGTCCGTTGTGGACGATGCCGGGACGCCGGCCGGCGCGGCGCGGGCGCTCGCCGGGATGTCGGCGGCCCCGTTGGTCGAGGCGGTGGACCGGTTCTGGTTGCCACCGGTGCCGCTGTCCGACCGCCCGCCCCGGCTGGCGACCGGACCGGATCTGTTGCTGCGCCAGCTCGGCCCGCCAGCGCCGGCCATCGGCGGGCCGGGACTGCTGGAACGACTGCGCCGGGCGTACCGGGCGTTCGGCCCGGCCGGCCGGTGAGCGGTTACGTCCAGCGGCGGCGGAACCGCCACATGATCGCGGCGTTCGCCACCAGCACCACCGCGCAGATCGCGCCGGCCAGCCGGCCGGCGAACACGGTCATCGCTGGCAGCGACGCCCACAGCAGGATGGTCAACAACATCAGGTAGCGGCCTCGGCGGGCCCGAACACGGTGATCCAGTCGGTTGAAGAACGCCGGGTCACTCTCCCGGAGCTGACGGGTGATCTGGTCGAACCTGCGCTGATCCTCTTTGCTGAGCATGGCGCTGCCTTCCCCTCACGCGTTCAGCGGTTCGGCGGCATACCCGCTGTGGCGGCGGCTCACGCTCACCCGTTGCTGCTACTTTCCTCCGCGCGAGGGCACCTCACCTCCGGCTTATCCGAGCCTTAAGTTTGCCTGTGGTGGTGGACGGCGCTGAATGTGCCGCGTACGGCGGCGGGGCCCGTTCCGTACCCGGCTGGCGTGCGTCCGCCCTGCTGGGAAGGTACGGCCCCGGCCCCGGTACGCGGCACGCCGACACCGCGGCGCTGAGCGGTGTCTTAAGTGCCCTCGCGGGGGTCTTCCGCCCACCTTGAAGGCACCTGAGGCCTTGGTTACTTTGCCGTAGCAACCCCCTCAGGCAACAGTCGCCGCACCTGTCGCACCTGCCCGGTCGCAGCTTCCGGCGCTCTTCAGAAATCGGGATTGGTACATGGCCGACCAGAATGTGCCACCACGTCGACCGCGGGACGACCGCGGCTGGGACGGACGCCAGCACCACACCTCGGACGGGTACGACTCGCTCCACCCCCAGGATGGCTACCCGGCTCAGGCCGACCCGCGTGAGCAGTACACCGACGGGTACGGGCAGCCCGCCCCCGCCCCGCGCGGGCCGCAGTGGGTCGGCCCGGAGGGTCTCGGTCGCCCGGCCCTGGCTCGGCCGGCCGGAACCGGACTGCCCACCTTGGACGATGACGACGAGCCCGGCCCCAGGGTTGGTCGCCGCAGGGCCATGGTCGCGCTCGGCGGCACCGCCGCGGTCGTCGCCGGTGGCGCGGCGCTCGCCATGATCCCGCAGTTCCGCGGCCTCTTCGGTGACGACGCGGTGGCCGACGCGACCGGCAGCACCGTCACCGACGGCACCGCGGCCCGGCCCAGCGGTCAGCAGCCCAGCACGGTGCGCACCTACACCGAGCAGAACGAGAGCTACATGGGCTCCCGCGCCGGTGAGGCGCTGAAGAAGAACGCGCCCTCCGGCGGCCGGACGTTCTCCGGCCCGGCCGCCGCCGCGGCGGCGACCAAGGTGACCGTCAAGACCGTGCTGGCCAAGGATCCGATCCTGCACCTGGCCCGCAGGGCCACCTTCGGTGCGACGCCCGCGGTCGTCGCCGACATCAAGAGGCTGGGCATCGACGGCTGGATCCGCGCCCAGCTCGAACCGGACAAGATCGAGCCGAGCAAGGCCGAGCTGAAGCTCGCCGAGCTGCCCACGCAGAAGCTCTCGGTGCAGCAGCTGCGCGACCAGCGGGACAAGCTCAACGAGCAGGGCGCCCAGCCCGAGCGGGAGATGATCGACGCCACCCTCGCCCGGCAGATCTGGTCGAAGCGCCAGCTGTTCGAGGTGATGGTCGACTTCTGGAACGACTTCCTGCACGTCGCCGCGGAATTCGACGGCGGCGAGGTGTACCGCAACTCGTTCGACAAGGACGTGGTGCGGGCGCACGCGCTGGGCAGCTACCCGGAGATGCTGGTCGCCGCGAACAAGCACCCCGCGCTGCTGATCTACCTGAACCAGAAGGACTCCCGCAAGGACGCGATCAACGAGAACCTGGCCCGGGAGAACCTGGAGCTCTACTCGGTCGGCGTGGACGGTGGCTACAAGGAGCCGGACGTGCGCCAGGCGGCCATGCTCCAGACCGGCCGCGGCGTCGAGGACGGCAAGTACGCCTTCAAGCCCGAGCAGCACTACGTCGGCAAGGTGAAGATCCTCGGCTTCACGCACGCCAACAACTCGGCTGACCCGAAGAAGGCCGAAGCGGCGATCGACCGGTACATCACCTACATCGCGCTGCACCCGTCGACCGCGAAGTACGTGGCGCAGAGCCTGGCGACCCGGTTCGTCTCGGACACCCCGCCGAAGTCCCTCGTGGACCGGCTGGCCAAGACGTACAGCACCAACAACGGCCTGATCAAGCCGGTGTTGATGGCCCTGTTCAGCTCCTCTGAGTTCTGGGCGGGGGTCGGCCAGAAGGTACGCCGGCCGATGGAGTACCTGGTCTCCACGTACCGCGTCCTGGGCGTCTCGCCGGACCCGTCGGCGAAGAACGACAACGGCGACAACAAGCGGACCCCGTTCGCCCGCGGCCTGCGGCAGATCCAGGACAAGCTGCGCGAGCTGGGCCAGTACCCGATGGGCCAGCCCACCCCGGACGGCTACCCCGACGTCTACATCGCCTGGACCTCGGCCGGCACCATGGTCAACGGCTGGAACGAGGCCGGCGAGATCCTGGCCGGCTACCGCACCGCCTTCACGTACACGGCGCCGGAGAAGCTGGTCGCCAAGCCGCCGGCCACCGCCGGGGCGTACGTGGACGCGCTGGCCCAGCGGCTGGTGAACCAGAAGCTGAGCGCCCGGGAGAGGAACCTGATCCTCGGCGTGGCCGGCGTGTCGGCGAGCGCCAAGGTCGATGCCACGTTCAACGGGGCCATCACCGCCGTCGCGCGGGCGATCCTCGCGTCCCCTCAGCACCACCTCCGGTGAGGCACCCGATGGAGAAGACTGTGTACAACTCTTTCCCCCTGCACCCCGAATGCCCCGACCTGCGGCGGCTGGCCGACAACCCGGCCGAGGCGCTGCTGCGGGCGGAGGCCGACCTCGTCGCCGCGGAGAACGCCGCCGAGGCCGACCGCTACCGCACCCTGGAGGACCTGGAGGAGGCCCAGCAGGACGGTCGCGGCGTCACTCGACGGACCTTCGTCGCCGGTGCCGCGGCCACCGCCACCGCGCTGGCCACCGCCCAGTTCGTCACCACCTCGGCGTCGTTCGCGGCGACCAAGACCGGCACCCTGATCCACGTCTTCCTCTACGGTGGGCTGGACGGGCTGAGCCTGGTCGCGCCGGACAACGACCCGGTGCTCGCCAAGGCCCGCCCCGACCTGCTGCTCGGCAACGATTCGCTGGCCCTGGGCCGCGGCTTCAAGCTGACCAGCGCGTTCAAGCCGCTGGAGCAGTGGCTCAAGGCCGGCCAGCTGGGCTTCATCCCGGCGGTCTCCGACGAGCGGCTGTCCCGCAGCCACTTCCAGGCCGCGGACGCCTGCAACCTTGGCGGGCTCCCCAACGAGACCGGTGGCCGGGGCTGGCTCGACGGCCTGGTCGACAACCTTGGCAAGGGCACCGCGTTCCGCAGCGTCGGCGTCGGCAGCACGCTGCCCCGCTCGCTGGTCGGCAACAACGGCGCGCTCTCGCTGAACAACGTCGGTTCGCTGCGACTCAACGGCGACGACCGGTTCCGGGCCGCCACCGAGAAGGCCATCAAGGGCCTCTTCACCGGAATCAACCACCCGGTCGAGGAGGCCGTGCAGGAGGGCATGGGCGCGCTGGCCACCGCGCAGAAGCTCGCCGCCAAGCCGTACCAGCCCGCCGCGGGCATCGAGTACCAGGGCATCGGCAACGCGTTCAAGCAGCTTGCCCAGCTGATCAAGGGTGGCGCGAACGTCCGGGTCGCCACGGTCGGGATGGGCGGCTACGACACCCACGAGAACCAGGGCACCCGCGACGGCGGTCAGCTGCACCGCCGGCTGAACGAGCTGGCCAGCGCGATGGCCGCGTTCTTCACCGACCTCGGCCCGCAGGCAGCCGACGTGACGATCATGGTGTCCAGCGAGTTCGGCCGGCGGGTCGGCTCCAACAGCGGCGGCACCGACCACGGGCACGGCGGGGTGGTCACCCTGCTCTCCGGCAAGAAGCTGGCCGGCTCGCTGCTCGGCACCTGGAACGGCCTGGACAAGCTGGATTCCGGTGACGTGCCGGAGTACAACAACATGTTCAACGTCTACGGCGCGGTTGCGCAGGGCCGGTTCGGGCTCACCAACGCGGAGGTGGACAAGGTCTTCCCCCGCCAGAAGTACGCCCCGATGAAGCTGTACGCGTGACGCGTTCGCACACCCACGCCGCCGGCCGCCGTACCGGGACCACGTCCTGGCACGGCGGCCGGTCGGCTGCGCCCGTACCCCCGCAGACCCCGGCCCGGCGCGGCCCCGGCGGCCGGCGGTTGCTGGCCGCGCTGCTCCTGGTCGGCCTGCTCGCCAGCGTGCTGCCGTGGTGGCTGGGCACCCCCGCCGGCTCGCTGCGGACCACCGCGGCGACCCTGACGGCCGCCGGCCGGATCACCGGTTTGGTCGCCGGCTACCTGCTGCTGGTGCAGGTGCTGATGATGAGCCGGCTGCCGGTGCTGGAGCGGTGGATCGGCGGCGAGCAGCTGGCCCGCTGGCACCGTGACATCGGTGCCACCCTGCTCGTCGCCGTGCTGGCGCACGTGTCGCTGACCCTGGTCGGCTACGCGGACCTGCGGAACCAGTCGGTCTTCGCCGAGGTCGGCACGTTGCTCGGCGACTACGAGGACATGGTCTCGGCGTTCGTCGCCGCCGGCATCATGGTGCTGGTCGGGTTCAGCAGCATCCGGGCGATCCGGCGGGCACTGCCCTACGAGCTGTGGCACCTGCTGCACCTGTCCAGCTACCTGGTGCTGCTGCTCGGCTACGCGCACCAGTTCACCCACGGCGCGCAGCTCTACAAGCCCGGGCCGGTACGGACCGGCTGGATCGCGCTCTACCTGCTGGTGGTCGCCGCCCTGCTGTGGGGCCGGGTGATCGCGCCGCTGGCGTTCAACCTGCGGTACCGGCTGCGGGTCGCCGACGTGGTCGCGGAGAGCCCCGACACGATCTCCATCTACCTCACCGGTGAGCGGCTGGACCGGCTGGCGGTGCTCGGCGGACAGTACTTCCGCTGGCGCTTCCTCACCCGGGGCTGCTGGTGGCAGTCGCACCCGTTCTCCGTCTCCGCCGCGGCCAACGGTCGCTGGCTGCGGCTCACCGTCAAGGTGGTCGGCACGCACACGGCCGACCTGCGCGACCTGGACCCGGGCACCCGGGTCTGGGCGGAGGGTCCGTCGGGCACCTTCACCGCCGCGCACCGGGTCCGCGACCGAGCACTGCTGATCGCCGGCGGCAGCGGCATCACGCCGATCCGGGCCATGCTGGAGGAGTTGCCGCCGGGCGCGGCGCTGATCTACCGGGCCCGTACCCCGGCCAACGTGCTCCTGAGCCGGGAGCTGGACTGGCTGGCCCAGGCCCGGGAGACCTCGATCTGGTACGTCATCGGCTCCCGCGACGACCCCGGCCCCCGCCAGCTGATGAGCCCCGACGGGCTGCGCCAACTGGTGCCCGACGTGGCCCGACGCGACGTCTACCTCTGCGGGCCGCCCGGGCTCGTCGAGCAGTCGGTGCGCGCGCTGCGCCGGGCCGGCGTGCCCCGCCGGCAGATCCACCTGGCCACCTTCGAGTTGTAGGAAGGCATCGCATGCGTCGCGCGTTCCTCGCGATCACCGGTCTGGCAGCCAGCACCACCGCGCTGGTGGTCCTCAAGGGCTCGCCGGGCACCACCCAGGTCGCCCAGGACCTGCCGGCCGCCCAGCCGGTCAACCCCACCCCGCAGGGTGCGGACCCGAGCGTCGCCCCGGCGGGCGTGGCCCTGAAGCCGTCGGTGAGCGCCGACGCGCCCTCCTCACCCAGGGCGAGCAGGAGCGGCAGCACCGCGCGCCCGCCCGGCACCCGCACCACCACGAAGGCTCCGACCACGCCGCGGACCACCACCAAGGCGCCGCAGCCGACCACCCGCCGGGTCACCGGGCCGGGCGTGGACAACGAGTACGGGTACGTGCAGGTGCAGATCGTGGTCTCCGGCAACCGCATCGTCGAGGCCATCTCGCTGTCCCTGCCCAGCGGGGGTGAGTCCGACATCCACAGCGGCGACGTCCGGGACCGGTACAACGGCACCGGCGGCGAGGTGGTGCAGAAGCAGAGCGCCAACCTGAACACCGTCTCCGGCGCCACCGAGACCAGCAACTCCTACAAGCAGTCGCTGCGGGGCGCGATCGAGCAGGCGTTCTGACGTGCCGGCGGCGATGACCCGACCCGGGCTGTGCCGGGTCGAGCAGATCATGGGTACGGCGATCACCCTGGATCTCGCCGACGACCTACCGCCGGCGACCCTGCACGAGCTGGCCGATCAGGTCTTCACCTGGATGCGCGAGGTGGACGCCCGGTTCAGCACGTACCGGGCGGACAGCGAGGTGTGCCGCTTCGACCGGGGTGAGGTGCTGCTCTCCGAGGCGTCGGAAAACCTGCGGTTCGTGCTGGAGGCCTGCGCCGACCTGTGGGGCGCCACCGACGGGTTCTTCGACGCGTACGCCACCGGCGGGCTCGACCCGTCCGGGTTCGTCAAGGGCTGGGCGGCGCAGGTCGCCTCGGACCGGCTGCTCGCAGCCGGCGCGGCGAACCACTGCGTGAACGCCGGCGGCGACGTGCGGGTGCGTGGCCACTCCCCGTCGGGGGAGCCGTGGCGGATCGGCATCCGACACCCGTGGGACGCGATGGCGACCTGCCTGGTGCTCACCGGGACCGATCTGGCCGTGGCCACCTCCGGTGTCTACGAGCGCGGCCGGCACGTGCTGGACCCGCGCCGGGGCGCTCCAGCCGGTGGGCTGCGCTCGGTGACGGTGGTCGGCACCGACCTGGGGGTGGCCGACGCGTACGCGACCGCGGCCCTGGCCATGGGGGTCACCGGCATCGGCTGGCTGGACCGCCTCGCCGACCACACCCACGCCGTCATCACCGACGACGCGTACCAGTTCCTCTCCGCCAACCTGCCCCTGACGGACTAGCGGAGCGGGCGGTGGGTGCCGGCGGGGCGGGTGCCGGTGGGGCGGGGCCGACCGGGGCGCGAGCCGGACGGGCGAGTGCCGGCCCAGCGGTGCCGCGGGTGGCTGCGGCGGGGCGGTTCGGTGCCGCCGGGATGAGACGCTCTGTCGTCCGTGGACATCATTCCCCCGCTCGTGGCGCGCGTTCGCGCCGTCCTCCTGTCAACGAGGACCGGCACCCCGGCGACGCTGTCGGCGACGGGATCGAATTGGCTGCCGGGGCGCGTTCACATGCCTCGCCGGGGCAGCGGCAGGTGACCGGGGAGCAGGTCGGGGGTGAGTGTCACACCGGTGGCGCGCAGCGCCTCGATCAACGTGTTCTGCACCAGGTAGGAGTCCGGGAGCTGCCAGCGGGCCTGCTCCGGGGCGACCGCCCAACGGACCGTCCCCTCCGGCAGCCGGGTGGGTGGCGCCGGGATCCACGAGCCCGGCCCGTGCCGGACCACGTGGAAGCAGTGCTCCAGCTCCGGCCGGAGCGGATCACCGGGGCGGACGAGGAACATCCAGCGGCCGGTGGGGGTGACCAGCACCGGCCCGCGTACGCCGGTGCCGGCCGGGTGGATCTGCACCGCGTCGAGCACGCGTCGGCCGAGGTGGGCCGGCACCTCCAACACGTCGAAGGCCCGACCGGTGGGCAGCAGCAGGCCGTGCGGGCGGCTCCGCCACCAGGTGGCCACCCGGGCCGGGTCGGCGCTGGCCGCCAGCTCCCAGTTCTCCAGCGCCGGGTGGCAGCCCACGGTGGGGCAGCCGGCCCGGCCGCAGACGAACCGGCTGCGGGCCAGACACGCCCCCGGGGTCACCTCCCACCCGTGCGCGGCGTACCGCACGGCGACCCGGCGCAGCCGGACCCGTTCCAACGGCGACAGTTCGGCGACGCGCGGTCCGACGTTCCCCCACATGTGTGCCATCTCCCCTCATCGGGCCCGGCGAACGCCAGGTCGCAGTTCGAGCACCGTCACTGCCGTAACCCACGATCGTTGAGGTTGACGAACGGCTCGTGCAACTTGCACGAAAAGTACGAGGATTGGCTGTACGGCTGACGCACTGGCTGTGCGACCAGCGAAAACCTGAAGATGAACGAGGTTCGCCGCACCCGCGGACATCGCCCGGACCCGATGGCCGGGGCGTCAGGGGGAGGGATGGGCAGATGGACGAGCTACCCATAGGGCGGCGAGTGGCCTACTGGCGGGGGCGACGCAAGATGTCGCAGCAGGTCTTCGCGGACCGGTTGGGCAAGTCGAAGAGCTGGGTGGACAAGGTCGAGCGCGGCGTCCGTCGGTTGGACAAGTTCTCGGTCCTCTACGAGATCGCCGACATCCTCCAGGCGGACGTGCAGCTGCTGATGGGCAAGGACCCGGAGCGGCGGACCGACGCGTTGAACTGCATCGATCAGGTCGAGGTGCAGGAGATCAGGGCCGCGCTGGAGCGGTACGACTCGATGAGCGCGTACTTCGACGCGGCACCGTACCCACCCCCGCTGGACGACATGCGCAAGGCCGTCAACCACGCCTGGCTCACCTACCAGTACGGCCGCTACGGGATGCTCACCCGGGCGCTGCCGAAGCTGCTGCGGGACGCTCAGGCGGCCGACGCCGGCTACGGCGGCGAGCAGGCCCCGGAGGCGGCGCACCTGCTCGGGCAGGTCTACCAGATCGCCTCCTCCGTGCTGCGCAAGCTCGGCGAGTGCGAGCTGGCCTGGCTGGCCGCGGACCGCTCGATGGCGGTGGCCCAGCGGGCCGACGACCCGCTGCTGGCCGGCATCGCCACCACCCGGGTGTGCAACGCGCTGGTCGCGATGGGGCGTGCCCGTCCGGCGCTGGAGCTGAACGTCCAGATCGCCAACCGGCTCGCACCCGGTGGCGGCAACGAGGTGTCCCCGGCCCGGCTCTCCGTCTACGGCATGCTGCTGCTCCAGGGCGCGATGGCCGCCTCCCGGATCGGTGACTCGGCGACCGTCGACGACCTCATCAACGGCGCCGAGGAGGCGGCCACGCTGCTCGGCGGCGACCACAACCACTACTGGACCTCGTTCGGCCCGACCAACGTGGAGCTGCACCGGGCCGCGGCCGCGGTGGAGCTGGGCGACGGGGGGCGGGCGGTGGAGGTGCACCAGCTGCGCATCGTGGAGCCCTCCTTCAACGCGTTGCTGCCCGAGCGCCGGGCGCACCACCTGCTCGACATCGCCCGCGGTTTCGCCCAGGTCGGCGACGTGGCGAACGCTGGCGAGATGCTGCTGCGCGGCGACCGGCTCGCCCCGTCGGAGATCCGCTGCCGGCCGATCGCGCACGAGGTGATGTCGGACATCCTGCGTCGCACACGTGGTGCGCCGCCTTCTCCGGTAGCGGAGTTGGCTGAGCACATGGGAGTAGGGGTATGAGCGCGGAGCCGGTTTGATGGCCGGTTCACAGCGCACCAGCGGGCACCGCGAGGTGCTCTATGTCATCGCCTGCGGTTCGCCGCTGGCCCGGCACGTCGGCCGCCTGGTCGACCTGGCCCAGCAGGACGGCTGGGAGGTCTGCGTGGTCGCCACGCCGGACGGCGCCAAGTTCGTCGACAGGTCCGCCCTGATCCGGCAGACGGGTCACCCGGTGCGGACGCACTACAAGAACCCCGGCGACCCGGACGTGCTGCCGCCAGCCGACGCCATGATCGTCTGCCCGGCCACCGTGAACACGGTCAACAAGTGGGCCGCCGGGATCGCCGACACCCTCGCGCTCGGCCTGCTGGTCGAGGCGCAGGGCAAGGGCGTCCCCATCGTGGCGGTGCCGTACACCAACGCCGCGATGGCCGCCCACCCGGCGTTCCGGGCCGGCCTGGCCCGGCTGGCCGAATGGGGGGTCACGGTGCTCTTCGGCGATCACGTGGTCGCCCTGCACCCGCCGGGAACGGGCGAGCAGCACCTGCACGCGTTTCCCTGGCAGATGCCGCTGGCCGCACTGCTCGCCGGCTCCAGCCGCGCCGCCTGACCGCCGGGCGGGCACGTCCGGCTCGCCGCCGGATCGTCGGGCGGACGTGTCCGGCTCGCCGCTCGGCCGGCGCGGCCGGGCCGGGCATCGCCGCCCTGCGGCCCGCGCGACGGTAAGCTGGCCCGCCGTGAGCGTATGCGGATCCACCCCCACGGTGACCGACGTGGTGGCCGAGCTGGAACGGCGCTACCCGCCGGTCTGGGCGGAGGAGTGGGACCGGGTGGGTCTGGTGCTCGGCGAGCCGACGGCCCCGGTCCACCGGGTGCTCTGCGTGGTCGACGTGGTGCCCGAGACGGTCGCCGAGGCGCTGGCTGCCGGCGTCGACATGATCGTCGCGCACCACCCGCTGCTGCTGCGCGGGGTCTCCTCGGTCGCTCCGACGACGTTCAAGGGGCGGATCGTCCATCAGCTGATCCGGGCCGGGGTGGCGCTCTACGTGGCCCACACCAACGCCGACGTGGCCTCCCCGGGTGTCTCCGACGCCCTCGCTGCCCGGTTCGGGTTGACCGGGCTGCGCCCGCTGCACCGGCCCGCGCCCGGGTCGCCCGCGTACGGCGACGAGCGGGGTATCGGCCGGATCGGCGAGCTGCCCCGCCCGATGACCCTCGCCGAGCTGACCCGGCACGCCGCCGCGGTGCTCCCCGTCACGTCGTGGGGAGTTCGCGCCGCGGGGGATCCCGGGCGTATGGTTCGTACCCTCGCCGTCAGCGGCGGGTCGGGGGACAGCTTCCTCGGCGCCGCGACCGCCGCCGGGGTGGACGCGTACCTCACCGCCGACCTGCGGCACCACCCGGCCGGCGAGCACCTCGCCGCCGATGGTCCCGCCCTGATCGACGCCGCCCACTGGGCGACGGAACGACCGTGGCTGGACGACCTGGCCGCCCTCCTGCGGGAGGCGCCGGGCGTCGAGACGCTGGTGTCCGACCTGGACACCGACCCGTGGACCGTGCACGCCGCCGCACCCGTTGTGGACGACAAGGAGCCCGACCGTGAAGGCTGACCCCCAGGTGCAGCGCCGCCTGCTCGACCTCCAGGCGATCGACACCAACCTCGCCCAGCTCGCCCACCGCCGGCGTTCGCTGCCCGAGCGGGCGGAGCTGGAGGCGCTGGCCCGGGAGCTGTCGTCGCTGGAGGACGAGCGGGTCCGCGCCCAGGTGGCGGTCGACGACCTGGACCGGGACATCGCCCGGCTGGAGAAGGACGTCGACCAGGTCCGGGCCCGCAAGGAGAAGGACCAGAACCGGCTGGCTGCCGGCACCGGGCCGGCCCGGGAGCTGGAGGCGCTCCAGCACGAGCTGGTCTCGCTGAACCGGCGCCAGGGCGACCTGGAGGACGCCGAGCTGGAGTTGATGGAGCAGCGGGAGACCGCGCAGGGCGTGCTGGACGGCGTGGAGCAGCGGCTGGCCGAGACCCGGGAGAAGCGGGCCGCCACCGAGCAGCGCCGGGACGAGGCGCTGGCCGAGATCGCCAAGGACGAGGAGTTCAAGCGGGGGGCCCGTCAGCCACTGGCCGCCGACCTCCCGAGCGAGCTGGTCACCCTCTACGACAAGATCCGCCAGGACACCGGGCTGGGCGCCGCGCTGCTCACCGCGGGCCGCTGCGGCGGCTGCCGGTTGGAGCTCTCCGGCGCCGACCTGGCCCGGATCCGCAAGGCCGCCCCGGACGACGTGGTCCGCTGCGAGGACTGCCGGCGGATCATGGTCCGCACCAACGAGTCGGGCCTGTAGGTCGTGGCGCCGCGCGTGGTCGTCGTCGAGGCCGACGGCGGGTCCCGGGGCAACCCGGGCCCGGCCGGCTACGGCGCGCTGGTGCGCGACCCGGGGACCGGCGAGGTGCTCGCCGAGCGTTCCGAGTCGATCGGTACGGCGACCAACAACGTCGCCGAGTACCAGGGCCTGATCGCGGGGCTGACGGCCGCCGCCGAGCTGGGCGCCGCCGAGGTGGACGTCCGGATGGACTCCAAGCTGGTGGTCGAGCAGATGTGCGGCCGGTGGCAGATCAAGCACCCCGGCCTGCGACCGCTCGCCGCCCAGGCGGCCAGCCTGGTGGGCCGGTTCGCGGCGGTCCGGTTCGCCTGGATCCCCCGCGAGCAGAACCGGCACGCCGACGCGCTGGCAAACGCCGCGATGGACGCCGCCGCCGGGCGACCCGCGGCGACGCCGACCACCGCCGCGCTGGACGCCACCGTCGGGCGACCCGCGGCGACGACCACCGGCAGCGACCCGGCGACCGCGCCGGCCTCCTGGGAGCCGCGACCGAGCTTCACCGCCACCCGGCTGATCCTGGTCCGGCACGGCGAGACCGCGTACACCGAGCAGCGGCGCTACTCCGGCCGGGGCGACGTGCCGCTCTCCGAGCGCGGCCGGGCCCAGGTCCGGGCCACCGCCACCCGGGTGGCCGCGCTGGCCCCGTCCGTCGCGGCCGTGCTCAGCTCCCCGCTGTCCCGGTGTACGCAGACCGCGGCGGCGATCGCCGGGGCGCTCGGCGACGTCCCGGTACGCACCGAGGACGACCTGATCGAGTGCGACTTCGGGGACTGGGAGGGGCGCACCTTCACCGAGGTGCGCGCGCAATGGCCGGGGGAGATGGACGCCTGGCTCGCCTCACCCCGGATCGCCCCGCCAGGTGGTGAGTCGTTCACCCAGGTGGCCGAGCGCTGCCACCGGGTGGTCGCCGGGCTGATCAAGGCGTACCCCGGGGAGACCGTGGTGGTCGTCTCGCACGTCTCGCCGATCAAGCTGGTGCTGCGGGACGCGCTCGCGGCCAGCGACGGCTTCCTGCACCGGCTCTTCCTGGACGCGGCCGGCATCTCGGTGCTCGACATGTGGCCCGACGGCGGCGTCGCGGTGCGCACGGTCAACGACACCGCCCACCTCTCCGCCGGCTGATCCGGCCGGACCTGCTCGCCCGTCGGCCCGACCGGTCGCGCCGTTCGGCGCATGCCGTCGGCCGCTCGGCGCAGCACCCTTCGCGCAGCGCGCGTGACAGCGGTCACAGAGTCGTAGCCTCCGGCCGTTACATCGCGAGCCATTCTTCCCGGAGGTGTGTCACATGGCTGCACCGGAACCGGAGGCGCCCACCACGGCGCCGCCCAGGGCGAAGGACCACAGCCCCTGGAACTGGTTGCTTTTCATCCCCATCGTGGTGCCGCTGATCCCGGCTTTCTTCAACGGCGACTCTCCCCGAATCTTCGGGTTCCCGCGTTACTACTGGCTGCAACTCGCCTGGATCCTGCTCGGCGTGGCCACCACGACGCTGGTCTACCAGATGACGAAGAAGCGGGGTGAGCACTGATGTGGCGGGACCATCTCACCGAGATCATCGTCTTCTCCCTGCTCTTCCTACTGGTCAGCGGGATGGGCTTCGTGGCCGCCCGGTGGCGTGCCCCGAAGGACATGGCCCACCTCGACGAGTGGGGGCTGGGCGGGCGCAGCTTTGGCGGCTGGATCACCTGGTTCCTGGTCGGCGGTGACCTCTACACCGCGTACACCTTCGTGGCGGTGCCGGCGCTGATGTTCGGGGCCGGCGCGGCCGGGTTCTTCGCGGTGCCGTACACCATCGTGATCTACCCGTTGGTCTTCCTGGTGCTGGTCCGACTCTGGTCGGTGTCGCACCGGCACGGGTTCGTCACGCCGGCCGACTTCGTCCGCAACCGGTTCGACTCGCCGGTGCTGGCGCTGTTGATCGCGATCACCGGCATCGTGGCCACCATGCCGTACATCGCGTTGCAGTTGGTCGGCATCGAGGCGGTCCTCAAGACGATGGGGGTGACCGGCGACAACGCGCTGGCCCGGCACCTGCCGATCATCATCGCGTTCGCCATCCTGGCGGCCTACACCTACCAGTCGGGGCTGCGCGCGCCGGCGCTGATCGCGTTCGTCAAGGACACGCTGATCTACATCGTGATCCTGGTGGCGATCGTCTACCTGCCGTACAAGCTGGGCGGCTGGGGTGACATCTTCGCCGCCGCGGACGCGAAGTTCGACGCCTCACCGAACCCGAACGACGGGATCCTGCTCAACGGCAACAACCAGCTCCAGTACGTCACCCTGGCGTTCGGCTCGGCGCTGGCGCTCTTCCTCTACCCGCACAGCATCACCGGCGTGCTGGCCAGCAGGAACCGCGACGTGATCAAGCGGAACATGTCGGCGCTGCCCGCGTACAGCCTGCTGCTCGGGCTGATCGCGCTGCTCGGTTACATGGCGATCGCGGCCGGCGTGAAGCCGCTGCCGGGTGCGTCGGAAGGCAGCGTGGACAACAACACCATCGTGCCGCTGCTCTTCGACCAGCAGTTCCCGGACTGGTTCGCCGGTGTCGCGTACGCGGCGATCGGCATCGGCGCGCTGGTGCCGGCGGCGATCATGTCGATCGCGGCGGCGAACCTGTTCACCCGCAACGTCTACAAGGAGTACCTGAAGCGGGACGCCAGCCCGGCGCAGGAGGCGAACGTTTCGAAGATCACCTCGCTGGTGGTTAAGGTCGGCGCGGTGGCCTGCATCGTCTTCCTGGACCCGCAGTTCTCCATCGACCTCCAGCTGATCGGCGGCGTGATCATCCTCCAGACGCTGCCGGCGGTGGCGCTGGGTCTCTACACCCGCTGGTTCCACCGCACCGGGCTCATCGTCGGCTGGGCGGCCGGCATGGGGCTGGGCATGTGGATGCTCTACCAGGTGGCGAGCCCCACCCGGAAGCACTTCGGTGGCTCGGCGTTCCCGCTCTCGGAGTTCGGGTTCGACACCACCAAGACGATCTACGTGGGCATCGTGGCGGTGCTGGTGAACCTGGCGGTCGCGGCGCTGGTGACGCTGGCCGTGCGCGCCGCCAAGGTGGCCGAGGGGGTCGACGGCACCACGCCGGACGACTACTTCGCCGACGAGGGTGACCCCCGGGTCACCGCCGGCACGGAGCGCGACGTCGACTCCGCCCGGGAGCCGGTCGCCTGACGTCCCGTGAAAGGAAGGGCCCCTTGTTAACGCCTGGCGTTAACAAGGGGCCCTTCCTTTCACTGCGTGCGGCGCGGCTCAGCGGGGGCGGTTGCGCGCTTCCAGGGCCTCGTTGAGGCGGCGCAGCAGCACCGCGAGGGTCTCCCGGTCCTCGGCGGGCCAGTCGCCGAGCATGTCGCCGTAGAGCCGGGTCCGCGCGGCCCGGACCGCGGCCATCCGTTGCAGGCCGGTGGCGGTGGGGGAGATGACGGTGCCCCGGCCGTCGGACGGGTCCGGGGTACGGGTGATCAGGCCGTCGCGCTGTAGCGCGGACACCTGCCGGGTCACGGTCGAGCCGTCCAGGTTGAGTCGGGCGGCGAGCGCGGAGACGTTCTGCGGGCCGGCGGTGTCCAGATGACGCAGGATCACGTACGCCGCCCGGTCGAGCACCCGGTGCTCGGCGGTGCCGGTGGCCCGTCGGGTCGCCTCGCCGAAGCGCATCAGCAGGGCCACCTCGGTCTCGATCCGGCCCAGGGTGACCTCGTCGGTCTCGGCCTCGGCGTCCCGGTAGGGGTCATCGCTCATAGCTGTATGATACAGGATAAGTACCTGTACTATACAGCTAATTGGGGAGTTGGAGTGGATCGGCGTTCCGAACCGAACCGCAGTGCCATCTACGCCACCACACTGGTGGCCTTCCTCGCGATCGCCGGCATCGCCGTCGTCGACCCGATCCTGCCGGCCATCGGCGACGCGATCGGGGTCACCGCCTGGCAGGTCGAGCTGCTGTTCACCGCGTACATCGCGGTGATGGCCCTCGGCATGATCCCGGCGACCCTGGCCAGCGGCCGGTTCGGCTTCAAGCCGGTGCTGATCGCCGGAGTCTCCGTGGTCGGCCTGGCCGCGATCCTCGCCTCGTTCAGCGACAACATCGTGCAGCTGTCCGTGCTGCGCGGCGTCTGGGGACTGGGCAACGCGATGTTCTTCGCCACCGCCATGGTGGTGCTGGTCAACCTCGCCGTCGACCGGGAATGGGTGGTCGGCCTCTTCGAGACCGCCCTCGGCCTCGGCTTCGCCGTCGGCCCGCTGATCGGCGGCCTCCTCGGCGAGGTGAGCTGGCGACTGCCGTTCTTCGTCTGCGGCGTGTTCATGGTCCTCGCCCTCGGCGTGGCCGCCCGCAAGCTGCGCGAGCCGACCAACCGGCAGGCCCCGGTGCGCGTCGGTCAGATCTTCGCCACCTACCGCCGTCCCGCGTTCATCGCGCTCTGCGTGGTGACCGGCACGTACAACTTCGTGTTCTTCGTGGTGCTCGGCTACACACCGCTCTTCCTGGGCCTGGACATCATCCCGCTGGGGCTGGCGTTCACCGGCTGGGGACTCGGCCTGGCCACCGGCATCCTGCTGATCGGCCACCGCCTGGCCCACCGGATCGGCGCGGTGCAGACCGTCGGCGTGGCCATCGCCGGGCTGCTGGTCTGCATGGTCCTCTTCGCCACCTCCACCAGCACCACCGAGGCACTCGTCGTGCTGGTGCTCGCCGGGCTCTGCATGGGGCTGGCCAACGCCAACCTCACCGACCTGGCGCTCGGCCTCGGCTCCAGCGACCGCCGGGTGGCCACCGGCGCCTTCAACCTCGTCCGCTGGGGCGCCGCCGCGCCCGCGCCGATCATCTCCGGCAAGCTCGCCGAGCACTCGCTGTCGCTGCCGTTCTGGGTCGGCTTCGGGGTGCTCACCGTCGGCGTGCTGGTCTACCTGGCCTTCGCGCACGTGATGGCCGCCGGCTACGGCGAGCGGGTGCTCTGGTCCCGGTGGAACCGCGCCGCAGCCGACACCGAGCACGCCCCGGAGGAGCCGGTCGGCGAGGCGTACTGACCGCGCATCCCCGCCGCCGCCGGTGTCAGCTCAGGGCGCGCCAGAGCAGGTAGAGCCCGATCACCGTGCCGAACACCACGATGATCGTCTTGAGCAGCACCGGCGGCAGCCGGCGGACCAGCCGGGCGCCGACGTACCCGCCGATCAGCGTGGCCGGCGCGACCACCGCGACGGCGGCCCAGTTCACCGGCCCGAACAGGGCGAACACCACCAGCGTGGTGAACCCCACCACCGCGGAGAGCAGATTCTTGATCGCGCTCACCCGGGCCAGCGTCGCGTCCAGCACCAGCGCCAGCCCGGCGACCAGCATCACGCCGAGCGCCGCACCGAAGTACCCGCCGTACACCGCACCGAGCCCGACCATCGTCTGCACCGCGATCGTCCGCTGGCGCGGCGACATGTCCCGCGGGTGACCGACCAGCCGGCGCAGCGGGTCCTGGAAGGCAAGCACGGCGGTCGCGCCGAGCACGAGGAACGGCACGACCACCTCGAACGCGCGGGCCGGGGTTGCCAGCAACAGCAGCGCCCCGAGGATGGTGCCGACGATCGTGGTGGGCACCAGCGTGGCCAGCGCCCGCCCGCGCGGAAGGTCCGCGCGACTGCCCGCCACGCTGGCCAGGTACCCGGGAAACACGGCGACGGAGTTGCTGACGTTCGCCGGCACCGGGGGCAGCCCGACCGCGATCATCGCTGGAAAGGTGATCAGCGAACCGCCACCGGCCACCGCGTTGACCGTGCCCGCGGCGAGACCGGCGGCGAGCAGCAGCGCGGCGTGGGAGAGATCCATAGCCCCACGAGGCTAGACCCCGCCCGCTCGGGCGGGAACGCCGGACTCCCGCCCGATGAACGCCGCCACCGCCCCTGAGCTGCGCGATCTTGATCAGGCGGGGCGGCAATACCGGTGGGCCGCCCGTCGTTAGGATGAGAGCGCGACGGACGAGTCGACCGGGCGGCCGCGTCGGCGGGCTTCGGCCCGCCGCCGAGGAACGTCCGGACTCCACAGGGCAGGGTGGTTGTTAACGGCAACCCGGGGTGACCCGCGGGACAGTGCCACAGAAAACAGACCGCCGGCCCCATCGGGGCCGGTAAGGGTGAAACGGTGGGGTAAGAGCCCACCAGCACCCCGGGTGACCGGGGTGGCTCGGTAAACCCCACCCGGAGCAAGGCCAAGCAAGGGCCGTCACCGCAAGGTGACGACCCGGCGCAGACGCTTGAGGGCTGCCCGCCCGATGTCTGCGGGTAGGCCGCTGGAGCCTGCCGGCGACGGCAGGCCGAGATGGATGGCCGCCGCCGGCGCAGACCCCTTTGGGGTACGCGCCGCGCACAGAATCCGGCGTACAGGTCGACTCGTCCGTCGCCCACCAGGCCGCAGCCCCCGGGCCACTCGATCGAGGCTCCCACCATCCGCGCTGTCACGACAGGCGCGGTTGCTGCCGAGCCCCGTGGTGCGCCGGGTGGGTGTGCGGCTTCGCTGACAGCGGCGAGCAGCAACTGGATGCGGCGAGACGCTCGTCAGATCATTTACGTGGCAGTGCTTCGGGCGTTCGCTGACTTGACGCTGAGAACCGTGTCGAGGTAGTCGGCGATTGCGTCTCTGTTACGGGTCAGGCACTCGATGCGTTCGGATAGCCGAGCTTGTTCGCGTTCCAGTGTGGCGATCATTTCGGGTGTCACGTTGGGGACGTAGATGGTCTGCGGCTTGTCCAGGCACGGCAGGAGCTGCTGAATGATTCGGGTCGGCAGTCCGGCATCGAGCAGTCCCTTGATCTGCTGCACGATGTACACGTGTGACTCTTGGTACTCACGGTAACCGTTGAGGGCGCGGCTGGGTGTGAGCAGCTGCTGCTCCTCGTAGTAGCGCAGTAGTCGACGGGATGTGCCCGTACGCTCCGCGAGTTCTCCGATCTGCATGTGCTCAAGCCTACACTTGACACTCACATCAGTGTGAGGGTTCAACCTTGGGTGGGTGGACCGAGAACAGTTTCTGCGGCGGCCACGACAATCACGACTACAGCGGAGGGCTTAGAATGAAACTCGGACTTCGGCTGCCCCAGAGATTGGGAGTCGACCTACAACACGACCTGGTCGAAGCAGCCAGAACGGCCGAAGCGAGCGGATACGCCAGTTTGTGGACGTATGAGCGGTTGCTGTTCCCCGAGACACCGGCCGAGCCATACTCCGCTCTGCCTGATGTGCCGTGGCCGTCAACCCAACGCCAGGCGGCCGACCCCCTGGCAGTTCTCACGGCAGCGGCGGTGGCGACCGAAAAGGTGCGCCTCGGTACCGCTGTGCTGATCGCTCCACTCCACACTCCCATCCAGCTGGCGAAGGCGCTGGCCACGATCGATCAGATCAGCGGCGGCCGCATGGTCGCTGGCCTCGGCGCCGGCTGGTCCACCGACGAGTTCCGGGCCACTGGCGCCACCGGAGCGGATCGCGGCCGCTTCCTCGACGAGACGCTGGACGTCTTCGATGCCGCGTGGGGGCCGGACCCGGTGACCGTCCGAGGTCCTCGCGTGGTCATCGACAACGCCTCGGTCCTGCCCAAGCCCGTTTCGAAGATCCCCGTGATGCTGGGCGGTGGTGGCAGCAACATAGGCCGCAGCACCCGTTCCAAGGCCGTGGAACGCATTGCCAGACGCGCGGACGGCTGGCTGCCGTTCCTCAGCAAACCTGGACCAGCGGGAGCCGCGGAACTGCGCGCAAGCTGGGCTCGTATCCGGGAAATGGCTTCCGGGTATGGCCGGGACGCGAGCCGGATGGAGATGGTCGTGGTGGGAAACGTGACCTTCACTGACCGTCCGGCAGGACCTGACCGATCCCCGTTCGTCGGCACTCTCGACCAGATCATGGACGATGTCGAAACGGCCGCAGAGGCTGGCGCAGACGAGCTCATCGTGGATCTGAATCTGCAGGACTGGTTCACCAGCACTCGGCAGATGCTTGAGACGGCGGTGGAGATCCGCGAACGGGCCACGGTCTCGTGACCGATGGCACCCCGGGTGCGGGCGCAACCCGCCTCGAACTGTCTGCGCCGAATGCGCCCGACGTGACCATATGCGTTCAGAGGCGAGTGCTTGTATGGCCGCGACCACGACGTCTTCCGTTCTAGGGCCTGTGTCGAAGTCGGTCACAGCCACTCGTTGATGGCGGCGATGTGGACGGTGGCTTCGTAGCGGACGGCGAGTTTGTCGAAGCGGGTCGCTACGGCTCGGTTGCCCTTGAGCCGGTTGATGCCGCACTCCACGGCATGACGTTGCTTGTACCGCTCGGGATCGAAGATCGGTGGGCGGCCGCCCTTGGACCCCAGCTTGAGCCGGTTTGCGTCTTGGTCGGTCTTTGTGGGGATCGTCGCGGCGATGCCGCGTCGGCGCAGGTAGCGGCGGTTGGCCCTCGACGTGTACGCCTTGTCGGCCAAGACCCGATCCGGGCGGGTCCGAGGCCGACCCGAGCCCAGGCGGGGCACCCGGATCCCGTCGAGCACCGCCATGAACTGCGGGCTGTCCCCGCGCTGCCCAGCGGTCAACACGATCGACAACGGCTTCTGACCCTGCTCGCAGGCCAGGTGCAGCTTCGTGGTCAGCCCACCCCGCGACCGACCGAGCGCGTGATCGGTCGGCTCCACCGTGACCCCACCCGGCGGCTCGGCCTGCAGATCCCCCTTTTACGCGCCCCGGCGGCGTGCTGATGAGCCCTGGCAACCGTCGAGTCCACCGACACGTCCCAGACAATGCGTCCCACCACATCAGCCAGCGCCTGCAACACGGTCAGGATCTTCGCCCAGGTCCCATCACGCTGCCAACGCCGAAACAGCCCATACGCCGCAGCCCAGGATCCGTAGCACTGCGGGACATCCCGCCACGGGGCACCGACCCGTGTCCGCCACCGAATCCCATCAATGAGCTGCCGTTTCGTCCATGTCGGCGGCCGACCTGGCCTACGCCCCGCAGGCAGCAACGGCTCCAGCGCCACCCACTCTGCGTCGGTCAGGTCGTGCCGCCTCGCCACCGCTAGGGTGTCCACGAGGTCTCCGGTGTTCGGGTTCTGCTTGGTCGCTGAACCAGATACCGGAGATCTCGCTATATCTCGAACACCGACACGCGAAGATCCGCACCCAATAGCTCAAGCCCTGGCAGCGACTTCGACACAGGCCCTAGGCTCCGACATATGGCGTCCGCGTGCCTCCGTCGAACTGGCACACACTTCCGGTCAGCGCCTTTGTCGAACATGCCCTCCAACAAGCTCAAGCGGAGAGGAAGGCACGCATGGCTGTCAAGACCAAGACTCGTCCGGGCACCACGGAGATCCGGCCGTTCACGGTGGAAATTCCCCAGGCGGACCTCGACGACCTGAAAAGGCGGATCGCGGCCACCCGATGGCCGGAAAAGGAAACCGTCGACGACCAGTCGCAGGGCGTGCCACTCGCGATGATTCAGGCCGTGGCCCGCTATTGGGAGAACGAGTACGACTGGCGCAAGGTCGAGGCGCGGCTGAACGCCGTACCGCAGTTCATGACCACCATCGACGGGGTGGACATCCACTTCATCCACGTCCGCTCCAAGCACGAGGACGCGCTGCCGCTCATCGTGACGCACGGGTGGCCGGGTTCGGTGATCGAGCAGATGAAAATCATCGAACCGCTCACCGACCCCACGGCGCACGGCGGGAGCGCGTCGGACGCCTTCCACCTGGTGATCCCGTCACTGCCCGGCCACGGCTTCTCGGGCAAGCCGACCGCGTCGGGCTGGAACCCGCAGAAGATCGCGACCGCCTGGACCGAGCTGATGAAGCGGCTCGGCTACGACCGGTTCGTCGCGCAGGGCGGCGACTGGGGCGCGGTCGTCGTGGACCAGATGGGCATCCAGGCGCCTCCGGAACTGCTCGGCATCCACACCAACATGCCCGGTGCGGTCCCGCCCGAGATCGACCTGCTGTTCCAGGGCGACACCACCGGCGCGAACAACGCCATGGGTTCGCTGCCATCCGGTCTGTCCGACGACGAAATGCGTGCTGCCGAGGAAGTCAACTTCGTCTGGAAGCACGTGGCCTATGCCCTCATGATGGCGACACGTCCGCAGACGCTGACCGGGCTGACGGATTCTCCGGTCGGCCTGGCGGCCTTCCTGCTCGACCATGACGCGAAAAGCCTGGATTTGATCTCGCGGGTCTTCGACGGGGCCAAAGAGGGGCTCACCCGCGACGACATCCTGGACAACATCTCGCTCTACTGGCTGACGAACACCGCGATCTCCGCGTCCCGTCTGTACACGGAGAACAAGCTGTCATTCTTCGCCGCCAAGGGCGTGAACGTCCCGGTCGCCGTGAGCGTCTTTCCCGACGAGCTCTACGAGGCGCCGCAGAGCTGGGCCGAGCAGGCGTACCCCAACCTCATCTACTACAACAAGCTCGACAAGGGCGGGCACTTCGCGGCCTGGGAACAGCCGAAGATCTTCTCCGAAGAGCTGCGTACCGCCTTCCGGTCGCTTCGCTAGATGGCCGTGTTCGGGCGTCCACACCTGCCCCCGCTCGACGGGGCGGTCGAGTGGCTCAACTCCGAGCCACTCGGCCCCGCCGACCTGCGTGGGCGCGTCGTCCTCGTGAACTTCTGGACGTTGACGTGCATCAACTGGCTGCGCCAGGAGCCGTACGTGCGCGCGTGGGCGCAGGCGTACCGCGACGACGGGCTGGTCGTTCTCGGGGTGCACACGCCGGAGTTCTCGTTCGAGCACGACGTCGACCAGGTGCGACAGGCGATCACCGCGCGCGGGATCGGCTACCCGGTCGCGGTCGACAACGACTACGCGATCTGGAGGGCCTTCGGGAACCTGTACTGGCCGGCGCTCTACTTCGTCGACGCGGACGGGGTCATCCGCGACGAGCACTTCGGCGAGGGGCGCTACGAGCAGTCCGAGCGGGTGCTCCAGGACCTGCTCGGCGTCGAGCGTGCGCCGGTGCCCGTCGACGGCCTCGGCCCGGAGGCAGCGGCCGACTGGGACGAACTGCGGACGCCCGAGACGTACCTCGGTTTCAGCCGCGGCGAACACTTCGCGTCGCCGAACGGCGCCGCGCTCGACGAACGCCGCGCCTACCAGTTGCCGGAGAGCCTGGCCCTGAACCAGTGGGCCCTGGCGGGCGAGTGGACGATCGGGTCGGAGAACGTCGTGGCGGACCGGGCCGGCGGCAGCATCGCCTTCCGGTTCCACGCTCGCGACGCGCATCTCGTGCTGGCTCCCGGGGCGGGACAGTCGATCCCGTTCCGCGTGCTGCTCGATGGCGCGGCTCCCGGCCCGTCGCACGGCGTCGACATCGACGAGGACGGCAACGGCGTACTCCAGGACGGCCGCCTCTACCAGCTCGTACGCCAACACGACGCGGTCCGTGAGTCGACCCTGGAGATCACGTTCGGCGAGCCAGGCGCGGAGGCGTACGCCTTCACCTTCGGATAGGCGCGGTCACTTTCGCCAACACGGCCGGGATAGTGTCGACTGCTGTGACAGCGCCCGAGATCACCATCGCCACCTCAGCGGACCGCGACGCGGTGGTCGGTTCGCTGGTCGCCGCGTTCGTCAAGGATCCCGTGCTGCGGTACCTGTTCCCGGACGAGGACACCTACCCGCGGTACGCCGCCGCCTTCTTTGGGCATCTCTTCGACAAGCGGGTGCACAGGTCGTCGATCTGGACGATCGGCGGGGGTGCCTCGGTCGCCATCTGGGAGCCGCCGGCTGAACTGTCGGCCGAGCTGTCGGCCGCCGGGCACGAATCGCCGGACAGCGGCTTCGCCGCTCATTTCCCCGCTGACGTGCTGGCCCGCGTTCAGGGCTATGACAAGGCCGTGCATGCCGCCCTGCCGGCGTTCCCGTTCTGGTATCTCGGCGTCCTGGGCACGCACCCTGACAGCGCTGGACGCGGTTGGGGGCGCGCCGTCATGAGGGCCGGGCTGGATCGCGCCGCCGCCGACGGTCTGCCGGCCATCCTGGAGACCAGCAACCCGGCCAACGTCGAGCTGTATCGCCGCGCCGGCTGGGAGGTGGTGGACTCCCTCTCGGAGCCCGTCCCCACCTGGATCATGCGGCAGCCGACTCGCTGACCCCGACTACCGCTTCGGCTGTTCCTGACTGGCGAAGATGCGCGCGTAGATCTCGTCGATGACGGGGTTCTTCGCCAGGCTGTAGTCGCGAGGCCGGTGCGCGGTGTCCCGCGCGAGGCGCCGCTTGGTAGCGGCGTACAGCTCCCGGTCCTGCGGATGCGAGCGCAGCCAGTCGCGAAAGAGCCGATGCCGGACGGGTTCGGGTGCGGCCCGCGGCCAGACGTGCAGGTTGACGTCCTCGGCGGGGCTGAGGAGCATCCGGTGCCCGTGCCACCAGGGCTCCCGGAGGGCGAGTCGGTATCCGAGCCGTTCCAGGGCGGGGAGATAGGTGGACTCCTCCGCTGTGTCCTCGATCGTGAGGTCGATGTCGATGACGGGCTTGGCTGCCAGTCCCGGCACCGCGGTGGACCCGATGTGTTCCACCCCGATGATCAGGTCCTCCAACGCCGTGGAGAGCGACGCGTGGACGGCGGCGAACCGCTGCGCCCAGGTCGGGTCGTACTCCTCGATGACGACGGACCCCCAGGTGCGTGGCGGCTCGCCCACCAGGCCGGCGTCCACCTGCTCGGGGGTGCCGTGGAAGCGCTGAACGACGTCCTGCGGATACTCGGCCACGTCAACCTCCTTGAGAAGCAAAGTCCGCCAGGCTACGACATCGGCGGTGCACGCCGAGGCGGCGACCGGGGGCAGACCCGACCGTTGCGGGCACCGGATGTCGGGTGCGGCATCTGCCCCGCGACCTAGCGTCAGTGCTCGAAAGGGAAGGAGGCCCGGGTGCTGGAGCGGCTCAACGAGGCCCTGGCGTACATCGAGCGGCACCTCGACCAGCGAATCGAGGTGGCCGACCTGGCGCGGATCGCACTCACGTCGGAGTACCACTTCCGGCGGCTGTTCTCCGCGCTGGCCGGGATGCCGCTGTCGGAGTACATCCGTCGTCGTCGGCTCACCGTCGCCGGCGCGGACGTCCTGGCGGGGGAGCGGACCTTGCTCGACGTCGCCGTGCACTACGGCTACGGCTCGGCCGAGGCGTTCGCCCGGGCGTTCCACGCCGTGCACGGCGTGGGTCCCGGAGAGGCTCGGCGTACGGGGGCAGCGCTGCGTGCCCAGCCCCGGATGTCCTTCCGTCTCACCGTCGAAGGGAGCGGCAGCATGGAGTACCGAATCGTCGGCAAGGACGCGTTCACACTGGTGGGGCGGAAGGCCCGAGTCCCGCTGGTGCACGAGGGGATGAACCCGGCGATCGTCGCGTTCATCCGGGGCATCGACAAGGAGACGACCGGGCGGATCGAGGCGCTCTCCGATCAGGAGCCGAGCGGGATCGTCAACGTCAGTGACAACCTCGCCGGCAGTCGGGCGGAGGGCACCGAGCTGGACTACTGGCACGGGGTGGTCACCGGAGCCGCACCGCCGGACGACCTGGACGCGCTGCCGGTTTCGGCCGGGACGTGGGCGGTGTTCACCACCTCCGGGGCGTTTCCGCAGGCGGTGCAGTACCTGTGGCGGGACGTGTTCACGCAGTGGTTTCCGTCCAACCCGTACCGCAGCCGACCTGGACCGGAGATCTCCCGGGTCCGGGTGTCCGCGGACGGCACCGAGGCGGACGCCGAGTTGTGGATTCCCGTCGAACGGGTACCCACCCCTATGTAGAGACCCGATACAGTGGTCGGATGCGGATCACCATTCCGGTCGCCAAGGTGCTCGCGGCGCTGCTCGCCGAGCCCGACGCGCAGCGCTACGGGCTGGACCTGATGCGATTGACCGGCCTGCCCAGCGGCACCCTCTACCCGGTGCTGCACCGGCTGAGAGGGGCCGGCTGGCTGGCCGCCGACTGGGAGGCGATCGACCCCGTCGCGGCCGGCCGGCCGGCCCGCCGCTACTACCGCCTGACGGCCGAAGGGGTGGCGCAGGCCCGGCGGGCGCTCGCCGACCTGCGCGCCGCGATCCCCGACGGCCGTCCCTCGTGGGGCGGCACCGAGCCCACCGGGGCGCCAGCGTGGTGACCCGCCGGGCCGCCGAATTGCTGCTGGAGATGGCCGCGCGCCGCTGGCCGGCCGACGTCCGCGACGACCTGCGCCGCGAGTGGGCCGCCGAGTTGCACGTCCTCGCCGAGAGCGGTCGCTGGACGAAGATGGTCGGTTTCGCGGTGAGCCTCGCCGTCAGCCGCGCCGGTGCCCCGCTCGTCGATCGCAGCCTGATGCGCGGTCGGGCCCGCCGTACGGTGGCCGCGTTGCTGCTGTCCCCGATCGCCTGCGTCGGGATCGTGGTCGGCGGCGCCTTCGCCGTGTACCCGATCGAGGTCGGGCTGACGGGAGTGGGCTGGTCGGAGCGGTCGCAGAAACCGATCTGGACGGCGCTCACCGTCGGGTTGGCGGTGCTGCTGGCGGCGTACGCCGCCCGATGGGCCCGGCACACCGCACTCGACGGCCCGCTGCGCATCGCGCTCGGCGTGGTGCTCCCCATCGGTGCGGTCGCGGTCCCGCTCCTGTACGTCATCTACCCGGACGACCTGGCCCGCGCCGTACCCGGTCTGTTGTTCTGGCTGGTCGGCCTGACGCTGGCTCTCTGGGCCGCCGCGAGCCTCGCCACCCGGAACCGGCTCCGCGGAGCCTGGTGGCTGGGCGTCCTCGGCGCGCTCGCAGCGGCCGACCTTGCGGTGATCCGCGTCGTTGTCGACATCATGCCGGCGGGCAGCGGTGCTGGCCCGCTCAGCGGTGCGCTGTCACCGGACAGCGTCGACTGGCTCTCCGCGCCGCTGTGGCTCTTCGCCGCCTGGACGGACTGGAACGTCGGCCCACCCGGGCCCATCTCAGTGGAGATCTTCCAGCTGATCACCTACCAGGTGCAGGTGGAACCCATGCTCTACCTGGCGTGCACGCCCTACGCGCTCGCGTACGCCATCCGGGCGGCCCGGTCGGCGCCCGCCGCCGTCGCGCCGACACCGACCCCGTCGTCGGTCTGATCCGTGCAGCTCAGTCGGGCACGTCGTCCCACGTCGTGCCCGGCTCCAGGTACCCGGCCGACTGGTTCTCGCGCAGCGCGTAGGCGATGACCAGCAGGGCGTGCTTGTCCAACTCGGGCAGCCGGTCCAACGGAAACCACCGCACGGCCAGCGACTCATCGTCGTTGACCCGGGCGGTGCCGGCCACCAGTCGGCAGAGGAAGCCCAGGTTGAGGTATTCGCAGCGGTCCCCGTTGGGGTACGTGTGCGGGTGCGAGACGGCGCTGGACAGCCGTACCGGCACCACGTCCAGGCCGGTCTCCTCCCGCACCTCGCGGACCAGCGCGGTGGCCGGCTGCTCGCCCGGCTCGACGAACCCGCTGATCACCGACCAGCGTCCGTCGTCGGCGCGCTGGCCGAGCAGCAGCTCACCGGCGTCGTTGCGGACCACCGCGCTGACGCTGGGCAGCCACAGCAGGTCGTGGCCGACGTGCTTGCGCAGCCCCACGATGTAGTCCGGTGTTCCCATCCGGCGATCATAGGCACGACCCCACCGGGCAGCGCCGTCCCGTCGCGCCAGGTCAGCGTCAGGCCGACCAGCTGACGGTACGGCGGAAGCGCTCGTACTCCCTGGCGAGTTCGGCGTCGATCCGTTCCATGCGGGCCTCGGTGAGGACCACCGCGGGGTCCTGCCACGGGCGGTCGGTGAGCATGCGGCGGCGCAGTCCGATCGGTGGGTGGGCGGCGAACAGCGACGCCTCGTCGCGGACCGACAGTTGGCGCAGCAGCGGCAGCCGATCGGCGCTCGCGGCGCGGGCCTCAGCCAACGCCGAACGCCACCGGTCCGGGCCGTGTCCCGCCTGGGTCTCCCGACGCACCGCCAGCGCCATCGACTCGCCGCCGAGCAGGGCGTCGAGCAGCTCGGTCGCGGCAGTCGAGCCGGCCACCCGGGCGGCGAGTTCGTCGGCGAGGTACTCGGCGCGTTGGCTGTCCCGAAGCGCCATGCTCACCAACAGCAGGTGGGCGACGAACAGCACCCGGGACACCACCCACTGGAACGCCCGGCCCAGCGCGTCACCCACCATCTCCACCAGCCCGGCGCCGACGCTCGTTCGTACCGGCCGGAAGAGGTCGGCGGCGGAGCGGAGCATGGTGAACGCGGGCTGCGTGAGCAGCCCCCGGCGCGGGTCACCGTTGACGAAGTGGCCGAGCTCGTGACCGAGCAACGCCACCCGCTCGCTGGCGGTGAGTGAACCCCACAACGGCAGTCCGAGGCAGAGCACCTTCCGGCGCCGCACGCCGACCGCTCCCGCGTACGCGTTGATGTCGCTGTCGACGCCGACCACGTCCGGCGCCGGTGCCCCGATCGCGGTGGCCACCTCGCCGATCAGCGCGAACAACTCCGGCGCCCGGTCGCGGGAGAGCACCTCCAGTTCCGGGTCGAGCCGGTCGAACCGGGGCCGCAGGGCGACCGCCAGACCGGCCATCGCTACACCCGGCAGGATCGCCAGGTTCGGAAACGGGAACGCCACGATCAGCCATGCGCCGGTGACCGCCAGCGCGAGTACCGCCGCGACGAGCGCCAGCGACGCCACTGCGGTCAGCGTCCGGGCGCTGTTGGACCCGTTGGCGCCCAGCGGTCGCCCGGCCAGCTGGGTGAACTGCCGGCTGGTCGTCCGGAACGCCATCCGGTAGGTCCACCGGTCGACCCAGGTCCAGCCAAACTCGCGTTCGCGCCGCACCGGGTCGTACGTGTCCAGATTCCACTCGCAGCGTGGGCACCATGGCACCGCGTCGCGTACGGACTCCGTCTTGGCCCCACACCCCGGGCACGCCCCCGTGCCGGTCACCGTGTTGATCACGGGACGATCCTGCCCCAGGCCCGTCGTACGCCGGAACCGGCCGTTCAGCCGACGGCCGGCGGCGGGCGCGAAGTATCCCGGCCTGGCCTTCTTTTGGTGTTCCGGCCCGACAGACGCAATGCATATCTACTGTGGAGAGGGTCGGCTACTTGTGCGATCCGGTGGCGGCCGGTCGGTTCGCGGTGCACAGTGATTCCCATGAGCGACAGCGGACGTGGTGGGCAGTTCTACTGGTGCACCCGGCACCACCGGGTCGAGACGGGCGCCGACGTGTGCCCGGCGAAGCATGTCCTCGGCCCGTACGACTCGGCGGCCGACGCGGAGAACGCCCTGCAACGGGTGCAGGAGCGGAACGAGGCGTGGGACGCCGAGGACGCCCGGTGGGCCGGGGAGGACAGGTAGACGGCGCGGGACGGCCCGCGCCGAGGTATTTCGTGCTCCGCGAGGACGCACGCGAGAGCACGTCCCCAAGGAGGGAACCACGATGGCCGAAGCACAGCAGGCCACCACCCGCCCGGCCGCCCGGCGTACCACCGCGAAGAAGACCGCCGCGGCAGAGCGGAACACGGCAGCGAGCCGAACCACCCCCGTGCGCAAGTCCACCACGGCTGCGGCGAAGGCGCCGGCCCGCAAGGCGGCCGGCGGGGCGGGACGTGCCCCGGCCAAGAAGACCACCACGGCGGCCAAGGCCCCGGCGAAGAAGGCCGCCACCAAGACCACCACCGCGGCCAAGAAGGCGCCGGCGAAGGCCTCGACCGCCACCCGCAAGACGACCACCGCCGCCAAGAAGGCCCCGGCGTCGGCGGCGAAGAAGACCACGGCCAGCACGGCGCGGAAGACCGCCGGTACGGCGAAGAAGACGACCAGCGCCGCGAAGAAGACGACCGGCGCCGCGAAGAAGACCACCGGCGCCGCGAAGAAGACGACCGGCGCCGCGAAGAAGACCACCACGGCGGCGGCCAGGAAGACCACCGCCGCGGCGAAGGCGCCGGCGCGCAAGGTCGCGACCAAGGCGTCCACCACGAAGAAGACGGCCGCCAAGAAGGCCCCGGCGAAGAAGACGGCGGCGAAGAAGGCCGCGTCCACCGGCCCGAGCGGTGGTGCCCGCCAGGCCCCTGCGAAGAAGGCGCCGGCCGCGAAGTCGACCGCCACCTCGTCGACCACCACCCGCAAGGCGGCGGCGAAGAAGGCCCCGGCGAAGAAGACCGTGGCGGCCAAGGCTCCGGCCCGCAAGGTGACCGCCCGCAAGTCACCGGCACGTCCGGTCGCCGCCCGGACCACCGCCCCGCGTGGCACCCGGACCGCCGCCCGGAAGGCGACCGGCTGACCGTAGGCCGCCCCAACCGGGCGCTTCCCGACACGCCGGTCCGAGATCTCGGCCGGTCACCGGAAGCGGATCACCGGCGGCGCTGTCAGGATTGACCCGTGGTCATCCGACGCGTACTCGCGCCCCGCATCGACTTCGGCGCGCTGCGCCGCGAGCTCGGCCTGCCCGAGGGCTTTCCGACCGCCGCCCAGAAGGAGGCCGACGAGGCGGCCGCCGCACCGCCGCGGCCGCCCGTCGACCGCACCGACGTGCCGTTCGTGACGGTCGACCCCGCGACGTCGCGGGACCTGGACCAGGCGATGCACCTCGCCCGCCGGCCGGGCGGCGGCTACCGGGTGCGGTACGCGATCGCCGACGTCGCCGCGCACGTCCGCCCGGGCGGCGCGCTGGAGGCGGAGACCTGGCGGCGGGGGCAGACCGTCTACCTGCCCGACGGGCACGTGCCGCTGCACCCGCTGACGCTCAGCGAGGGCGCCGCCAGCCTGCTGCCCGACGACGACCGGGCCGCCGTCGTCTGGACCATCGACCTGGACGCCGACGGCGGCACGGTGGCTGTCGAGCTGGAACGCGCCCTGGTCCGCAGCCGCGCCAAGCTCGACTACGCCGGGGTGCAGGCCGCGGCCGATGCCGGTCGGCTGCCCGAGCCGATCGCGCTGCTGCCCGAGATCGGCGACCGGTTGACCGCCCGGGGCCTGCGTCGTGGCGCCATCAACCTGCCGCTGCCCGAGCAGGACGTGGAGCCCGACGGCGACGGCTGGCGGCTGGTGCTGCGCGGCCCGGTGCCCATGGAGGAGCACAACGCGCAGATCTCGCTGCTGACCGGGATGGCCGCCGCCGACATCATGCTGGCCGGCCGGATCGGCCTGCTGCGCACCATGCCAGCGCCGAAGCCGGAGGCGGTGCAGCGGTTGCGGGCCGCCGCCACGCCGCTGGGCGTCCACTGGCCGGACGACACCAGCCCGGGCGAGGTGATCGCCGGGCTGGACGCCGCCCAGCCACGAGCCGCCGCGTTCATCGACCAGGCGGCCGAGCTGATGCGCGGCGCGGCGTACACCGCGTTCGACGGGACGCTGCCCGAGCAGCCGGAGCACGGCGGTGTGGCCGCCGCGTACGCCCACGTCACGGCGCCGTTGCGGCGCCTGGCCGACCGGTACGCCACCGAGGTCTGCCTGGCCCTGCACGCGGGCCGGCCGGTGCCCGACTGGGCGCGCGCCGCGATGCCCCGACTGCCCGAGGTGATGGCCACGACCGACCGGACCGCCTCGGCGGCCAGCCGGGGTGCCGTCGAGCTGGCCGAGGCGGTGCTGCTGGCGCACCGGGTGGGTGAGACCTTCGACGCGGCGGTGCTCGACGTGGACGCCCCACCGAACGGCCGCTCCCGCCCCCGACCGCCCGGCGGAACGGTGGCCCTGGACGCGCCGCCGGTACGCGCCCGCTGCCTCGGTGAGTTGCCGCTCGGCGAACGGGTCCGGGTCCGGCTGGTCACCGCCGACCCGGAGGCCCGCTCGGTCCTGTTCGAGCTGGCCTGACCCGGCCGCGGCGGGCGGCAGCGGGGATTGTCACAGCGCCTGGCGCTGCTGCCGGACCGGGCGGTTTGCGAGGATGAGCCCATGGCATACGACGCGAGCACGCTGCCCGACGTGTCCGGACTGACGGTCGGCATCATCGGTGGCACCGGCGACCAGGGGCGGGGCCTCGCCTACCGGTTCGCCCAAGCCGGGCAGACGGTGCTGATCGGCTCCCGGTCCGCGGAGCGGGCCGCCGAATCCGCCGCCGAGATCGCCGCCCTGCCCCGGATGCCGGCCGACGCCAGCATCACGGGTGCCGCCAACGACGAGGTGGCCCGCCGCAGCGACGTGGTCATCATCGCCGTGCCGTGGGACGGGCACGCCGCGACCGTCGCCGCTCTCGCCGAGCCGCTCGCCGGCACGATCGTCGTCGACTGCGTCAACCCGCTCGGCTTCGACAAGCAGGGCCCGTACGCGCTGACCGTCCCCGAGGGCAGCGCCGTGCAGCAGGCCGCCGCGTTGCTGCCCGACTCCCGGGTCTGCGCGGCGTTCAACCACGTCAGCGCTCCGCTGCTGGCTGACCCCGAGGTCGACCGCATCGACCTTGACGTGCTGATCTGCACCGAGGACCGCGAGCTGGTCGACGTGGTCGGCGCGCTCGCCGCCCGGATCCCCGGGATGCGCGGCATCTACGCCGGCCGGCTGCGCAACGCCCACCAGATCGAGGCGTTCACCGCCAACCTGATCGCCATCAACAAGCGGTACAAGGCGCACGCCGGCATCCGCGTCACCGACCTCTGAGCGGCAACCACCGCCGAGCCCGTTTGCCGGGGCCGCGTACCGGCGAGTCTGTCCGACGGGGTTACCGGTCGGCGGCCCTGATTCGGCCGATGGCCCGTTTGGCTCGTCGGCCTGCGCGTGTCTTGTCGATGGTCAGCGGCGTCTTCACGTGCGCCGGTGGTATTGGTTGCGGCGGGGGAGGCGGTCGGGATCGAGCCAGGCTGGTGGGACGAACTCGGGTGGCCGTCGCCGCTCTGTCGGACGGTCCAGTCGTTGTGGTGGATGTGTCGGTGGTGGTGTGCGCAGAGCAGCACGGCGTTCGTCAGGCTTGTGTCGCCGCCGTCGGCCCAGTGTCGGATGTGGTGGGCGTCGCACCAGCGGGGTGGGCGGTCGCAGCCGGGGAAGGCGCAGCCGCGGTCTCGTAGGACCAGGGCGCGTCGGAGGGGCCCGGTGATGAGGCGGCGTTGTCGGCCCACGTCGAGCGGTTGAGCGGCGCCGCCGAGGACGGCGGGCAGGATGCTTGCGTCGCAGGCGAGTCGGCGGACCGTCTCTGGGGTGAGTTGGAGGCCGGTGTCCAGGGTGCCGGCGTTGAGGTGTCGGGCCAGGGCGTCGAAGCTGGTGGTGATGACGATCTGGGCGGGCTCGCTGCCGTGCTCGGGGAGCTCACCGGTGCGCAGGGTGAGCCGGCAGAGGTCGGCGAGCGCGTCGTGTCGGCGTTGCCCGGGGGTGCGCGGGTCGTGCGGGCCCGACGGCGCGGTCAGCGGGTCGATCGCGGCGCGCAGCAGGCCGGCGGTCTCGGCGTCCAGGCTGCCGGTCAGCCGCAGGCGGCCATCGTGCAGCTCGGACAGGGTGACGTGACGGTCTCGGGCGGCTCGGTGGGTCTCGGCTTCCACCGCGGCCCGGGCGGCGGCTTCGGCGGCCTCGGGAGCGACGTGGTCGAGGATTCGTGCGCTCAGCCTGCGGAGCAGCACGGGATCGAACTGCCCTGCCCATTCGACGAGCACGCCGACGGCCTTGTCGGCGGCCGCGACGCCGGCGGTGGCGTGCACGGTGTTGACGGTGTCGCCGATGACCCGCGCCTGCTCCAGGCTGATGGCCCCGTCGGCCAGCGCGCGGCGCACTCCGGGGGCGCCGGCGTCCAGGGTGCTGGCGAGGTCGACCAGCCGCCGGGCGGTGGGGACGGTGAGCCGTAGTCGATCTCGCAGCCAGAGCGCCGTCGAGGACGCGCCCTGGGCGCGGGCGGTGCCTCGGCCGTCCAGCTCGCGCACGAGGGTCAGTTTGACGGCCGCCAGGCGCTGCTCGAGCCGGTGTGTGGCGTCGAGCGCCGCGACGAGGTCGTGCTCCGCGACGGCCCAGGTGGCCACGTCGAGGCACGCCGCCACCGCGTCCTCCGCCTGCGCCAACTCCTCGACCACGACCAGAGACTAGAACAGGTGTACGACAATCTCAGTCATCTTGATCGATTGGACTGCCGCTGTCGTTTGGAGAGGCAGCGAGGCAGCGACCGCGACCCAGCGACCCCGACCCAGCGGCGGGGCCGGCCGGCGAGCGGAAACGCCGTGCCGGCCGGCCCGCGCCGCCCACTGTCCTAGAAGGTGTGCTCGGCGGCCGGGAACTCGCCGCCGCGGACCTCGTCGGCGAATCGACGGGTGGCGTCGGTGAGGGCGCCGGCGAGATCCGCGTACCGCTTCACGAAGCGTGGTGCCTTGCCGGTACGCAGGCCGGCCATGTCCTGCCAGACCAGCACCTGCGCGTCGGTGGCCGGGCCCGCCCCGATGCCGACCGTGGGGATCGGCAGCTCGTGGGTGACCTGCTTGGCCACCTCACCCGGCACCATCTCCAGCACCACCGCGAACGCGCCGGCCTCGGCCACCGCCCGCGCGTCGGCCAGCACCTCGTCGGCCGCGTCGCCCCGGCCCTGCACCCGGTAACCGCCCAGGGTGTGCTCGCTCTGCGGGGTGAAACCGATGTGCGCCATCACCGGGATACCCGCGCCGACGATCGCGGCGATCTGCGCGGCGCAGCGGCGGCCACCCTCCAGCTTCACCGCGTGGCAGCCACCCTCCTTCATGAACCGGACGGCGGTGCGCAGCGCCTGGGTCGGGCCCTCCTCGTACGAGCCGAACGGCAGGTCACCGACGATGAGTGCCTGCCGGGTCGCCCGTACGACGGCCCGCACCAGCGGGAGCAGTTCGTCGGCGGTGACCGGCAGGGTGGTCTCGTAGCCGAACACGTTGTTCGCGGCCGAGTCGCCGACCAACAGCACCGGAACTCCGGCCTGGTCGAAGATCGCCGCCGTGTACTGGTCGTACGAGGTGAGCATCGGCCACCGTTCGCCGCGCTCCTTGGCGGCGATGAGGTCGCGGGTACGGACTCGTCGCGTGGCCGGCCCGCCGTACAGGGCGGTCACCTCGTTCGGAGTGGACTCCACCATCACTGTCTCCTTCCTCGAGGCCGCCTGCGCGGTCCCCGGGTTCCGCAGCGATCGTCGCACCGCGGAAGGGGGTGACGGCAGGGCGCAGTGCGAGATGTCACTCCACCGCACCCGGGCGACTCAGCCGTGCTCGCGCCACCGGCTGGTGATCGGCAGCCGACGGTCCCGCCCGAACGCCTTCATCGAGATCTTCGCGCCCGGAGCGGACTGCCGTCGCTTGTACTCGGCGGTATCCACCAGCCGCAGCACCTTGTCCACCACCGCCGGGTCGTGGCCCGACTCGACGAGCCCGTCCCGGCCGAGGTCGCCGTCGACGTATCCGATCAGGATCGGGTCCAGCACGTCGTAGTCGGGCAGGGTGTCGCTGTCCAGCTGGCCCGGGCTCAGCTCGGCGCTCGGCGGCTTGCCGATCGAGTTCTCCGGGATCGGCGCGGTCTCGCCCCGCCGCATCGCGTCCGCGTTGCGCCACTTCGCGAGCCGCCAGACCAGCGTCTTCCAGACGTCCTTGATGGGGTTGAAGCCGCCCACCGAGTCGCCGTACAGGGTGGAGTAGCCGACCGCCAGCTCGCTCTTGTTGCCGGTGGTCAGCACCAGGTGGCCCTCCTGGTTCGACAGGGCCATCAGGATCACGCCGCGTACCCGGGCCTGAAGGTTCTCCACCGCCACCCCGGAGAGCGACAGGTTGGCCAGGAAGCCGTCCACCATCGGCTGGATCGGTTCCACCCGGTAATCCAGCCCGGTGCGCTTGGCCAGGTCGGCGGCGTCCTCCCGGGAGTGCTCCGAGGAGTGCTGGCTGGGCAGCGACACCCCGACCACCCGGTCCGGGCCGAGCGCGTCGACGGCGAGCGCGGCCACCACCGCGGAGTCGATGCCGCCGGAGAGGCCGAGCACCACCGACGGGAACCGGTTCTTGTTGACGTAGTCGCGCAGGCCGAGCACCAGCGCCTGCCACACCTCGGCCTCGTCGGCCACCGGCTCGATCGACCCGCCGATCGCGGGCGGCCCGGACGGCGTGGGCGGGATGACGTCCACCGTGCTGTGCGCCACCCGCATGGCGTCCGCGACGGCCTCCACGGCCGGTGTCTCGGCGGCGGCCGGGAGCTCCACGTCGTGCACGAGCAGGTGCTCGACGAACTGCGGGGCCCGGGTCAGCAGCTCACCGTCGGCGCCCACGATCATCGAGTCGCCCTCAAAGACCAGCTCGTCCTGGCCGCCGATCATGTTGACGTACGCGATGGCGGCGCCGGCCTCGGCGGCCCGGCGGCGGACCAGCGGCAGCCGGATGTCGTCCTTGTTCAGCTCGTACGGCGAGCCGTTGATGTTGACCACGAGGCCGACCCTGGCCTGCCGGGCGGCGGCGAACGGGCCGCCGGCCTGCCACAGGTCCTCGCAGATGGTCAGCGCGACGTCCACCCCGCCGATCCGCACGACGGTCAGCGTGTCGCCGGAGACGAAGTAGCGATCCTCGTCGAAGACGCCGTAGTTGGGCAGGTGGTGCTTGAAGTAGCGGGCGGCCACCGCGCCCCGGTGCAGCAGGGCGGCGGCGTTGCGGGCGCCCCGGCCCGGCTCGGCGTCCCCGCTGACCTGCGGCGGCCCGTCGGCGTCCAGGTAGCCGACCACGACCGGCAGCGCGCCGAGGCCGTCTGCCGCGAGGTCGGCGGCGAGCCGCTCCAGGGCGGCCCTGGACGCGGCGACGAAGGAACGCCGGAAGACCAGGTCCTCGACCGGGTACCCGGTCAGCATCATCTCCGGGAAGAGCACCAGCTGGGCGCCGGCGTCGGCGGCCTGGCGTGTCCAGCTGCGGACCAGGTCGGCGTTGCCGGCGAGGTCGCCGACGCTCGGGTTGACCTGGGACAGGGCGAGACGCAGGGTGGGCATGCCCTCATCTTGCCCCAGCCGCTCGGGGCGGACACGGCGCCCGGCGGGAGATGCGGGCCACGCGCCGCTGGGCTCGGCCACCCACCGGACGGCCGGCTCACGTCGGGCCGCTGTCCGCGCGCGGGCACCTCGGCGGCCACGGCAGGACGGCGGCCGGGCGTTGGCGTAACGTCGGCGTAACCGGGCCCGTGGAGACTGGTCGGTCAGGCCCGGCCAGCCCGGCCGGTGATGGCAAACAGGTGTCGCGAGGGGTGGAAGTGGACCGTCAGCAGGAGTTCGTCCTCCGTACGCTGGAAGAGCGGGACATCCGGTTCGTCCGGCTGTGGTTCACGGACGTGCTGGGCACGCTCAAGAGCGTGTCGGTGGCGCCCGCCGAGCTGGAGGCAGCCTTCGAGGAGGGCATCGGCTTCGACGGCTCGGCGATCGAGGGCTTCGCCCGGGTCTTCGAATCCGACATGGTCGCCATGCCCGACCCGACGACCTTCCAGGTCTTCCCGTTCGAGGGCGGGGTCAGCGGCGAGAGTGCCCGGATGTTCTGCGACATCCTGCTGCCCGACGGGGGGCCTTCCTGGGCCGATCCGCGACACGTGCTGCGCCGGGCGCTGTCCAAGGCCGCCGAGAAGGGCTTCACCTTCTACACCCACCCCGAGATCGAGTTCTTCCTGCTGGAGAACGGCCCCCAGGACGGCTCGGTGCCCATTCCGGTGGACACCGGCGGCTACTTCGAGCACACCACCCACGCCGTCGCCCGGGACTTCCGGCGGCAGGGCGTGCTGGCGCTGGAGCGGATCGGGATCTCGGTGGAGTTCAGCCACCACGAGGTCGCCCCCGGCCAGCAGGAGATCGACCTGCGTTACGCCGACGCGCTCACCACCGCCGACAACATCATGACCTTCCGGCACGTGGTCAAGGAGGTGGCGCTCTCCACCGGCGTGCAGGCGAGCTTCATGCCGAAGCCGTTCACCGACCAGCCGGGCAGCGGCATGCACACCCACCTGTCGCTGTTCGAGGGCGAGCGCAACGCCTTCCACGACAACGGCGACCCGATGAAGCTCTCCAAGGTGGCGAAGTCGTTCATCGCCGGCCTGCTGGTGCACGCCCGCGAGTACACCGCGGTCACCAACCAGTGGGTCAACTCGTACAAGCGGCTCTTCCCGCAGCACCTGCCGGACCGGATCACCGAGAGCCCGGCGTACGTCTGCTGGGGGCACCTGAACCGGTCCGCGCTGGTCCGGGTGCCGGCCTACGGCAAGCCCAACTCGGCCCGGGTCGAGGTCCGTTCGCCGGACTCGGCGGCCAACCCGTACCTCGCCTTCGCGGTGCTGCTCGGCGCCGGCATGAAGGGCATCGAGGAGGGCTACGAGCTGCCGCCGGGCGCCGAGGACGACGTCTGGTCGCTGACCAACGCCGAGCGGCGGGCGATGGGGTACGAGGCGCTGCCGGAGAACCTCGCCGAGGCGATCGACGTGATGGCCGGGTCCGAGCTGGTCGCCGAGGTGCTCGGCGAGCACGTCTTCGACTTCTTCCTGCGCAACAAGCGAGCCGAGTGGGAGCAGTACCGCCGCGAGGTCACCCCGTACGAGCGGCAGCGCTACCTGGCGCTGTAGCCACGGGGGCTGACGCCGTTGCGCGCTGCCGCTATCGTCTCGATCACCGCGCCGGTACCCCTCCGGGCGGAGAGTCGGGAGGCAGTCGGTGCTGGAGGATCTGCTCAGCGGTGCCTGGCAGAGCGTCTTGTTCGGTGTCGTCGGCGTGGGGCTGATGGCGGCCGGGTTCGGGCTGGTCGACCTGCTCACTCCCGGCCGCCTGCGGGACCTGATCTGGGTGGACCGCAACGCCAACGCGGGGCTGCTGCTCGCCGCCAACCAGCTGGGCATCGCCGGGATCGTCTTCACCGCGATCCTCACCAGCTACAGCGACTTCGGCAAGGGGCTCGCCTCCACCGTGGTGTTCGGGCTGCTCGGTCTGGCCATCATGGCGCTGGCCTTCGTGGTGCTCGACCTGCTCACCCCGGGCAAGCTCGGCGAGGTCATCTGCTCGCCGGAGCCGCACCCGGCGGCCCGGGTCAGCGCGGCCACCCACTTCGGCGCGGCGCTGATCGTCTGCGCCTGCATCGCCTGAGCGCGGTCGTCGTACCCCGGCCGTAGCGTGCCGGGCATGAACCGCACGGACCGCCTCTACGCCCTGGTCGAGGAGCTGCGGGCGATGTCGCCCCGGCCGCGTAGCGCCCGCTGGCTGGCCGCGCGTTTCGAGGTGAGCAGCCGGACCATCGAGCGCGACATCGGCGCCCTGCAGGAGGCCGGCGTGCCGATCTGGGCGGAGCCGGGGCGCACCGGCGGCTACGTGCTGGACCGCGCCCGCACCCTGCCCCCGGTCAACCTCACCGCCGCCGAGGCGGTGGCGATGGCCGTCGCGCTGCACCGGCTCGCCGGCACGCCGTTCGCCGGGCCCGGTGCCACCGCGCTGCGCAAGCTGGTGGCGGTCCTGCCGGCCGCCGACGCGGCCGAGGCGCACCGGCTCGCCGGCCGCGTGCACCTGATCGGCGACGGGCCGGCCACGCCCGTCCCGGCCATCGTCGCCGACGCGGTCGCAGCGCGGCGGGTGCTGCGCATCCGGTACGCGAACCGCGACGGCGCTGATTCGGCACGCGACGTCGAGCCGCTCGGCTACCTCGGCAACCCTCGACACTGGTACCTGCTCGCCTGGTGCCGGCTGCGCGACGAGCTGCGCTGCTTCCGCACTGACCGGATCCGGGGCGTGCGGGCACTGCCCGAGGTGGTGGCCCGGGAGCTGCGCCCGGCGGATCTCGACATCCCGCAGGAGCGGGTCCGACGGCTCAGCCTGGTCTGAGACCGACGGCGCGGGTCGCGTCGGGCACGGCCCGGCCGGCGCGGACCCCGTCGGGTGATCCGGAAACACCGACAGGACGGTGTCGCGGACGGCCCCGAGACTGCTCCTGACGACGGCCGCACGGCCGGCACGGGAAACCTGGAGGCAGCAGATGTCCACGACGCCCATCACCTGGTTCGAGATCGGCACCGATCGGCCGGAGGAGGCGGAGCGCTTCTACGGCGAGTTGTTCGGTTGGACCTTCGAGGAGCAGGGCGCGGCCAACGGCGGGTCCTACCGGGTGACCGGCGCCGGTGGCGACACCGGAATCGGCGGGGCGATCCGGGCGACCGACGGGACGTCGCCGAACTACGCCGTGTTCTACGCCGAGGTCGCCGACGTGGCCCAGACCTGCCAGCGGGCCGAGGCGGCCGGCGGCAAGGTGCTGGTGGCGGCGCGTACGACCCCGAGCGGGCTCACCCTCGCCCATCTGCTCGACCCGGCCGGCAACCACCTCGGCGTGTTCACGCCCCCGCCCGCCCCCGCCGGCTGACGGTCTGGTCGGTGGCGGCCCCGCCCGGTCGGGCGGGGCCGCCGACGGTCACCTGCCGGCCGTACCGCCGGGGCCGCCGTGTCCGCCCGGCCCGCCGTGACCACCCGGACCGCGGTGGCCGCCCGGGCCGGGGAAGACACCGGCCTCGACGGCCTTGGTGATCGCGTCGGCCTGCTCCTGGGTGAGCTTGCCGTCCTTGACCGCCTGGTCGAGCCGCTCCTTGAGCGCGGCCTGCCGGTCCTCGGTGGACGGCCGCTCCGGCCGGTCAGCGCGCTGCTGCTCGCGGACCTTCTCCAGCGCGGCGGTCACCTTGTCGGGGGAGACGCCCAGCTCCTTGGCGAGCGCCTCGGCGAACTCGCCCTGCCGGTCGGCCTTCGTGCCCGGGCCGTCGGCGGTGCTACTGGCGCTCGGCGTCGACGTGGCGTCCGCGGCGAACGCGATCGTCGGGGCCGCGATCCCCACGCCGAGGACGCCGGCGGTGGCCAGACCGGCCAGCAGGTGCTTCTTGCGGATGGTGCGGGACATGCTCTCCTCCAGATTCTCGGTGGTGCTGCGATGTCATCACCGACAGTGACCAGCCCGGCTGGGTGGAACCCGTGCCGAAGCTGTCCGCCAGCTGGCAATCCGGCCCGCCGAGTCGGACAAACGGGTTGCCTCGGTACGCCCGATGGGTGAGGGTGGTTCCTCGCCGTGCCCCGGGTGGGCCGAGCCGTGCGGGCCCGGTCGACCGGGATCCACCGACGGAAGGCAGCCTCTCGTGACGTCCACACCGATCCGGGAACTCCCGATCACCGACCCGCAGGCCGGGCCGTACGGCATCACCACCGGCCCCGACGAGGCCCTATGGCTGACCCTGGTCCACGCCGGCGCGATCGCCCGGGTGGACGTGGATGGTTCGGTGCGCCGCTGGGCGGCCGGCGATCCGGGCAGCCGGCCCTTGATCGTCACGTCCGGTCCGGACGGCGCGCTCTGGTTCACCCGCTCCGGGGACGACCGGATCGGCCGGATCACCACCGACGGGGAGCAGCGCGAGGTCGCGTTGCCGGCGGGCACCGGCCCGTGCGGCATCGCCGCGGGCCCGGACGGCGCCCTCTGGTACGCCGGGATGAACTCCGACACCGTCGGACGGGTGAGCACCGACGGGGTGGTCACCGAGGTGCCGTTGCCGGTCTCCGGGGCGTTCGCCTCGATGGTGGCGGCCGGCCCGGACGACGCCGTCTGGTGCACCCTCAACCAGGCGAACGCGATCGCCCGGGTCGGCATGGACGGCGCCGTACGGGTGCACCCGTTGCCCACCGAGCGCGCCGCACCGGTCGGTATCACCGCGGGCGTGGACGGGGCGCTCTGGTTCGTGGAGATCGGGGCCGGTCAGGTCGGGCGGATCAGCCCCGACGGTCAGATCGAGGAGTACCCGCTGCCGGACCGGACGGCCCGGCCGCACGGCATCGTCGCCGATCCGTCCGGGGGCGCCTGGTTCACCGAGTGGGCCGGAAACCGCATCGGCCACGTCGACCCGACCGGCCGGGTCGACACCTACGAGCTGCCCACCCCGAACTCCGAGCCGCACGGCCTCACCGTCGCCCCCGACGGCAGCATCTACGCAGCCTTGGAGAACGGCCACCTGGCCCGCTTCACCTTGTGACGCGGGCGAGGGGAGCGGGTCAGGCGACGGCGGGGGAGACGGTGAGGGTGGCCGTGGTGGTGTCGAGGGTGGCCTGGGTGCCGACGGGGACGGTCAGCTGGCCGGGGCCGTGGCCGATCGGCAGTCCGCCGAGCACCGGTACGCCGAGGCCACCGAGGCGTTCGCCGAGTACGTCGACGATCGTGGTGTCCCAGCCGTCGGCGCAGTCGGTGAACTGGCCGACCGCCACCCCGGCCAACCCGTCCAGCGCGCCGGCCCGGCGCAGGTGGGTGAGCATCCGGTCGACCTTGTACGGAGGTTCCTGCACGTCCTCGATCAACAGCACCGCCCCGGTCAGGTCGGGCAGGTCCGGCGTGCCGATCGACGCGGCGATCATGCACAGGTTGCCGCCGAGCAGGGTGCCGGTGGCCCGACCCGGGACGCGGACCGGATAGGTCTCCTCGCCGGCCACCGCGGTGACCGTCACCGGTTCGGTCGTCATCAGCGCGGCGTGCAGCGACTCGGCCGAGCGCAGCGGGGTGCGTTCATCCCGCCAGGCCGCCCCCGGGCCGTGCACCCCGGCGAGCCGGGCGCCCCGCCAGAGCGCGAACTGCAGCGCGGTGATGTCGGAGAAGCCCGCCACCACCTTCGGGTCGCGGCGGACCGCGGCCATGTCGATGGCGTCCACCACCCGCTGGGCCCCGTATCCGCCACGGGTGCAGATCACCCCGCGCACCTGCGGGTCGGCGAACGCGGCGTTCAGGTCGGCGGCGCGCAGCTCGTCCGCGCCCGCCAGGTAGCCCTGCCGGGCGTACGCGTTCGGCGCCGGCACCGGCCGCAGGCCCCAGCCGGTGAGCAGTTCCATCCCACGGGCCACCCGCTGCGGCGAGGTCGGCCCGGACGGCGACACCAGCAGCACCGTGTCGCCCGGGCGCAGCGCGGGCGGGCGGATGACGGTCAGGTCCTCGCTGATCACAACCGCAGAGCCTATCGACCCCGCTGCGCCGGGTCGGCGCACGTTGGCGGGGGCGGAGAGCGCGGGGCCGTGGCGGGGCGTGGCGCCCGGCGGCGCACCGGCTAGCCTCGACGGGTGGCAACCGCGCTGGTGATCGAGAACGACCCGTCGGACGACCTGCGCCGACTGGGCGAATGGCTGACCGAGGCTGGGCTGGAGCTGTGGGTGGTCCGCCCGCACGCCGGCGACGAGCTCCCCGCCGACCTGGAGGGGTACGCGGCGCTCGTGGTGCTCGGCGGCGAGCAGCAGGCGTACCCGCTGCCGGACGGCTCGCCCGGCGCACCCTGGTTCCCGGCGGTGGAGGGGCTGCTGCGCAAGGCGGTCCGCCACCGGGTGCCCACGCTGGCCGTCTGCCTGGGGGCGCAGCTGCTCGCCGCCGCGCACGCCGGGCTGGTCGAGCGGAGCCCGTCCGGGCCGGAGATCGGCCCCGGCGTGGTCGGCCGGCGGGACGCCGCAGAGAACGACCCGCTCTTCCGGTACGTGCCGCTGATCCCGGACGTGCTCCAGTGGCACTCGGACGAGATCACCGAGCTGCCCCGAGGCGCCACCCTGCTGGCCGCCTCCACCCGCTACCCGAACCAGGCGTTCCGGCTCGGTGACCGGGCCTGGGGGCTGCAGTTCCACATCGAGTGCGACACCGCGATGATCGCCGACTGGGCCGCCGACTCGACGCTCCTCGCCGACCTGGGCTACGACCCGGAGCTGGTGGTCGCGGCCTGCGCCTCGGTGATGGTCGACGTGGAGGAGGTCTGGCAGCCGTTCGCCGCCCGGTTCGCCGCGCTGGCCCTCGGTGAGCTGGACGACAGCACCGTGCGGCGTGGCCTGCCGCTGCTCGGGCACTGATGAGCCGGCCGACCAGGGCGTCGGGCCGGCTCGCCCGGTACGGCTTCGGCACCGCCGAGGGCGACGGCGGGGCGCGCGCCGCCGACCTGCTCGGCCCGGACGGGCTGCGGTTGTGGCGGCCGGCGGAGCAGGAGCCGGTCGACGAGCCGGCCGTGGAGCTGCTCGCCGCGCTGTCCCGGGCCGCCGACCCGGACCTGGCGCTTCGCCAGCTGCACCGCATCGTCGAGGCCGAACGCCGCACGAACGGCGGCACCGCGCCCGGCGTGACCGACCCCGGGTCGCCGCTGCTCGCGGAGCTGCACGCCGACTCCGGGTTGCGGCGGCGGCTGATCGCGGTGCTCGGCGCCTCGTCGGCGCTCGGCGACCATCTGGTGGCCCACCCCGAGCACTACGCGGCGCTGCGCACCGCCCCGGACGGGCTCGCCCCCACCGCCGAGGGGCGGCTGGAGCCGGCCGGCGACGGCAACCCGGTGGCGGTGCTGCGGTCCGCGTACCGGCTGGCCCTGCTGCGGATCGCGGCGGCCGACCTGACCGGCGGGCGCGGCCTGGAGCAGACCATGGCCGCGCTCTCGGCGCTGGCGGACGCGACGCTGGCCGCGGCGTACGAGGTCGCGGTCGCGGAGCTGCCCGCGGGCACCGCGCGGCCCCGGCTGGCCGTGGTGGCGATGGGCAAGTGCGGCGGCGACGAGCTGAACTACGTCTCCGACGTGGACGTCATCTTCGTGGCCGCCGAGGACGCCGACCTCTCCGCCGCCACCCTGGTGGCGACCCGGCTGATCCACATCTGCGGGCTGGTCGCCTGGCCGGTGGACGCGGCGCTGCGTCCGGAGGGCAACCGGGGCCCGCTGGTGCGGACCCTCGCGAGCCACCTGGCCTACTACCGCCGGTGGGCGCGCACCTGGGAGTTCCAGGCGTTGCTCAAGGCCCGCCCGGCCGCCGGTGACCTGCCGCTGGCGAAGGAGTGGATCGACCAGCTCGCGCCGCTGGTGTGGCGAGCGGCGGAACGGCCCGAGGCGGTCGAGGACGTCCGAGCGATGCGGCGCCGGATCATCGACAACATCCCGCCGAAGGAGCTGGAGCGCGAGATCAAGCGCGGCTCCGGCGGGCTGCGCGACATCGAGTTCGCCGTTCAGCTGTTGCAGCTCGTGCACGGTCGTGGCGACGAGACGCTGCGGGTGCCCGGCACCATCCCGGCGTTACGCGCGCTCGTCGCCGGCGGCTACGTCGGTCGTGCCGACGGCGAGGCGCTGCTGCGCGGCTACCGCTTCCTGCGCGGCATCGAGCACCGACTCCAGTTGCAGGGCCTGCGGCGCACCCACACCGTGCCCACCGAGCCGGCCGCGCTGCGCTGGCTCGCCGCCGCGCTGGACTACACGGCGACGCCGGGGCGCAGCGCCGTGGAAGCCTTCCGGGCCGAGTGGGTGACGCACGCCGCCGAGGTACGCCGGCTGCACGCCAAGCTGCTGTACCGACCGCTGCTGGAGTCGGTCGCCCGGGTGCCGGCCGACGGGCTGCGGCTCACCCCGGAGGCGGCCCGGCACCGGCTGGAGATCCTCGGCTTCGCCGACCCGGCCGGGGCGCTGCGCCACCTCCAGGCCCTCACCGGAGGGGTGAGCCGCACCGCGGCCATCCAGCGGACCCTGCTGCCGGTCCTGCTCAGCGAGTTCGCCGACGCGCCGGAGCCGGACCGGGGGCTGCTCAACTACCGACAGGTCTCCGACAAGCTGGGCAGCACCCCCTGGTATCTGCGGCTGCTGCGCGACGGTGGCCCGGTCGCCCGACGGCTGGCCCGGGTCCTCGCCCTCTCCCGGTACGCCGCCGACCTGCTCGCGCGGGATCCGGAGGCGCTGCGGCTGCTGGCCGAGGAGAACGAGCTGGCGCCCCGCCCACGCGAGGTGCTCCGGGAGGGGTTTCTCGCGGCGGCGGCCCGGCACACCGACCCGGTCGAGGCCACCCGGGCGGTGCGCGCGTTGCGCCGCCGGGAGCTGGTCCGGGTGGCGTGCGCCGACGTGCTCTGCCGGGCCGGTTCGCTCGCGCCCACCCCCACCCGTACGGACGGCGGAACCCGGCCGGCCCCCGGGCTGGCCGACATCACCGCCGTCGGCACGGCGCTCGCCGACGTCACCGACGCCACCCTGGCCGCCGCGCTGCGAGCCGCCCAGGCCAGCCAGCCGGCACCGCCCGGACTGCGGTTCGCGGTGATCGGCGTGGGCCGGCTCGGCGGGTACGAGTCGAACTACCTCTCCGACGCCGACGTGCTCTTCGTCTACGACCCGCCCGCCGGGAGCAACGAGAGCGCGGCCAGCGCCGCCGCCCACGCGATCGCCGAGGAGCTGCGCCGGCTGCTCGGCGTGCCCGCGCCCGACCCGCCGCTCGGCGTCGACGCCGACCTGCGCCCCGAGGGCCGGCAGGGCCCCTTGGTGCGCAGCCTCGCCGCCTACGCCCAGTACTACGCCCGCTGGTCGCGCGTGTGGGAGGCCCAGGCGCTGCTGCGCGCCCGGTTCGTCTGCGGTGACGCCGACCTGGGCGCCGAGTTCGAGGCGCTGATCGACCCGGTGCGCTACCCGGCCGAGGGGCTCACCCGCGAGCAGGTCGTCGAGATCCGCCGGATCAAGGCCCGGGTGGAGACCGAGCGACTGCCCCGCGGCGCCGACCCGGCCACCCACACCAAGCTGGGCCGCGGCGGGCTGGCCGACGTGGAGTGGGCGGTGCAGCTGGTCCAGCTCCGGCACGCCGGCGCGGTCCCCGCGCTGCGCGGCACGCGTACCCTCGACGCGCTCGCGGCCGCCGAGCGGGCCGGCCTGATCGACCCGGCGGACGCCGCCGAGATGGCGGCCGGCTGGTCCCTGGCCGCGCAGGTCCGTAACGCGTTGATGCTGGTCCGTGGTCGGGCCGGCGACCAACTGCCCCGGCACGGGGTCGAGTTGGCCGGGGTGGTCGCGCTGCTCGGCCGGGACGACCCGGGGGAGTTCCTCGACGAGTACCTGCGCACGGGCCGCCGCTCCCGCGCCGCGGCGGAACGGGTCCTCGATGCCTGACGCGCTGACCCAGCCGACCGGTACACCGGCCGGCCGGCGGACCGGACGCGCCCGATCCCCGTACGCGGTCTGGGCGCCGGCTGCCGGGGTCGCGGTGTTGCTCGCGGCCGTGTTCCTGCTCGCGCCGCGGATGGGCACCGACCTCGCCGCCCAGGTGGCCCGTGCCGAGTTCGCCGACCGGTACGGTGCCACGCCCCTCGACCTCGGCTGGTACGGCGGCGTCAACCAGTACGGCTACAGCCTGTTCACGGCCCGGTTGGGCGCACTGATGGGCGTGCGTCCGCTGGGCGCCGTGGCCGCCGTGCTCGGCGCGGCCGCGCTGGGCTGGCTGTTCCACCGGAATCGGGCTCGCCGGCCGCTGCTGGCCGGCGTCCTCGGTGCCGTGGTGCTGGTCGGCAACCTGGCGAGCGGCCGGATCACCTTCGCCGTGGGGCTGACGTTCGGGCTGCTGGCGCTCTGCGCGGTCAGCGCGGAGCGTCCACCGCGTTCGGTACGGCTGGCGCTCGCCGCCGCCTGCGCCGCCCTGGCGACGGCCGCGAGCCCGGTCGCCGGCCTGTTCACCGGGCTGGCCGGCGGGGCGTTGCTGCTGGCCGCCCTGCGCCGCGGTGACGGGCCGGGCCGCCCACTGCCGGGTGGCTGGCGGGCGGAGCGACCGTTGGCGGAGGGCGTCGTCCTGGCCGTGGCACCCGCGGTCACGCTGGCTCCGATCGCGTTGTTCTTCGGCAACGGAGGCACCCAGCCCTACTCGGCTGAGTCGATGCGGATCAACGTCGCGCTCGCGGTGCTGGTGGGCGTCGTGCTGCCCCGTCGTCGCCGGGTGCTGCGCGTCGGCGCGGTGCTCACGGTGCTGCTCCTGGTCGGGGCCTACTACGTGCCCAGCCCGATCGGTTCCAACGCGTTGCGCCTGCCGATGCTCTTCGCCCTGCCCGTGCTGGCCGGGTACGCCCCGCTTCCGGGGCCGTGGCTGGCCGGGCTGCTCGCCGCGACCGTGTGGTGGCAGCCCCCGGTGATGGTGAGCGACGTCGTCCGGGCCGGCGCCGCGGAGAGCGCCGCGGCGTTCTACCGGCCGCTCGTCGCGGAACTGGAGCGGCGGCAGCCGGTCGGGCGGGTCGAGGTGGTGCCGCTGCGGGACCACTGGGAGTCCGCGTACCTGCCGCCGACCGTGCCGCTGGCCCGCGGTTGGGAACGCCAGGTCGACAGCGATCGCAATGCGCTGTTCTACGACGGCGGCCTGAGCGCGGAGACCTACGAACACTGGTTACGCGACGTGGCGGTGACCTACGTGGTGCTCGCGGACGCTCCCGCGGACCGCTGGGGCCGCGACGAGGCCGAGCTGATCCGCACCGGCCTGCCGTACCTGCGGGAGGTCTGGCGTGATCCGACCTGGCGGATGTATGCCGTGGTCGATCCGACTCCGCTGGTCGGGGACCCGGGCCAGCTCGTCGCCGCAGACCGGGGCTCGGTCCGGTTGACCGCCGCGCCGGGCGACGTGCTGGTTCGGGTCCGCTGGTCGCGCTGGCTGTCGCTCACCGGCCCGGACGGCTGCGTGCGGCCCGGCGCGAACGGGTGGACCGAGGTGCGGGTTCGCGCCGCCGGTGACTACTCGATCTCCAGCGGCCTCGCACCGGCGAACCACTGCTGACCGGCCGGGGACGCACTCCGGCCGGGTGCCTGCCGTCGGCTCCCCGCCGACGGGCTGGCAGCATGTCGGACGTGCCTCACCACCTCGCGCGCTGGACCGGCCTGGCCGGCTCGACGCTGCTCGCGCTGTCCGCCTTCCTCGGGGGCGCGTTTCCCGGCGGCCCGCTGCGCAGCACCCCGGTCAGCATCTGGCAGGGTCCGAACGGACCGCTGATCCTCGCCGCGTGGGCGGTCGGCATCGGCCTGATGGCATACGCCTGGTGGGCTCTGCGCGACGGGGGGCCGTCGACCCGCTGGGCCCTGGTCACCGTGGCGCTCTGGCTGCTGCCGCTGCTCGTCGCGCCGCCCACCGGCAGCCGGGACGTGTACGCGTACGCCTGCCAGGGCGCCAGCTTCGTCGGCGGCATCAGCCCGTACGAGCAGGGTGTCTCCGCCCTGCCCTGTCCCTGGCTGGACACGGTCTCCTACATCTGGCGGGACACCCCGGCGCCGTACGGTCCGCTGTTCGTGCTCATCGCGGGTGCGGTGGTCAAGGTCGCCGGTTCGCTGACCGCCAGCATCGTGCTGTTCCGGGCGTTGTCGCTGGTCGGGGTGGTGTTGAGCGCGTGGGCACTGCCGGCGCTGGCTCGTCGAGCCGGCGTGCCGGCCAAGCGGGCGGTGTGGCTGGCGCTGGGCTGCCCGCTGGTCGCCGCGCACCTGATCGGTGGCCCACACAACGACGTGCTGATGCTCGCCGCGCTGGTCGGTGGGCTGGCCGTGGTGGCGTCCCGGCCGGGACGGCGTGGGCTGCTGCTGGTTGGCGGGGTGCTGCTCGGTGTCGCGGTGGCGATCAAGGTCACCGCCGTGGTGGTGGTGCCGTTCGCCGCGCTGGCGGCCACCGCCGGGCCGTTCCGGATCCGGACTCTGATCCGCGACGGCGGCTGGGTGGTCGGCGGCGCGGTCGCCACCGTTGTGGGCGTGACCGCCGCCGGTGGGCTGGACTTCGGCTGGGTCGGCGGGTTGTCCCAGGGAGGCGCCGCCGTCGCGTGGACATCCCCGCCGACAGCGGTCGGACAGACGGTCGGCATTGTCGCGGCGCTGTTCGGCGGGCACGTTGACGCGCTGCCGGTGACGCGCGGGATCGCCGTCGTGCTCCTGGCCGTACTCCTGGTCTGGCTCTGGTGGCGGGCTCGCACCCGCGATCCGCTGTTCTACGCCGGCCTCGCGCTCGCCCTCACGGTCGCGCTCTCTCCCGTGGTGCATCCCTGGTACTGGACCTGGCCGTTGTTCGTGCTGGCGGCCACCGCCCGGCGGACCCGGTGGTTCACCGTGGTGGCCCTGGTCGCGTCGTTCCTGGTGCTGCCCGATGGCACCGGCCTGCCCCGGTACACCAAGTCGGTCGGGGCGCCGCTGATGACGCTGTTGGTGATCGTGGTGGTCATCCGGTTGGTACGGTCGGCTCGGGCGGCCCGCCAGCCGGTCGCCGCCGACTGAGGGAAGGTGCGCCGGTGACCGCTCCCGGCGCCCCACCACCATCCGCCGCTCCCGGTCCGCTGACGGCGCGTGCCGCCCGGTACGGCGGCCTGGCCGGCGCGGCCCTGCTCGCCGTTGCCGGGTACCTCGGCGGGGCGCTGGCCGACGCCCCGCTGGGCGCGACGCCGGTGTCGATCTGGCGCTCCCCGGGCGGCCAGGCGACGCTGATCTGCTGGCTGGGCGGCACCGCACTGCTGGTCGGGGCGTGGTGGTCGCTGCGCGAGGGCGCGCCGTCGACGCGGTGGGCGTACGTCACCGCCGGCCTGTGGGCGTTGCCGCTGCTGCTCGCGCCGCCGTTGGGCAGCCGGGACGTGTACTCGTACGCCTGCCAGGGCTGGACGTACGCGCACGGCCTCGACCCGTACGCCACTCCGGTGGCGGCGGCGGGCTGCCCGTGGCTGGACACCGTGGCGTCGATCTGGCGGGACACCCCCGCCCCGTACGGGCCGGTCTTCGTGTTGCTCGCGGCGCTCGCGGTCGGCCTCGGCGGCGGGCTCACCGGGGCGATCGTGCTGCTGCGGGTGATCGCGGTGGCGGGCCTGCTGCTGGCCGCGTTCTGTCTGCCCGCGCTGGCCCGCGCGGCCGGGGTGCCGACCCGACGGGCCGCCTGGCTGGCGCTGGCCAGCCCGCTGGTCGGGGTGCACCTGGTGGCCGGCGCGCACAACGACGCGGTGATGCTGGGCCTGCTGCTGTGCGGGCTGCTGGTGGTGATCCGCCGGCCGGGCCGACCTGCGGCGCTGCTGCTCGCCGGGGCGCTGCTCGGGCTGGCGGTGACGGTGAAGGCGAGTGCCGTGGTGGTGGTGCCGTTCGCCGCGCTGGCCGCGGTGCACGGCCGGTACACCGTGCGGGCGCTGCTGCGCGACGGCGGGTGGCTGGCCGGCGGGCTGCTCGCCGCGCTGCTGGTCACCTCGGCGCTGTCCGGCCTCGGGTTCGGCTGGGTGGGCGGGTTGACCCACAGCGGGGACTCCGAGCAGTGGACGTCGCCGCCCACTGCGGTCGGTTTCGTCGTCGACTACGCGGGCGCGCTGGTCGGCGGGGGCCCGGCGGCGGTGCCGGTGGTCCGGGCGGTCGCGCTGCTGCTGCTCGCCGGAGTGCTGGTGGTGCTCTGGTGGCGGGCCTGGCGGACGCTGCGCGCGTCGAACGACGTCCGGGTGGCCCGGATCGACGCGACCCGCCCCCGGGTGGCGCTGCACGGCGCGGCGCTGGCGCTGGTCGCCACCGTCGTCCTGTCCCCGGTCTTCCACCCCTGGTACGCGACCTGGCCGCTGGCGCTGCTCGCCCTCACCGCCATGCGGACGACGTGGTTCGTGCTGCCGGCGGCCGTGGCGGCCTTCCTCGCACTACCCGACGGCACCAACCTGGCCCGCTTCACCAAGGCCCCCGGCGCCGTGGCGATGACCGCCCTACTCCTGACTGTGCTCCTGCGCGCCCTGCGCCAGCATCCCCGACCGCGCTGATCATGAGGTTAGCGGCGGGCGCCGCAGGCAGGGCAGGAGGCGCGGGGTCGGGCCAGTCGGGCGCGCAGGGCGAGCGCCAGCGGCAGCAGGGCGGGGCCGACCAACGCGACCAGGACAGCCGTCGCGGCGAGCGCCGCCCAGCTCGGGACGAGCCTGCTCGGCAGGCCGTCCGCCGCCCCCGCCAGCGGCTGCAGGGCCAGCAGGCCCACCGGTGTGAGCAGGATCAGGCCGGCCCAGCCGCCCCGGTGGTCGCGGCGCAGCACCAGCCCCGCGCCGAGCAGCACCACCACGGCGAGCACCGCCACGGCGGCGCTCGGCAGAACCGGGACCACGGTCCAGGTGTAGTAGCTCGAGGCGAACACGTCCGGGGGCAACAGATTCGTCCCCGCGAGGCTGGCGGCGCCAGCGGCGACCAGCGGCACCGCCCGCAGCGGCGCCGGCAGCCCGTCGGATGCGCCGAGCGCGACCAGGCCCAACGCGACCTGCGGTAGCAGCACGAACAGCGGCGGGCGCGGCAGGCCGGTGAGTGCGGCGGCGGGGACGAGTGCGACCGTGAGGAGCACCGCGAGCGTGATGGCGCGCCGGGTCCACCGACCGGGCGTCAGGGCATGCACCACCGCGGCGAGCAGCCAGGCGGTCCACGCCATGATGCCGAGCGAGACGAACGGCCCGGCGGCTGGCTCGCCGAAGCCGGGCGGAGCGGGGCGTAGCTCCAGCACCGCCCAGACCCCGGCGAGCGAGGTGGCGGCGAGGAGGGCCAGGACAGCCGCGAGGCGTACGCCTGGCACCAGGTCGGCCGCGCCGGCAGCGCGCACCCGCTGGCGGAGCCCGCCGCGCAGGACGTCCGCGGCGTCCGCGGGCGAGGGCCAACGCCGACCGGGTGCGGCCAGGTCCAGGTAGGTGCCGACGATTTCGGCGCCGCGGGCGCGCCGGTAGTCGGCGGGGTAAATGCGCAGCAGCCGGAGGTAACGGCGTTCCAGGTCGTTCATGCCAGCCCTCCGGCCGTGCGCGGGGTGATCGGGTGGGCGGCGCGAGTCCGCTTGGACAGCCGCGCGGTGGCGGCTTCGACGTTGCGGCGCAGCCGCTCGGTCTCGGCGCTCAGCGTGGCGTCGCCAGCGGGGGAGAGCCGGTAGTAGCGGCGCAGCCGGCCGTCCACCACCTCTTCCCGGTCGACCTCGACGAGGCCGGCGTCGACCAGCCGGTCGAGCGCCCCGTAGAGCGTCCCGGGGCGGAGGGACACGCGGTTGTCGGAGAGGGTGGCGACCTCACCGATCAGCCCGTAGCCGTGCATTGGCTCGGCGGCGAGCGCGGTGAGGATCAGGAAGGTGGGTTCGCGCAGCGGTGTTTCCACCGCCTCAATATATCGGAGACGAAGGTATATCGGGGGGCGTTATAAAGCGGCTGGGTCGGGGGCGCGGACGGGGGGGCCGGGCACACCGGGGTTGTGGGGAAGGTGAGCAGGAGGTAGCGGAG